>JAEZQR010000169.1 GCA_023413015.1 Pseudomonadota bacterium
TGGCGGCGATGACCTCGGGCAACTCGCGCTCGATGTAGCTGCGCATCCGGTAATGCTTCGCCCAGGGCGCCTGCGTCGCATCGACGTAGAAGCCGGCGCCCATGCCGAAGTCGTAGGCCGGATCGTCGGGCACGCCCTCGCCTCGCGGCGACGTATCGGGGGCGACGAGCACCAGCCCCAACTCGGCCGCGACGCGCTGCGCGCCGGCCTTGGTGGTGAAATTCTCCTCGGTGCAGGTCAGCCCCGACAGGAACCAGACGACCGGGAACGGTCCCTCACTTTCCGGCACGAACAGCGAGAAGCGCATCGGCGAGGCGGTCTCACCCGACGTGTGCCGATAGAAGCCCTGCGTGCCGCCGAAGCAGCGGTGCGTCGAAATCGTCTCCAGGCTCATACCGTCTCGGTCTCCAGCACCGGCACTTCTGCCACCTGCGGTTCGTGATCCCAGGCGGCCAGCAGCCGCAACAGGTCGTCGGCGGCCAGCCCGACGGTCGCGGTATTGCGCAGCGGATGCACGTTGACCGTCCCCGCCGCCACCAGCCGCGCGTCGATCACCACCGCGACCTGGCCCTGCCCATCGTTGATCGCGGCGAGCGGCGTCACCGATCCGGGCTCGACGCCGAGCAGCGCGCGCAGCTCATCCGGGTTGCCGAACGACAATCGCTTCGACCCGATTACCGCTGGTAGCCGCTTCAGGTCGGCGCGCAGCTCGGCCGGGATCGTCACCAGCCAGTAGCGCCCGGTGCCGTCCTTCAGGAACAGGTTCTTGGTATGCGCGCCCGGCAGCTCGCGATGCAGCTTCGAGCTCTGCTCGACGGTGAACACCGCCTCATGCTCGGCAAGGCGGTGCGCGACCCCGAGACGCTCGAACTCGGCGAAGAGGCGCTGTTCGGCCGGGCTCATCTGAACACCACCGTCTTGGCGCCGTTGAGGAGAATGCGCCGCTCCGCCTGCCATTTGACCGCCCGCGCCAGCACCTGCGCCTCGACGTCCCGGCCGATACGGACCAGATCGTCGGCCGTGTCGCGATGATCGACCCGCTCGACCGCCTGCTCGATGATCGGCCCTTCGTCGAGGTCGCTCGTCACATAGTGCGCGGTGGCGCCGATCAGCTTCACGCCTCTGGCATGCGCCCGGTGATAGGGCTTGGCGCCCTTGAAGCTCGGCAGAAAGCTGTGGTGGATGTTGATGCAGCGCCCCGACAGATGCCGCGCCAGTTCCGGGCTCAGGATCTGCATGTAGCGCGCCAGCACGACGATATCGGCGCGCGATGACGCCACCAGTTCGGCGAACGCCGCCTCCTGGGCGGCCTTGGTGTCGGGCGTGACGGGCAGGTGATGGTAGGCAAGCCCATGCCATTCGGTGAGCGAGCGCATATCCGGATGGTTCGACATCACGCCGACGACATCAATGCTGAGGGCGCCGGTGCTCCAGCGGTGGAGCAGGTCGTTGAGGCAGTGGCCATGCTTCGATACCGTGATCAGCACCTTCGGTCTTTGCGCGGAGTCGGTCAGCGCCCAGTCCATCATGTGCCGCCCGCCGATCGGCGCGAACGCCTGGCGCAGGGCCTCGAGCGCCAGCGGCTCGGGGCCACCGCTCACGAACGCGACGCGCATGAAGAAGCGGCCGGTCTCGGTGTCGGCATACTGCTGGCTGTCGACGATGAACCCACCCTGCGCCGCCAGGAAGCCGGTGACGTCGGCGACGATGCCGACCGCATCGCGGCACGACAGCGTCAGGATGAAAGGGGGATCGTCAAGGCGCATGCCCTTCCCTTAGCCCGTTCCGCGATCGGATCAAACGTCAGGCCAGCCCCTTCGACACCACCTCGTAGACGTCCTTCGACAGGCCGGGCTTGGCGAGGATGCGCTCAAGTTCGGTCCGCATCAGCTCGGCGCGCGGACCGTCGAAGCGCCGCCAGCGCGTGAGCGGCTGGACGATGCGCGACGCCGACTGCGGGTTGATGCCGTCGACCGCGATCACCTCGTCGGCGAGGAAGCGGTAGCCGGCGCCCGACGGATCGTGGAAGCGCGCCTGGTTCATGCCGAACACGCCGACGAGCGAGCGCAGGCGGTTGGGGTTGGTCCGCGAGAAGTCGGGGTGCCGGCCGAGCGCGATCACCCGCTCCAGCGTGTCGGCGCGCGTCGACAGCGCCTGCGTCGCGAACCATTTGTCGAGCACCAGCGGCTCGTGGCGGAAGCGGGCGTGGAACGCCTCCAGCGCGGTCTCGCGCTGCGGCGCCTCCGCGCTGGCGAGCAGGCCGAGCGCCGCCAGCCGGTCGGTCATGTTGTCCGTGCTCTCGAACTGCTCGAAGGCCGTGCCGATCGCCTGGGCGTCGTCATCGGCGGTCAGATAGCCGAGCGCGACATTCTTGAGGCGCCGGCGTCCCTTGGCCTCCGGGTTCAGCTCATAGCGGTTGTCGCGGTTGGCACGATAGACCGCCCACCAGCGGTCGCGCAGCTCGCCGCCCAGCGCGCGCCGCGCCGCCTCGCGGACGCGGTGGATCGCGTCGGGATCGACGGCGGCAAGCTGGTCGCCGATGAACGCCTCGCTCGGCAGCAGCACCGCCTCGCCGACGAACGCCGGGTCGAGGCCGCTGTCGAGCGTCGCCGCGACCGCCTCGGTCAGGCTCGCGTCGATGCGGTCGCTGCCCAGCGCCATCGCCTCGGTCATCACGTCGAGCGCCAGCCGCTGCAGCGCCTCGTAGCGCGCGAAGGGATCGTCGTCGTGCGCCGCCAGATGTGCGAGCTCGGCTCGCGACTGCGCGGCCTCGACGGTGACGGGCGCGGAGAAGCCGCGGTTGATTGACAGCACCGGTGGCTCGTCGACATCGGCGATCTCGATCGTAGCCGCCGCGTCGCGCAGCTCGACCAACTGCTCGGCCCCGAGCGGCTGGCCGCTGCCGCGGCCGAGCAGTTGCAGGCGCAGCGGGATGTGGAAGGGCTGCTTCTCGGGCTGCCCCGGCGTCGCAGGCGTCGCCTGCTCGATCTCGATGCGAGCCTGCTTGGCATCGGCATCGTAGCGGCTCGTCACGCGCACGCGCGGCGTGCCGGCTTGCGCATACCAGCGGCGGAACTGGCTCAGGTCGATGCCATTGGCGTCCTCGTGCGCCTTCACCCAGTCCTCGATGGTGACCGCCTGCCCGTCGTGGCGCTCGAAATAGAGGTCGCAGCCCTTGCGGTAACCCTCGGGCCCGAGCAGCGTCGCGAGCATGCGGATGACCTCGGCGCCCTTGTTGTAGACGGTCGCGGTGTAGAAGTTCGAAATCTCGATATAGCTGTCGGGGCGCACCGGATGCGCGAGCGGCCCCGAATCCTCCTGGAACTGCACGGCGCGCAGCACCCGCACATCCTCGATCCGCTTGACCGCCGGCGAGCCCTGGTCGGCCGAGAAGCTCTGGTCGCGGAAGACGGTGAGCCCCTCCTTCAGCGACAGCTGGAACCAGTCGCGGCAAGTGATGCGGTTGCCCGTCCAGTTGTGGAAATATTCGTGCGCCACCACCGCCGCGACCGCGTCGAAATCGGCATCGGTCGCGGTGTCCTGATCGGCCAGGATGTATTTGGTGTTGAAGATGTTGAGGCCCTTGTTCTCCATCGCGCCGAAGTTGAAGTCGGACACGGCGACGATGTTGAAC
>JAEZQR010000171.1 GCA_023413015.1 Pseudomonadota bacterium
CGTGAAGGGCGGCGTGCGGCTCGAGCGGCTGACGGCGGCCGGGCGCATGGCGTTCACCAACTATCTCGGCGCATCGCTCGTCACGACGACCTTGTTCTACGGCTATGGCTTCGGGCTGTTTGGTTACTTGGAGCGGTATCAGCTCTATCTGATCGTGCTGGCGGTGTGGGCGCTGCAGCTCGGCATCAGCAAGCCTTGGCTGGCGCGCTTCTACTATGGCCCGTTTGAGTGGGCCTGGCGTTCGCTGGTGCAGTGGAGGGCGCAGCCGATGCGGCGTCCGGCGCCTGCGCTGGCCTAAGGCCTGATCGGCTTGATGTAGCGGACGGCGCGCTCGACCTCCTCGAAACCGCAGGCGGCATGCCATGCATGGCTTGCCTCGTTGTCGAGGAGCGCATCCGAACCGAGCGCGACGCAGCCCTGCGCCATGCCCCATGCTTCGACGGCGGCCAGCAGGGCCGCTGCTACGCCCGTGCCGCGCGCCGTCGGGGCGACCCAGATGCCTTCCAGGAAAGCGGCGCCGACCTTGGGGCTACCATCGACATGGCTGCGCACCGCCGCCTCGGCGAAACCGACTGCGGTACCATCCTGCCAAGCGATGAAGGCACCGAGGGGACCGGCAGCGCGGATCGCGGCGATGTCATCAGCATGATCGGCGGGGTCGCAGTCGGGCCACAATGCCTGCCGCATCGCGGCCCACAGCGCTTGGTCGGAATCGCCGACGGGCCGAACCTCGACCCCCGCCGTCAAACCATGAAGCTTTCGCCGCAGCCGCAGGTGCCCTTGGCATTGGGGTTTTCGAAGACGAAGCCGGCGGTGAAGTCGTCCTCGCGCCAGTCCATGCGGCTGCCGATGAGGTAGAGGAGCGAGCCGCCGTCGACGAACAGCGTGCCGCCCGGCGTCGCGATGCGCTCATCGCCCGGCTTGGGCTCGGTCACATAGTCGAGGCTGTAGGCGAGCCCCGAGCAGCCCTTGCGCGGCGTCGACAGGCGCACGCCCGCCGTGCCCTCCGGCGCGCGCGCCATCAGGCTGCGAATGCGCTCGACCGCGCCCTCGGTGAGCGTGATCGGCGCGGGACGTTCGCGGACGGTGGTCGCCATTACAACATTCCCAACTCTAGCTTCGCCTCGTCGGACATCTTCTGCGGGTCCCATGGCGGGTCCCAGACGAGGTTGACCTCGGCCGAGCCGACGCCCGGCACCGCACCGACGCGCATCTCGACCTCGCCGGGCATCGATTCCGCGACCGGGCAGTGCGGCGTGGTGAGCGTCATGGTGACGATGACATGCCCCTCGTCGATCTCGACGCCGTAGATCAGGCCCAGGTCGTAGATGTTGACCGGGATCTCGGGGTCGAAGATCTCGCGCAGAGCGGCAATGACATTCTCGTACAGGTCGCCACCCGGCTCGCCGTCGGCGACCGTGTTGGCGGGCTTGCGCAGGAAGCCTTCGAGATAGTCGGGCGTGCGGCCGACGGCTGGTGCCTTCGGCACCGGCGGGGCCTCGTCAATGATCTCGATATCGAACTTGCGCGGTTCCTCGTTCATCCGAAGATCCTCGTTACCTTGGCGATGCCGTCGGCCAGCCGACCGACATCGTCCTCGATGTTGTAGATTCCAAAGCTCGCCCGCGCGGTGGCGGGCACGCCCAGCTTCGCCATCAGCGGCTGCGCGCAGTGATGGCCGGCGCGGATCGCGATCCCGGCCTCGTCCAATATGGTGCCGATGTCGTGCGGATGCACCCCGTCCATCGCGAAAGAGACGATGCCGGCGGAATCGTCCGGCCCGAACAGTCGCACCGAGTTGAACGACCGTAGCGCCTCGCGCGCGGCGCGGGCCAGCTCGTCCTCGTGCGCGGCGATGGCGTCCAGGCCGATGCTCTCGACATAGTCGATCGCTGCCGCTAGCCCGAGCGCGCCGACGATGTGCGGCGTGCCGGCCTCGAAGCGAGCGGGCGGCGGGGCGTAGGTGGTGCGCTCGAACGTCACCGTCTCGATCATCGCGCCGCCGCCGTGCCACGGCGGCATGGCGGCGAGGATGTCGCCGCGCGCCCACAGGATGCCGATGCCGGTCGGGCCGTAGAGCTTGTGGCCGGAGAAGACGTAGAAGTCGCAGTCGAGTTCGGCCACGTCGACCTTCAGGCGCGGCGCGGCCTGACAGCCGTCGACCAGCAGCCTGGCGCCGACCGCGTGGGCGGCGCGCGCGATACGCTTCACGTCGGCGATCGAGCCGAGCACGTTCGAGACATGCGCGATCGCCACGAGCCTGGTTTCAGGCCGCAGCAGCGCCTCGAGCGCATCGACATCGATGCGGTGGTCTGGCGTCAGCGGCGCGACGTCGATCTCGATGCCGGTCCGGTCGCGCAGCAGCTGCCACGGCACGATGTTCGAATGATGCTCAAGCTCGGAGATCAGGATGCGGTCGCCGGCCTTGAGTTGTGAGCCCCAGCTGTTGGCGACGAGGTTGATCGCTTCCGTGGCGCCGCGCACGAACACGACCTCGCTGGCCGACGCGGCGCCGATGAAGCGCGCCACGCGCTCGCGCGCCGCCTCATAGGCCTCGGTCATCGACGCCGAGCGCGCGTAGACGCCGCGGTGGACGGTCGCGTAATCCTGGGCGTAGGCCCGCGTGATCGCGTCGATCACCGCGCGCGGCTTCTGCGCGGTCGCGGCCGAGTCGAGGTAGGTCCAGCCCTCGATCGCCGGGAAGTCGGCGCGGCGGTCGAAGGTGACCGGCCTGATGACGGCGGGCGCGTTCATGCCGACCTCCGCAGCCAGCCGATGGCATCGGCGGTCACCGCCTCGCGCACCGCCTCCTCGCCGATCGTCTCCAGCGCGTCCGACAGGAAGCTTTCGGTCAGGAGCGCGCGGGCCTCGACCGGCGGCACGCCGCGGCTGGCGAGATAGAAGAGCGCGTCGCGCGACAGCTCGCCGACCGTGGCGCCGTGCGCGCACTTCACGTCGTCGGCATAGATCTCGAGCTCGGGCTTGGCGTTGGCGGTGGCGGTGCGCTGGAGCAGCAGCGCCTTTACCGACTGTTCGGCATCGGTCTTCTGCGCGTCGCGTGCCACCTCGATCTTGCCCGAGAAGGACAGCGTCGCCCGCTCGTCGGCGACCGAACGCCAGGTCTGGCGGCTCGACCCGCCGGGGGCGGCATGTTCGATCCGGTTCACCACGTCGTAGGTCTGGGTGCCACGGCCGAGCATGACGCCGTCGATGCTCGCGAACGCGCCGAGGCCGTGCAGGCGGGCGTGGCTCTCGATCCGCACATTCTCGGCATGCGCGAGTAGCGTCGTGCCGGCGTAGCTTGCGCCCTGGCCGACCTCGGTGCGGAGTGTCTCGGTGTGGACGCCGCCGTCGCCGAGCCGGCGCACGGTGCGCATCAGCCGGGCGCTGCGGGCGAGGTCGATCGCGACCGCGACGTTGGTCCAGCTGTCGGGCGCGCCGACATAGGTTTCGACGATCGAGGCCTGCGCATCCTCGGCAAGCTCGATGCGGTGCGCGAGATGCGCCGGACCGCCGGTCGCGATGTGGATCAGCTGCACCGGGCCGCGCGTCGCATGGTCGGCGCCCAGCCGCAGCACGATCCCGGCCTCCGCCTCGCGGACGGCGAGGCGGCCGAGTGCCGCAACTTCTCGATCTTCGCGTACATCGGGGGAAAGGGAGGCTATCGTTTCGGGGCGGCTGGCCTCAGGTAGATAGCGGCCGTCGACGAAGACGAGGACGGGGCCCTCGACGCCATCGATCAGCCAGCGCTGGTGGTCGGGCGCAGTGTCGTTGGCGCGGGCGGCCAGCGCGGCATCAATCGCCGACAGGTCGGTCCAGCGCCAGTCCTCGTGGCGCCGGCCGGGCAGGCCGAGATCTTCGAGGCGAAGTGGCTGGGTCACGCGGCGATCGCTCCATAGCCTTCGCGCTCGAGCTCGTGCGCGAGTTCGGGGCCGCCCGAGCGGACGATGCGGCCCGCGACGAGCACGTGCACGAAGTCCGGCACGACATAGTCGAGCAGGCGCTGATAATGGGTGATGAGCAGCGTCGAGCGCTCCGGCGAGCGCATGCGGTTGATGCCGTCGGCGACGACGCGCAGCGCATCGATGTCGAGGCCGGAGTCAGTCTCGTCGAGCACGGCGAGCCGGGGCTCCATGATCGCCATCTGCACCATCTCGTTGCGCTTCTTCTCGCCGCCCGAGAAGCCGACGTTCACCGGGCGCTTGAGCATGTCCATCGACAGCCCGAGCGCTTCGGCATGGCCCTTGGCGAGCCGCATGAACTCGGCGCCCGACAGCTCGGGCTCGCCACGAAGCTTGCGCTGCGCGTTCAAGGCCGTGCGCAGGAAGACGAGATTCGAGACGCCCGGAATCTCGACCGGATACTGGAAGCCGAGGAACAGGCCGGCGGCGGCGCGCTCGTGCGCCTCCATCGCGAACAGGTCGCGGCCTTCGAAGACGGCGGTGCCGCCGGTCACCTCATAGCCCTCGCGCCCGGCGAGTACATAGCCGAGCGTCGACTTGCCGGCGCCGTTCGGCCCCATGATGGCGTGCACCTCGCCCGGGTTGATGGCGAGCGACAAGCCTTTCAGGATCGGCTTGCCGTCGACTTGCGCCTGGAGGTCGGAAATGGTCAGCATCATTCGGCTTTCGCGTTGGGCGAGGATCGGGTGATGTAGGCGGCGACCGCGTCGGCCCGAATCTCGGGCTCGATCTGGTCGATCGAGGCCGCGGCGACGACCCGCAGCTGGTTTGGCGTGAACTTCGGATGGCCGAGGTGATGGAAGGCCATCACCTTCTCGGCCAGCGCCTCGCGTGCCGGCGCGCAGGCCTTCATCGCTTCGGAGACGATCGTGCCGGGCACGCCGCCCGGCGCCACCTTCAGCGTGTTGTTCGTGACGCAGTCGGCATAGGCCGCGGTCGCGGCATCGACCGCCTTGCGCGCCTCGGGGCCGGCGACCGGCTGGCGCGGCGGCGCCTCGCCGCAGGCGACGAGGACGAGTGGCAGGACAAGCGGGAGCGCACGGATCATCCGACCGATCCTTCCAGGCTGATGCCGAGGAGCTTCTGCGCCTCGACGGCGAACTCCATCGGCAGTTGCTGCAGCACCTCGCGGCAGAAGCCGTTGACGATGAGCGCGACCGCCTCTTCGGCGTTGAGGCCGCGGCTCATCGCGTAGAACAGCTGGTCCTCGCTGATCTTCGAGGTGGTCGCCTCATGCTCGATCTGCGCCGACGGGTTCTTCACCTCGATATAGGGCACGGTGTGCGCGCCGCATTCGGAGGAGAGCAGCAGCGAGTCGCACTGCGTGAAGTTGCGGACGTTCTCGGCGGTGGGACCGACGCGCACCAGCCCGCGATAGGTGTTGTTCGACCGGCCGGCCGAGATGCCCTTCGAGATGATCGTCGAGCGGCTGTTACGCCCAAGGTGGATCATCTTGGTGCCGGTGTCGGCCTGCTGACGGTTGTTGGTGACCGCGACCGAGTAGAACTCGCCGACCGACTCCTCGCCCGACAGCACGCAGGACGGATATTTCCAGGTGATGGCGCTGCCGGTCTCGACCTGCGTCCAGCTCACCTTCGAGCGCTTGCCGGCGCACAGCGCGCGCTTGGTGACGAAATTGTAGATGCCGCCCTTGCCTTCGGCGTCGCCGGGGTACCAGTTCTGGACGGTGGAATATTTGATCTCGGCATCGTCGTGCGCGACCAGCTCGACCACCGCAGCGTGGAGCTGGTTCTCGTCACGCTGAGGGGCGGTGCAGCCTTCGAGGTAGCTGACGTAGGAACCTTCGTCGGCGATGATCAGCGTGCGCTCGAACTGGCCGGTGTTCGCGGCGTTGATGCGGAAATAGGTCGACAGCTCCATCGGGCAGCGGACGCCCTTGGGCACATAGACGAAGGTGCCGTCCGAGAAGACCGCCGAGTTGAGGCACGCGAAATAGTTGTCGCGCGTCGGCACCACCATGCCGAGATACTTCTTCACCAGCTCGGGGTATTCGCGGATCGCCTCCGAGATCGACAGGAAGATGACGCCCGCCTTCTTCAGCTCCTCCCGGAAGGTGGTCGCGACCGAGACCGAGTCGAACACCGCGTCGACCGCGACCTTGCGCGCGCCCTCGACGCCGGCGAGGACCTTCTGCTCCTCGATCGGGATGCCGAGCTTCTCGTAGGTGCGGCGGATCTCGGGGTCGAGCTCATCCAAGGACTTGAGCGTCGGCTTCGCCTTCGGCGCGGCGTAATAATAGGCGTCCTGATAGTCGATCGGCGCGATGTCGAGCTTGGCCCAGTCGGGGCTCTCCATCTTCAGCCACTGGCGGAACGCCTTCAGCCGCCAGTCGAGCATCCATTCGGGCTCGCCCTTCTTGGCCGAGATGAAGCGGACGACGTCCTCGTTCAGCCCCTTGGGCGCGAACTCGGACTCGATATCGGACGTGAAGCCCCATTTGTAGGACGAGGCTTCCTCGACGGCCGCCAGAGCCTCTTGATTGCGTGCCATCGCCTTTACGCCTCCTCGAACTCTTGCACCTTCGCGCCCGCGAGATCGGCGAGCGTCACCGCGCGGAGCGCGTCGCGCACCGTGCGCGTCACGATCGATAGATGCGGCTTCACCGCGCACGCGCCTTCGATCACGCAGTCCGACGCCGCGTCGTGCATGCAGGACGTGAGCGCGATCGGCCCGTCGATCGCCTCGACCACGTCGGCGAGCGTGATCGCCTGCGGCTCGCGCGCCAGGCGAAAGCCGCCGCTGGGCCCACGCGACGATGTGAGCAAGCCGGCCTTGGCGAGGCTGCCCATCAGCTTCGCCACCGTCGGCACCGGCAACCCGGTCGCCGCCGCGACGCTGCCCGCCGACAGGCGCGGGTCGCGCGCGTTCGCCGCGGCGGTCATCACCACGACGGCATAGTCGGCAAGATTGGTCAGGCGGATCATGTGCCCCTAATTCGGAGTGAATTGGTGCGGTTTACATAGGGTCGCGGCGGGCGGAGTCAACGGCGGAATCGCCGAACGGGCGGGTGGGCGGCTTCTAACTGTACAGCGCGAGCTTGGGAAGCGTGGTGAGCTTGCGGCGCTCGTCGATGGTCAGTCGCAGGACGGGTGCGCTTTCCAGGACGAAGCGGCGCGGGGTCATGCCGACGAACTGCTTGAACTCGCGGATGAAGTGCGGCTGGTCGTAGAAGGCATCGCCCGCCGCGTCCATCCAGGTCCGCGCCTCGCCGGTGCCGATCCGCACCGCCGCCTGGAGCGCGCGGTACTTGCGCGCCAGCAGCTTGGGGGAGGCGCCGTAGATGCGCTTCGCCAGCCGTTCGACCTGCCGGGCCGAGAGGCCGGTCGCTCCGATCAGATCGTCGACCTGGGGGGATTGGCTGCCCATCAGCCAGTCGTCGGCGGCCTGCGCGAACCCGTGCGGCGCGGCGCGTGCGCGTGCGGCCAGCCCGAGGAACAGGGTGTCGAGCGCCGCGATCAGGCCTTCCGGACAGTTGCTGTTCACGAGCCGGTCGAGCGTGTGGGCGGCGGCCGCGCCGACCACCGCATCGAAGGCGACGACATTGTCGGCAAGCTCGTCCGCGCCGCAGCCGATCAGGGTCGCCCAGCCGACCGGCATCAGCCCGACGCCGAGCACGACCAGCGGCCCATGCCCCTGGAATATCACCGGACCCGAAGTCGGCCCGGTGAGCATCATCGGTGGGCAGTCGACCGTCAGGCCCGTCGCGAAGTGCGAGACGATGCGGCCCTTGAGCACGAAACGCACCTGCGCCAGCTCGGCGCGCAGCAGGTCGTCGACATGCGGCTCGTCCGCCTCGAACAGATAATAGGAGGAGATCAGCCCGCGGAGGGGCTCCGCCGGCGCGAAGTAGCGTAACGAGACCATGGCGCGACCCTGGCTCTCCCGGCCGGTTCACATCGGCGCGGACCATAACCCGGTTCGGCGCGCATAGAAATACGCCCGGACAGGGGTATGGCCTGTCCGGGCGTAAGTGTCAGGTCTCGGTTCCGCCGCGAGCGGCGGGACGATCCCCTCGGGTCGCAGCCATTCACATAGACGTGAATCGCGCGCCGATATTGTACGAATCCGACGTCTAGCGACCGGCCGACTTCATCCACGCCTCGACATTCTCCTCGAGGATGTCGAGCGGGACCGGCCCGGGGAGCAGCACCGTGTCATGGAAGCCCGCCATGCTGAACCGGTCGCCCATCTGGGCCTGCGCACGGTCGCGCAGCTCGCTGATCTTGAGGCGGCCGACCATGTAGGCGGTCGCCTGGCCGGGATAGACGATGTAGCGCTCGATCGCCTTGACGATACCGCCCGGCGCGTCGGCGGAGTTGTCCTGGACATATTTGATCGCCTGCTCGCGGGTCCAGCGCTTGTGGTGGAGGCCGGTGTCGACCACTAGCCGGATCGCGCGGTGCAGCTCGAGCTGCAGGCGGCCGAAATCGCGGTAGGGATCGGTGTAGAAGCCCATGTCCTTGGCGAGCTTCTCCGAATAGAGGCCCCAGCCTTCGCTGTAGGCGGTGAAGCCGCCGAAGCGGCGGAACGGCGGCACGTCCTTCAGCTCGGTCTGGATCGTGCGCTGCAGGTGATGCCCGGGTACGCCCTCATGATAGGCCAGCGCCTCGATCTCGGTCGCCGGCATGTCGTTCATGTCGTAGAGGTTGACGTAATAGGTGCCGGGCCGCGAGCCGTCGGGCGCCGGCCGATTGTAGAAGGCCTTGCCCGCCGACTTCTCGCGGAACGGCTCGACCGCCTTCACCTCGAGCTTTGCCTGCGGCAGCGTGCCGAAATAGGCCGGCAGCTTCGTGTACATCGCATCGATCGCCTTGTTGGTTTCGGCGAGATAGGCGGCCTTACCCTCGGCGGTGTTGGGGAAATAATGCTTCTTCGAGGTACGCATCTCCCTGAAGAAGCCCTGCAGGCTGCCCTTGAAGCCGACGCGCTTCATGATTCCGCGCATCTCGTCGTGGATGCGCGCGACCTGGGCCAGACCGAGTTCGTGCACCTGGTCCGGGGTCATGTCGGTGGTGGTGTAGAAGCCGAGCCGCTCGGCATAATAGTCGGCGCCTTGGCGGAAGCGCCATACGCCATCATCGGTGCCGGCCTGGCGTTCCTGCCGCTGCATCAGCGCGATCAGCCGCTCGTAGGCGGGCTTGACCGAGGTGAGCAGGGCCTGGCGGCCCTGTTCGACCAGCGCGTCCTTCTCGCGCTGCGCGATGTCGAGCTTGCCGACCTTGGACTTGAGGTCGGCGAACAGCGGCGCGTCGTCGCCGCTGGTGAACGGCGCGCCCTTGATGACGTTGCGCGCGTCCGAGATCACATAGGGGAAGACCCATTTCGGCGGCAGTACCGCGTCCGGCGCGCTCGCCTGCGCCATGATCTGGTCGAGCGCGGGACCCAGCCCCTGCAGCCGCTTCACATAGGCCTCGGCGTCGGCCTTGGTGTCGACGCGGTGGATGTTGATGAGGAAGGCGGGCAGCTGGCTCTGCGCGCCGTTCATCTGGTCGAAGATGTAGCCGAGCTTGCGGAACTGGAAGGCCTTGGCCGAACGCTGCGCGTCCTTCTCGAACAGCCGATAGGAGAGCTGCGCCTGCGGGCTGAGCTTCGCGGGGTCGAACTTCGCGCGCATCTCGGCGAGCGCGGCCTGCTCGGCCTCCTGCTGGCGCACGGCCGCCGCATCGGAGAAGTCGTCCCACTTGTCGTAGTCGGTCTTGATGCCGCGATACGACTGCCCGAGCGGCGAGCGCGCGAGCTGGGCCCGATCATAGGCCTCGAAGAAGGCGTTGATGGCGGCGGTTTGGTCCTCGACGGCCGGCGCGGCCGCGACCGGTGGTGCCGCAGCGGACGACGGCGCGGTCTCGGTGGTGGTGCAGGCGGCCAGCGTCAGCGCCGTGGCGGCGAGCAGCAGGTAACGGGGCATTCTTCCTCCCAGGAGCTTATGCTTTGTCGTCTCGCTAACGGCACGAAGCGGCTTTGACCAGTGCGGCCCGGCTTGCCATAGGGCATGCATGTCGCTCGCCTACGCGCTCGCCCGCCCCCTGCTGTTCCGCCTCGACCCCGAGCAGGCGCACGGCCTGACCATCGCTGCCCTGAAGGCGGGGCTGGGGCCGCGCGGCGACGCGGACGATCCGATCCTGGCGACGAATCTTGCCGGGCTGGCGCTGCCCAATCCGGTCGGGCTCGCCGCCGGGTTCGACAAGAATGCCGAGGTGCCCGACGCGATGCTGCGCATGGGCTTCGGCTTCGTCGAGGTCGGCACGGTGACGCCGCTGGCGCAGCCGGGCAACCCGAAGCCCCGCATGTTCCGGCTGACGGAGGACCGGGCGGTGATCAACCGGCTGGGCTTCAACAATCAAGGGCTGGATGCGGCGGTCGCGCGGCTGCGAGCGCGAACGGGGCGGGCGGGCATCATCGGCGCGAACGTCGGCGCCAACAAGGATGCCGCCGACCGTATCGCCGACTATGCGACCGGCGTGGCGGCAGTGCGCGACCTCGCGAGCTACATCACGATCAACATCTCCTCGCCCAACACACCGGGGCTGCGCGCGCTGCAGTCACGCGAGGCGCTCACCGATCTGATCGGGCGTTCGGTCGAGGCGCGCGGCGGCGCCAGGCTGCCGATGTTCGTGAAGGTGGCGCCCGATCTGACCGACGAGGATGTCCGCGACATTGCCGAGGTGGCGCTGGCGGGCGGCATCGACGGGCTGATCGTGTCGAACACCACGATCGCCCGGCCGGCGTTGCGCAGCCGGCATGCCGGGGAGGCCGGTGGGCTGTCGGGTGCGCCGCTGTTCGAGCCGTCGACGCGGGCGCTGCGGGCGTTCCGGGCGGCGACCGGCGGGCGGCTGGCGCTGATCGGCGTCGGCGGGATTGCGAGCGGGGCGGACGCCTATGCCAAGATCCGCGCCGGGGCCTCGGCGGTGCAGCTCTATACCGGCCTCGTCTACGGCGGGCCGGGGATGGTCGGCCGGATCAAGCGCGAGCTGGCCGCCCTGCTGCTGCGCGATGGCTTCCCGAGCGTTACGGCCGCGGTCGGCGCCGACGGCTAAGGGCTTGGCGAGGTTCGGCTTGCCCGCCTATGGTATCCGAAAAGAAGGAAGGACTTGGGTGAGGACCGCTACACGGCTGCTGCCGCTTTTCCTGCTGGCGTCGTGCGCGACGCAGCCTGTTGTCCATCAGGCGCCGGCGACCGCCGTCGGCTCGAGCGTCGCCGTCTCTGCCGCCGATCCGCGCGCGGCGGATGCCGGCCGGCAGATCCTGCTCAAAGGCGGCAGCGCCGCCGATGCGGCGATCGCCACGATGCTCGCGCTCACCGTCGTCGAGCCGCAGTCGTCGGGCATCGGCGGCGGCAGCTTCCTCGTCTACCATGACGCCAAGACCGGCCTCGCCAGCTACGACGGCCGCGAAAAGGCGCCCGGCTCGGCGACGCCGGCACTGTTCCTCGATGCCGCCGGCAAGCCGCCCGCCTCGTTCGATGAGGCGCGCACCGGCGGCCGCGCGGTCGGCGTGCCCGGCAACCTCGCCAATGCCGCGCTGGCGCACCGCCGGCACGGCAAGCTGCCGTGGGCGGCGCTGTTCGAGCCGGCGATCAAGCTGGCGCGCGACGGATTTCAGGTGACGCCAAGGCTGCATGGCGTGCTCGTCAGCTACCGCGATTTCCTTGCTACATCGCCGCAGGGACGCGCGCTCTACTATCTGCCCGACGGCAGCCCCAAGCCGGTCGGGACGGTCATCCGCAACCCCGAACTCGCACAGCTGCTCGAAACGCTCGCCCAGCGCGGCGCCGCCTATTTCTACAAGGGGCCGCCGGCGCAGCGGCTGGTCGCGGCGGTGGGCAGCAGCCCGCGCAATCCCGGCAAGATGACGACCGCCGACGTCGCGAGCTACGAGGCGGAGCCGCGCGAGGCGGTCTGCGGGACCTACCGGACCTACCGCATCTGCGGCATGGGCCCGCCGTCGGCGGGCGGCATCGCGGTCTACGCCATCCTCAAGCAGCTCGAACGCTTCGACCTGCCGAAGCGCTCGCCGTCCGATCCGACGACCTGGCACCTGATCGCCGAGTCGATGCGGCTCGCCTATGCCGACCGCGCGCGGTGGATCGCCGATCCGGCGTTCGCGAAGGTGCCGGTCGCCGGGCTGACGAGCGACGCCTATCTGGCGGGGCGGTCGGCGCTGATCTCGCCGACCGCGCGGATCGCGGACGCCGAGCCCGGCCGCCCGGTTGGCGCGCCCGCGCTCGCCGCGGCGTGCGATAACGAGGTGCCGGGTACGTCGAGCTTCTCAGTGGCCGATGCCGCCGGCAACGTCGCGGCCATGACCTCGACGATCGAGGCGCCGTTCGGCGCCGGGCTGGTCGTCGACGGCTATGTGCTCAACAACGAGCTGACCGACTTCAACCTCGTGCCGACCGAGGCGTGCAAGCTCACGCTCAACCGCGTCGAGGGCGGCAAGCGGCCGCGCAGCTCGATGTCGCCGACCATCGTCTACGACGAGCAAGGCAAGCCGGTGGTGTCGATCGGCGCGGCGGGCGGCGCCACGATCATCGCGCAGGTGGCGAAGGCACTGATCGGCGTGCTCGACTGGAAGATGAGCGTGCAGGACGCGATCGCCATGCCGCAGCTGGTGGCGATGGGCGACACGATCCGCGTCGAGAAGGGCACGAACCTCGAGACGATGATCCCGGCGCTGACCGCGCTCGGGCATAAGGTGCAGGCGACCAGCCTGCCGCTGAAGGCGAACGGAGTGGAGTGGACACCGCAGGGCTGGCGTGGGGGCGCCGACCCGCGGTCCGAGGGCGAGTCGCTTGCCTTCGATCAGGCGGTGCTCGAGCCGAAGTAAGGGGGAGGGGGATGAACACGGCGGAGACATGGCCGAACCTGGTCACGATGTTCTTCGACCAGGCCGAACGCCGCGGCGACGGACCGTTCCTGTGGCGCAAGGTGGACGGCGCGTGGCGCTCGATCAGCTGGCGCGAGGCAGCGCAGACGGTGGCCGATCTCGCGGCGGCGCTGCAGGCGATCGGCATCGAACGCGGCGACCGCGTGATGCTCGTTTCGGAGAACCGGCCCGAATGGTGCCTCGCCGATCTCGGCATCATGGCGGCCGGCGCGGTGACGGTTCCTACCTACACCACCAACACCGAGCGCGATCATCTCCATATCCTTGAGAACAGCGGCGCGAAGGCGGTGATCGTCTCGACGGCCAAGCTGGCGCGCACGCTGCTTCCCGCCGTCTATCGATCGACCGGCTGCCAGCAGGTGATCGGGATCGAGCCCCTGCGTATCGGGCAGGACACCGGCGCCCACATCTACCAGTGGGAAAACCTGCTCGCCGAACATAAAGGCGACGTGGCGGCGACACGTGCGGCGGCGACGCAGACTCGCGGCGATCTCGCCTGTATCATCTACACCTCCGGCACCGGGGGCGCACCGCGCGGCGTGCGCCAGCACCACGGCGCAATCCTGCATAACGTCGCCGGCTGCATCGACGTGATCGAGAACGACTTTCCCAAGTCCGAGAGCGAGGTGTTCCTGTCGTTCCTGCCGCTCAGCCATGCTTATGAGCATACCGGCGGGCAGTTCTTCCCGATCGGGATCGGCGGGCAGATCTACTATGCGGAGAACCTCGACAAGCTCGCGTCCAACATCGAGGAGTCTCGCCCGACGATCATGGTCGTGGTGCCGCGCCTGTTCGAAGTGCTGCGCACGCGCATGTCGAAGGCGATCGAGAAGCAGGGCGGTCTTGCGCCCAAGCTGCTTGCCCAAGCGCTACGTCTCGGCGCCAAAAGCTACCGCGACGGACGGCTCCCGCTCTGGGAGCGGCCGCTCGACCTCGCCCTGAACGCGACGCTCCGCAAGAAAGTGCAGGGTCGGCTGGGCGGGCGCCTGAAGGCGATGGTAGCGGGCGGCGCGCCGCTCGACCCCGAGGTCGGCCTGTTCTTCCACTCGCTGGGCGTCACCCTGCTCCAGGGCTACGGCCAGACCGAGGCGGCGCCGGTCATCTCGTGCAATCGCCCGCGCGCCGGCATCCGCATGCACACGGTCGGCCCGCCGCTCAAGAACACCGAGGTCCGCATCGCCGAGGACGGCGAGATCCTGGTGCGCGGCGAACTGGTGATGCACGGCTACTGGCAGAACGAAGCCGAGACGGCGAAGGCACTGCAGAACGGCTGGCTGCACACCGGCGACATCGGCCACATCGACGATGCTGGCCATATTGTCATCACCGACCGCAAGAAGGACATCATCGTCAACGATAAGGGCGACAATGTCGCCCCGGCACGGATCGAGGGCATGCTGACGCTCCAGCCTGAAATCCTCCAGGCGATGGTCTACGGCGACCGGCGGCCCCACCTTGTCGGCGTCGTCGTTCCTGACCCGGAGTGGGCGGTCGAATGGGCGCACGCGCAGGGTCTGCCTGCCGACGCGGCGGCACTGAAAGGCAATGCCGAGTTCGCGCGCGCCGTCATGGCGGCCGTGGACCGCGTCAATTCACAGGTTTCGACTGTGGAGAAGGTCCGCCGCGTGATCCTGGCCGACGAGCCCTTCACGGTCGAGAATGAGCAGATGACGCCAAAGATGTCGATCCGCCGCCACATCATCCGCAAGGTCTACGGGATGCGGCTCGACGCGCTCTACGGTTGAGCCGGATCGAGCAGCGGTATCTCGATCTCGCAGACCACACCGTCCGGCCGGAACTCGATCTCCGGCCGGCCGCGCAGCTCGGTGGACAGGCCGCGCTCGATGAGGCGGGAGCCGAAGCCGCGCCGTTCGGGCGGCTTCACCTCCGGCCCGCCCCTCTCCTGCCAAGTCAGGCGAAGCCGCGATCCTTCGTCGGTGCGAACCACCTGCCAGCGGATCGAAACGTGCCCGGCCGGCGTCGATAGGGCGCCATATTTGCCGGCGTTGGTCGAAAGCTCGTGAAACGCCAGCGCCAATCCAACGGCGACACGGGCATCGAGCTGTACGTCGGGCCCTTCGAGATCGAACCCATCGTCGGCCCGCCGGAACGGCTCCAGAACCCGATCGAGCAGTTGCCGCAGGCCGAAGACCTCCCAATTGTTGCGCGTCAGTATGTCATGTGCGCCTGCCAGGGTCTGGAGGCGGGCGTCGAAGGCGTGGCGTGCCTCCTCCGGGTCGGCACCGGAGCGCAGCGTCTGCCAAGCGATCGACTGCACGATGGCGAGCGTGTTCTTCACGCGATGATTGAGTTCGCCGACCAGCAACTCGCGCTGGCGCTCGTTGTCTTTGCGCTCAGTGATGTCGCGCGCCGTGCCGACGAGGCCGATTACCTCGCCATTGGGCCCGCGCAGCGGTGCCTTGGTCGTTAGATAGGTACGCGGTGTGAGGCCGGCATTCTCGATCGTCTCCTCGACGACGATGGTCTCACCCGCCAGAGCTCGCGCATCCGCATTCTCGATGCGCTCAAGAACATTCGGCGGCAGGAACTCCCGATCGTGGTGGCCGATCAGATTCAGGCTTTCCGCACCTATGGCGTGGGCCGTGGCTTGGTTGGCTATCCGGTACGTCCCGTCGAGGTTCTTCGAAAAGATCGGGTCGGGCGATGTTTCGATGACCGACTGCAGGAGCTCGCGCTTCGCTGCCAACCCCTCCTCGGCCAGCTTGCGGTCATGGATGTCGAGGGCCGTGCCGATCCACTGCGTCGCGCGGCCTAACTCGTCGCATTGCGGGACGGTATGGTAGAGAAACCAGCGGTGCTCGCCGTCTTCGCGCCGGAAACGGAACTCGTCGTCGGCCGGCAGAGGATCGTGCTGCAGGCGCTCCCAGAACGAGGAGGCCCGTGCCCGGTCCTCGGGGTGCAGCGCATCGATCCAGCCCATTCCGAGCAGGTTCGCCTCGGGCAGGCCGGTGTAGCGGCAGTAGCCGTCATTTACGTAGGTATGCCGCCCCTCGGCATCCGTCAGGAAGAGCAACCCCGGCAGCGCCGCCGCTACGTTGCGGAAGCGAGCCTCGGACTCGACGAGCGCCCGCTCGATGGCGCGGCGCTCGGTGGTATCCTGCAGCACGCCGATGATACCGCGGTTGAGCGGCAGGATATCGACGATGAAGGTGCGATCCGGCCGACCCGCCGATGGCAGCTCGCGACGCCTAGCGAGGTTCGTCGCCTTCACCTCGCGGATGAGGTTGGCGGTCACGCTGTTCAGCGAGCCGGGCCAGAGTTCCTCGATGGTCCGGCCGAGCATCTCATCGCGCGATTTGCCGTAGAAGACCTCGGCCGCAGCGTTGATGCCGGAGATCCGCCACTCGTCATCGATCATGAGGTAACCGTCGCCGAGACCTTCGAGCGCCTCGCGTATGGCGGCGTCGGTGTCGGTTCGAGCCGTCAGTTTTTCGATGAGCAGGTAGGCGCCCGCCGCACGGCCATCCGGCGCCGACCTCGGCGTACAGGTTATGCGCGTGAGCCGGCGGCCGTCGGCCGTCTGCAGTTCGGCTTCGAACCGGACTGTTTCACCGGTGAAGGCCGCTTCCAGGCGGTGACGCAGTACCCGCAAGTCTGTAGGCGCATCAGCCGCGCCGAGCGAACGGCCAACGAGTCTTTCGCCGGGAAGAGCGAACCAGCTTTCAAAGACGCGGTTCACATGGCGGTAGGCGAGATTGCTGTCGATGTAGGCTACCGCAAGCGGCAGGCAGTCGAGAAGCTCGACCGGGATATTTTCAGAGTCGTCGAACATCACCGGTGCGAATGTTGAAACCGTAGCCACCGCACCTTCATCCCCCGTTGCGCGACCGCCGATACAGCGCCGGCAGACCGCTGCCATGCCTGGAGACATCCGATAGTTTACTTTATCGGCAAAGTTAAGCGCATCCACGTATTAGTAGTCATAAGAGTTGTAGCTGGAACCAGAAGATGTCTTGCACCTTGACTGCACCATGAATTCGAAACTTAACCGTGCCGGTCCCCGGGACCTCACCCAGGGTCCGATCGGACGGACGCTTGCCGGGTTCGCGCTGCCGGTGCTCGGCGCGAACGTGCTGCAGTCATTGAACGGGTCGATCAACGCGATCTGGATCGGCAACCTGCTCGGCGAGGCAGCGCTGACCGCCACCTCGAACGCCAACCTCGTGCTGTTCCTGCTGCTGGGCGCGGTGTTCGGCGTATCGATGGCGGCGACCATCCTGATCGGGCAGGCGTTCGGCGCACGCGACGTCGAGCGCGCCAAGTGCGTCGTAGGGACAGGCGCCACCTTCTTCGTCTCCGCCTCGACGCTGCTCGCGGTCGCCGGCTGGATCCTGACGCCCGCCATCCTGCGGCTGCTGGGCACGCCCGCCGATGCGCTGCCTTATGCTGTCGATTATCTGCGCGTCATCTTCGTCGCCGTGCCGGTGATGAACGCGCTGGCGTTCCTGATGGCGGTACTGCGCGGTTCAGGCGATTCCCGCACACCCTTCTACTTCATGGCGCTCTCGGTCGCGCTCGATATTGGCTTTAATCCATTGCTGATCCTCGGCATCGGCCCGCTGCCGAGGATGGGTATCGCCGGTGCCGCGGCATCCACCCTGATCGGGCAAGGGGTCAGCCTCGTCGCCATACTGATCCTGCTTCAACGTCGGCGCTACCCGCTGCTGCCCAGCCGCCACGAGCTCGGCCACTTCAAGCCGCAGCCGGCGCTGCTGCGCGCCATTGTCGTCAAGGGTGTGCCGATGGGGCTGCAGATGATCGTCATCTCGCTCGCCGCGCTCATCATGATGGGGCTGGTGAACGGCTATGGCGTCCAGACCGCTGCCGCCTACGGCGTGGCAGCGCAGCTCTGGACCTACATCCAGATGCCGGCGCTGGCGATCGGCGCCGCAGTCTCGTCGATGGCGGCGCAGAATGTCGGCGCAGGGCGCTGGGACCGGGTGAGCCGCATCGCGCGGCAGGGGGTCGTCTTCAACCTGATCCTCACGGGCGCGCTCGTCGCGCTGCTCTACCTCGCGGACCGGGTGGCGCTCGGCTTGTTCCTGCCCGGCGACACCGGCGCGATCGCGATCGCCGAGCATATCAACCGGCTCGCCAGCTGGTCCTTCATCCCCTTTGGGGTGACCATCGTGCTGTTCGGGGTGGTGCGCGCAACGGGTGCGGTCACCCCGCCGCTGCTTATCCTCTTCGTATCGCTGTTCGTCGTGCGCGTGCCGTTCGCGACGCTGTTGCAGGACCGCCTCGGCGCCGACGCCATCTGGTGGAGCTTCCCGCTCGGCTTCGCCACTTCAATGGCGTTGTCCATGCTCTATTACCGCTTCGGCGGCTGGCGACAGGCGCGAATGGGGCCAGACGAGCCGGCGACCGGCGAGGCCGCCGACACCGGTAACGCGGTGCCGACGATGGACCGCGGACCGATCTACGAGGCGGGCTAATCGAGATAGAAGTCGATGGTGGTGACGACGCGCACCTTCTTGAACGGCGTGTCGATGGCGCCGCCCATGCCGCCGCGCTCGCCGCCGTTCCCGGTGTCCTCGCCGTCGCGCGAGCCGATCGAGAAATAGCCCTGGCTCGCCTGCTTGATGCCGCCGACATTCGCGCCCGAATCGGCGGCGAAGCGCTCGGCGCCGCGGCGCGCGTCCTTGGTCGCCTCGGCGATCATCGCCGGCTTGATGCTGTTGAGCTTGGTGAAGCTGTAGACGACGTTCGACCCTTCCTCGAGCGCGACGCCGGCGCGCACCAGCTCCGAGACGTTGGCGGCGGCGCGGCGCGCGTCCATCACCCGCGTCGTGCGCAGCTGCAGCCGCTGGCGGACCGTCACGTTCTTGCGGCCGCCCGGGCCGTAGGCCGGGTTGTTGTCGACCCACTGGTTCACCGAGACGCCGGCGGGGATGATGTCGGCGGGCGCAAAGCCGTAGCGGCCGAGGAAGTCGCGGATGGCCGTGGTGTCGGCGTCGATCTTCGCCTGCACCGGCGCGACCTCGGTGCCCGTCGCCGAATAGGCGATCGTCCAGGTCGCGAGATCGGCGACCACGTCGCGTTCGGCGAGGCCCCGCACCGTCACTGCACGGTCGGCGAGCCGGACCTTGGCGATGCTCGATCCCAGCAGCCAGCCGCCGAGGATGAGGCCGAGCGCGAGGATCGCTGCCGCGATGAGGAGGTTGCTGCGGGGCTGCACGTCGGCCATGTCGTCACCATTTGCTGATGGTTACACCGGCTGGGTACGCCCCAGCCGTTGAACCGTGACTGAACGATACGGGGTACAAACGAATGGCCCGCGCCGATTTCCGCTTCGCCTTTCAAAAACGCGTCCGCTACGCCGAGGTCGACCCGCAGGCCGTGGTGTTCAACTCGCGCTACCTCGAATATCTCGACATCGGCGTCACCGAATATTGGCGCGCGGTCGGCATGAAGGTGACCGGCGAAGACTCGTTCGAGGCACAGGTCGTCAAGACCACGCTCGAGTATCGGAAGCCGCTGCGGCTCGACGAGCTGTTCGACATCTGCGTCCGCATCGAGCGCATCGGCCGGTCGAGCATGACGACGCGCTGGGAGATCCACGGCGCCGGGGCCGAGGACCTGCGGGTTTCCGGCGAGACGATCAGCGCGCACGTCGATCTGCAGGCCGGCCGGTCGCTTCCCGTGCCCGACCGCGTTGTGGCATTGTTCGAGGCCTATGAGGGCCGCCCGCTGCGCGAGAGGAAAGCGGCATGAAATATCTCCACACCATGGTGCGCGTCGCCGACCTCGATGCGTCGCTTCGGTTCTACGAGTTGCTGGGGCTGAAGGAGATGCGTCGCTTCGACAACGAGCAGGGACGCTACACGCTGGTATTCCTGGCCGCGCCCGATGACGCCGAGCGTTCGGCGGCCGAACGGGCGCCCGAGGTCGAGCTGACCTATAATTGGGACCCGGAAGAATATAGCGGCGGACGCAACTTCGGGCATCTCGCCTATGCCGTCGACAATATCTACGAGGCTTGCCAGCGGCTGATGGACGGCGGCGTCACCATCAACCGGCCGCCGCGCGATGGGCGCATGGCGTTCGTCCGCTCGCCCGATGGCATCTCGGTTGAGCTGCTGCAGAAGGGCGGTGCATTGCCGTCGCAGGAGCCGTGGGCATCGATGCCGAACACGGGAGCGTGGTGATGTCGCTCGAGGTCGTCCAGATCCCGGTCCTGTCGGACAACTACGTCTATCTCGTGCATGACGCTGCGAGCGGCGAGACGGCGGTGGTCGATCCGGCGGTCGCAGATCCCGTGCTGGCCGAGGCCGAGAAGCGCGGCTGGCGGATCACGCAGATCCTCAACACGCACTGGCACCCCGACCATGTCGGCGGCAACGCCGCGATCAAGGCGGCGACCGGCTGCACGGTGACCGGCCCTAGAGCTGAGGCGGCGAAGATACCGGGGATCGACCGCGCGGTCGGCGAGGGCGACGAGGTGCAGGTGGGCGGCAGCGTTGCGCGCGTGTTCGACGTGCCGGGCCATACGGCAGGACACATCGCTTACCATTTCGGCGCTGACGTCGGCCGCCCCGGCGGAGCCGGGAGCGACGGCGGGCTGCTGTTCTGCGGCGACACGCTGTTCGCGATGGGCTGCGGGCGGCTGTTCGAGGGCACGCCCAACCAGATGTTCGCCTCGCTCGGCAAGCTCATGGCGCTGCCTGACGACACGCTGGTCTACTGCGCGCACGAGTATACCGCCGCGAACGGCCGCTTCGCGCTGACCGTCGAGCCGGAGAACGCCGAGCTGCAGGCGCGGATGGCCGAGGTGGTGGCTGCACGCAAGGCGGGGCAGCCGACCGTGCCGTCCACCATCGCGCTCGAACGCGCCACCAACCCCTTCACCCGGGCGGCCACCGTCGACGAATTCGCGGTGCGGCGGTCGGGCAAGGACGGCTTCCGGGGCTGAGGGCGCGCATCCTCCCGCTTTCGCGACGGTAGCGAGTCGGCTAGCTAGTCTGCGGGATATCTAAGGGGGGAGGCGCGATATGCGCGCGATCATCGCTTCGGCGCTCATCTTGCTGGCCGGGACCGCGCATGCGGCCGAGCCGGCGCTCAAGGATCAGGGCGACCGCTATTCGGGGGCGCCGTTCGCGACGCGCTCCGCCGTGCTCGGCCGGAACGGCATGGCGGCGACGAGCCAGCCGCTCGCAACGCAGATCGCGCTCGACGTGCTCAAGGCCGGCGGCACGGCGGTCGATGCGGCGATCGCCGCCAACGCCGCGCTCGGGCTGATGGAGCCGACCGGCAACGGCATCGGCGGCGACCTGTTCGCGATCGTGTGGGACCCGAAGACGCAGAAGCTCCATGGCCTCAACGGGTCGGGCCGCGCGCCGATGGGGCAGACGCTGGCGCAGCTCAAGAAGGCTAACGGCGGCAAGCTGGAGCTGCCGCCGCACGGCTGGCTACCGGTCACCGTTCCCGGTACGGTCGACGCCTGGTTCGAGCTGCACAACCGCTTCGGCAAGCTGCCGATGAGGCAGGTGCTGGCGCCGGCGATCGGTTATGCCGAAGCCGGCTTTCCCGTCACCGAGCTGATCGCCTTCTACTGGGACCGCAACACCAAGGGGTTCGAGAAGTCGGCGGAAAGCGGCATGCTGCAGGAGGTCGCCAACATGCGCGCGACCTACATGCCGAACGGGCATGCGCCGCGCGAAGGCGAAATCTTCAGGAACCCCGATCTGGCCCGCACGCTGGGCATCATCGCCGAAAAGGGGCGCGACGTCTTCTACAAGGGCGAGCTCGCCGACCGGATGGACGCCTATTTCCGCCGCATCGGCGCCCCGCACCGGAAAGCGGACTTCGCGGCGCACCGGTCGGAATGGGTCGAGCCGGTATCGGTCAACTACCGCGGTTACGACGTCTGGGAACTGCCGCCCAACGGGCAGGGCATTGCCGCGCTCCAGATGCTCAACATCCTCGAAGGCTATGACCTGAAGAAGATGGGGCGCGACTCGGCCGACTTCTGGCACGTCTTCGTCGAAGCCAAGAAGCTCGCGTTCGAGGACCGGGCGAAATTCTACGCCGACCAAGCCTTCGTGAAGGTGCCGGTTGCGGGGCTGCTGTCGAAGGATTACGCCGCCGAGCGCCGCAAGCTGATCCGGATGGACACGGCGCTCAAATCGGTGAGCGCCGGCACGCCCGACAAGGGCGGGCGAGACACCATCTACATGACGGTCGCCGACAAGGACGGGATGATGGTGAGCCTCATCCAGTCGAACTATCGCGGCATGGGATCGGGACTGGTGCCGGACGGCCTAGGTTTCATGTTCCAGGATCGCGGCGAGATGTTCGCGCTCGATCCCAAACATCCCAACGCCTATGTGCCCGGCAAGCGGCCCTTCCACACCATCATCCCGGCGTTCGTGACCAAGGATGGCAAGCCGTGGCTGTCGTTCGGCGTGATGGGCGGCGCGATGCAGCCGCAGGGCCACGCGCAGATCGTCGTCAACATGGTCGATTTCGGCATGAACGTGCAGCAGGCCGGCGACGCCGCGCGCTTCCATCACGACGGCTCGACCGAGCCGACGGCGACGCCGCCGATGCGCGATGGCGGCAAGCTCGAGGTCGAGTCGGGCGTGTCGCCGGCGATCGTCGCCGAGCTCAAGCAGCGCGGGCACGACGTCGTCTATTCGGTCGGACCCTATGGCGGCTATCAGGCGATCCTGCGCGATCCCTTGACGGGCATGTACTGGGGCGCGTCCGAGTTCCGGAAGGACGGGCAGGCGGCGGGCTATTAGCGCCCTCACCGCGGCTCAAGCGTTATGCTATCCTCCCGTAAGAAGAGGAGAAGTCCGATGCTCAAGGTCGTCGCCCCCGTCCTCCTGGTCGCCCTTGCCGCCTGCGCTGCCGGCAGCGCTTCGACGCAGGGCGCCAGCGGCGAGAAGCAGCTCAGCGAGAAGCAACAGCGCGCCTTGGCGGGCCGCGCCATCGGCGAGCCGATATCATGCGTCCGGAACCGCGATATTGAGGACACCGATGCGATCACCGACAGCGTCGTGCTGTTCCGCATGCGCGGCGGCAAGACCTATCGCAACGACTTGCCGCAGTCCTGCCCGCGGCTGTCGAGCCCTGGCACCGCCTTTTCGCACCGCTCGACGATGGACCAGCTGTGCAGCGGCGAGATCATCCAGGTGTTCGATCCGGTGAGCCGCTTCGGCTACGGCAGCTGCACGCTCGGCAAGTTCACGCCCTACGAGGTGCCGCAGGACACGCCGCGCAGCGCGCAATAGGTCAGTTGCCGGCGAGCGCCTTTGCCGCCGCCTTGCCGGCCGGGGAGTCGGGCGCGGCCTTGGCCGCTGCCTGCCACTTGGCGCGTGCGGTTTCCACGTCGCCCTGCGCGCCGGCGATGTTGCCCTGTTCGAGCAGCGCGTCGGCATCGTTCGGCGCCAGCTCGACGGCGCGCGCGATGTCGGTCGCGGCGCGCGCGAGCTTGCCCTGCCGGCGAGCCAGTGTCGCGCTCAGTAGCCAGGCGAGCGGTTCCTCCGGCACGAGCTTGAGCGCCTGATCGAG
>JAEZQR010000233.1 GCA_023413015.1 Pseudomonadota bacterium
GCAACGTTCACGGTCCTATTGCCGCATAGGGAGACGCCAAATCGCGCACGCGAAACAATGGACGACAAGCATAAGCACTCGCGCCTAGACTCGTCCTCTCCGAACCGGAGAACGGTTCGGGGAGGAAACGGCCATCGGGGGTGGCTGGCCCGTTCAAGGGCTGCGCCCGGGCCTTCTGGTCCGGGCGTATCCTTCCTCCAGCCCATTTGCGCCGCCCGGCATCGAAGCCCCCTGTTAGGGAGGGAGGTGCCGAAAATGCGGGCGCTTGAGGATCGGTGCTAGACCAGCCGGCTCTGCTTGACCGCGGCTTCGATGAAGCTGGCGAACAGCGGGTGCGGGTCGAAGGGCTTCGACTTCAATTCCGGGTGGAACTGGACGCCGATAAACCAGGGGTGGTCCGGCCGCTCGACGATCTCGGGCAGCTCGCCGTCGGGCGACATGCCAGAGAAGACGAGGCCGCATTTCTCCAGCGGCTCGCGATAGTGGATGTTGACCTCGTAGCGGTGCCGGTGGCGCTCGCTGATGTCGGAGCTGCCGTAGACCGAAGCGACGTGACTATTGCCGGTGAGCTTCGCCGGGAAAGCACCGAGCCGCATCGTGCCGCCGAGGTCGCCGCCCGCTTCCCGAATCTGCCGGCCGCGCGGCCCGTCCCATTCAGTGATCAGGCCGACGACGGGTTCCGGCGTCGGGCCGAACTCGGTGGTCGACGCCTTCTCGAAGCCGGCGCAGTTCCGTGCCGCTTCGATGCAGGCCATCTGCATGCCGAGGCAGATGCCGAAGAACGGCACTTGGCGCTCACGCGCGAAGCGGACCGCCGCGATCTTGCCTTCCGACCCGCGCTCGCCGAAGCCGCCCGGAACCAAGACGCCGTGCATCGGCTCGAGAACGGCGGCGACGTCGTCGCGCTCGAAATCCTCGGCGTCGATCCACTTGAGGTTGACCTTGACGCGGTTGGCGATGCCGCCGTGCACCAGCGCCTCGGACAGCGACTTATAGGCGTCCTTGAGGCCGGTGTACTTGCCGACGACGCCGATCGTTACCTCGCCCTCGGGGTGCTGCAGGCGATCGACGATATCGGTCCAGCGCGAGAGGGTGGGCTTTGGCGCATCGCTGATGCTGAAGGCCGCGAGCACCTGATCGTCGAGCCCCGCCTCGTGGTACTGGAGCGGCACGGCATAGATGCTTTCGGCATCAAGCGCCGGAATGACCGCTTCCTTGGGCACGTTGCAGAACAGCGCGATCTTGGCGCGGTCGCCGTCGGGCAGCGGCCGGTCCGACCGGCAGACCAGCACGTCGGGCTGGATGCCAATGCCGCGCAGCTCGGCGACCGAATGCTGCGTCGGCTTGGTCTTCAATTCGCCGGCCGCCGCGATGAACGGCACCAGCGTGCAGTGGATGAAGATCGAGCCGCCGCGACCCAATTCATTGTGGAGCTGGCGGATCGCCTCGAGGAACGGCAGGCTCTCGATGTCGCCGACGGTGCCGCCGATCTCGCAGAGTACGAAGTCGAGGTCTTCGGTCTCGTTGAGCGCGAACGCCTTGATGGCGTCGGTGACGTGCGGGATCACCTGCACCGTCGCGCCGAGATAGTCGCCGCGCCGTTCCTTCGTCAGGATGTCGTAATAGATCCGGCCCGAAGTGACGTTGTCGGTCTGCCGCGACGGCACGCCGGTGAAGCGCTCATAGTGGCCGAGGTCGAGGTCGGTCTCCGCCCCGTCGTCGGTCACATAGACCTCGCCGTGCTGATACGGGCTCATCGTGCCCGGATCGACGTTGAGATAGGGGTCGAACTTGCGGATGCGGACCTTGTAGCCGCGCGCCTGAAGGAGCGCCGCGAGGCTGGCGGCCATCAGGCCCTTGCCAAGTGAGGAGACCACGCCGCCGGTGATGAAAATGAACCGCGCCATGGGAGGTCACCTATAGATCGAGTCAAACCAATCGCGCCAGCCCAAGCTGGCGCGGCTGCGTCAAAATGTTGTGGATAGTCCGACGTTACTGGGCGAGCGGAACGTCGTCGGCCTTCTGCGCGGGCTGCGCCGGCGCGGTTGGGACCAAGCCCGGATCGGTCGGCACGTCCTGCTTCGACGTCTCGTCGGCGATCGACGGCGCTGCCGTCGTCGCGCTGAGGTTCGGGTCGATCTGGCGTACGCGATTGCCGGTGCTGTGAAGCACGGCGAGCAGGATGCTCGTCGCGATGAAGGCGGTGGCAAGCCATGCCGTCGCCCGGGTGAGCAGGTTGGCTGCGCCGCGCGCCGACATCATGCCGCTGGGGCCACCGCCGATGCCGAGCGCACCGCCTTCCGACCGCTGGAGCAGAATCACCGCGACGAGCGCGACGGCGATGAGCGTGTGGATGACGAGAACGAGCGTCGTCAGCATGAACGGCGAGCCTTACAGAGGATTTCTTACGGCGAGCATGTAGTCGGCAGGTGCCGGGTTGGCAACCTCAGGCCGCGCGGGCGATCGGCAGGAACTGATCGGCGGTGAGGCTGGCGCCGCCCACCAACGCGCCGTCGACGTCGTCGACCGCCAGCAGCTCGGCGGCGTTCGAGGGCTTGACCGAACCGCCATAAAGGATGCGCACCCTCTCACCTTCCGCGGCAAGGCTCTCGCGCAGATGGGCGCGGATGAAGCGATGGACCTCGCCGACGTCCTCGACGCTCGGCGTGCGGCCGGTGCCGATCGCCCAGACGGGCTCGTAGGCGATGACGAGATTGGCGGCCGTCGCGCCCGCAGGCAGCGAGCCGGCGAGCTGCCGGCCGATCACGTCGAGCGTCCGGCCGGCATCGCGCTCGGCTTCGGTCTCGCCGACACAGACGATGGCAATCATGCCGGCGGCGAGGACGGCGGCGGCCTTGCCGCGCACCTCCTCGTCGGTCTCACGCTGGTCGGTGCGGCGCTCGCTGTGGCCGACGATGACGTGGGTGGCGCCCACGTCCTTCAGCATCTGCGCCGAGATGCAGCCCGTGTGCGCGCCGCACTCCCTGGCGTGCGTATCCTGCGCGCCGATCATCACGCGGCTGCCCCGCGCCCGCTGCGCGAAGCGGTCGACGAGCGTGAACGGCGGGCAGATCAGGAGCTCGACGTTCGGCCCCAGCCCGCTCGCGCCTTCGATCACCTTGTCGAGTTCGCTGATGTTGGCGCTCAGCCCGTTCATCTTCCAGTTGCCGGCGATCAGAACGTTACGCGCCATGTCATCCTCTTCTATCCGAGCGTTGGTTGCGGGCCTGTAGCAAAGCTCATGACGCACGGCTACCGGCCGCTTGCCGTCCGCGCTCCCCCTCCCTATGCTCCGCCGCCGTTCCTATGGCCCGCCACTGATACGGGATTTTCATGCTCTCTTTCTTCCGCAAGGCCCTTTCCTCCTGGGTAGTTCTCGCGCTGCTCGGCCTCCTGCTCGTCGCCTTCGTCGTCACTGGCGTCGGCGATCCGTTCGGCGGCGGTGGCGGGCCGGCGCCCGGTAGCCTGGTGAAGGTGGGCAAGGACAACGTCACCGAGGCGGAGTTCCGCCAGCAGTTCGACCGAATGCTCCAGCGCGCGCGCGAGCAGAATCCGACCGCGACCGCCGAGCAGGCCGCGCGCCAGGGCGTCGTCGAGCAACTCGTCGAGCAGCTCGCGGCCAGCTCGGCGCTCGAGCAGTTCGGCCGGAAGCAGGGCCTGGGCTTCGGCGAGGAAGCGGTCGACCGCGAGATCGCCTCGATTCCCGCCTTCCAGATCGCCGGCCGCTTCGATCAGGGCACCTATGAACAGGCGCTCGCGGCGCAGCGGCTCACCGATCGGGAGCTGCGTGACACGATCCGCGGTGACGCCATCCGCCGGCAGCTACTGATCCCGGTCGGCTACGGCACCAAGGCGCCGACCGCGCTGGCCGAACCCTATGCCTCGCTGCTGCTGGAAGCGCGCAAGGGCGCAATCGGCACGGTGTCGGTCGCGCGCATCACCGACATTCCGGCGCCCACCGATGCGCAGATCAATGCCTATTATCAGGCGAATATCCGCAAATACACGCTGCCCGAGCGGCGCGCCTTCCGCTACGCCATCCTGAACAAGGCCGACGTCGCGAGCCGGGTGGCGATCTCGGACGCCGACATCAAGCGCTATTATGACGAGCATCAGGACGTCTACGGCAGCGTCGAGCAGCGCCAGCTGAGCCAGGTCGTCGTACAGGACCAGGCGGTGGCGCAGCGCATCGCCGCGCAGGCCAAGGCCGGCCAGCCGTTCGCTGACGCCGCCGCCAAGCAGGCCGGCTACAGCGCTGCCGACCTCGCGCTCGGTACGCTCAACCAGGCGAAGCTAGCCCAGACCACCAGCGCCGATATCGCGCGCGCCGCGTTCGCCGCGCCGTCGGGCGGCATCGTCGGCCCGCTCAAATCCGATTTCGGCTGGCACGTCCTCCACGTCGATTCGGTCGTTCCCGGCAAGTCGCGCTCGCTGGCCGAGGTTCGCGACGAGATCGTGACCACGCTCCGCGCCGAGCGCGCCGAGGACCAGCTGTCCGACCAGGTCGCCCAGATCGAGGATGCGCTCACCGAAGGTCAGAGCTTCGCGGACGTGACCGGCGCGCACAAGCTGACGGCGGTCCAGGTCCCACCGGTCACGCGCACCGGCCAGACCACCGACCGCAGCAGCTTCCAGCTGCCGCCGCAGGCGACCCCGCTCGTGGCGCGCGCGTTCGAGACGTCGCCGGGCGACGAGCCGACCGTGCAGGAACTTGGCGAAGACACTTTCGCCGTCCTCGAAGTCACTGACGTCGTCCAGCCGACGCCGGTTCCGCTGGCGCAGATCCGCACCGCCGTCGCCGCCGACTGGCTGCGCGATCAGAAGCAGGCAAAGGCGAAGGCCGTTGCCGACGCTATCGTCGCCGAGGTCAAGAAGGGCACGCCGCTGGCCCAGGCACTCGCCAAGCGCGGGCTGCCGGCGCCGCAACCCTACTCGGGCCGCCGCATCGAGACGGCGCAGGGCGGTCGCGTGCCGCCGCCGCTCGCGCTGATGTTCTCGCTGCCGCAGGGCTCGGTCCGCGCGCTCGCCGGGCCGAACAACCTGGGCTACTTCATCGTGAAGGTCGACGAGGTCACGCCCGGTGATCCCAAGGGCAATCCGCAGCTGCTGCAGATCACGCATGCGCAGATCGGGCAGAATGTCGGCGACGAGCTGCTGACGCAGTTCGCGCGCGCGGTCGCGGCCGAGGTCGGCGTCAAGCGGGATGCGAAGGCGATCGCCCAGATCAAGGCGCGCTATCTCGGGCAGACCCCCGCCGCCGACGAATGATCGCCCCCGACGCCGCTACCTTCGCCGCCGCCTATTCGGCGGGGCGGCCGCAACTCGTCTGGACGCGGATCGTCGCCGATACCGAAACGCCGGTATCGGCGATGCTCAAGCTCGGGCTCGACGGGCGCGGCGGCTTCCTGCTCGAATCGGTCGAGGGCGGCGCGGTGCGCGGCCGCTACTCGCTGCTCGGACTGGCGCCCGATCTCGTGTGGCGGGCGCAGGGGCAGCGCTGCGAGATCAACCACCGCTATCAGGACGACGAAGCTGCCTTCGAGCCCTGCGAGGGCGCAACGCTCGCCGAGCTGCGCAAGCTCGTCGCCGGCATCCGCATGGACCTGCCGCCCGAGCTGCCGCGCGCCCTGTCGCTGCTGGTCGGCTACATGGGCTACGAGACCGCCGCGCTCGTCGAGAAGCTGCCCGAGCCGAAGACCGACCCGCTCGGCCTACCCGACATGCTGTTCATGCGGCCGACGCTGCTGCTGGTGTTCGACCGGCTGAAGGACGAGCTGTTCATCGTCGCCCCGGTCTTCCCGGGAAAGCCGGACGCGGAAGCAGCTTATACGGCGGCGCGCGAGCGCATCGAGACCGCCGCCGCCAGGCTCCGCCAGCCGTCGCCGCACGCCCGGCCGCACGTCGAGCCCGCCGACATCGTTCCGCAACCCCGGCTCGCCCCCGGCCAATATGCCGGCATGGTCGAGCGGGCAAAGGATTACATCCTTGCGGGCGATATCTTCCAGGTGGTGCTGGCGCAGCGCTTCACCGTCGATTTTCCGCTGCCGCCGTTCGACCTCTACCGCGCACTGCGGCGGATCAACCCGTCGCCCTTCCTCTACTTCCTCGACCTTCCCGGCTTCGCATTGATCGGCTCCAGCCCGGAAATCCTCGTGCGCGCCCGCGACGGCGAGGTGACGATCCGGCCGATCGCCGGCACGCGCCCACGTGGGCGTACGACCGCCGAAGACGCCGCCAACCGCGACAGCCTGCTCGCCGATCCGAAGGAACTGGCCGAGCACCTCATGCTGCTCGATCTCGGGCGCAACGACATCGGGCGCGTAGCGGCATCCGGTAGCGTGGCGGTGACCGAGCGCAACACGGTCGAGTTCTACAGCCACGTCATGCACATCGTCTCGAACGTGCGCGCCGATCTGGCGGCCGACAAGGACGCGATCGACGCGCTGCTCGCCGGCTTTCCGGCCGGCACGGTGTCGGGGGCACCCAAGATCCGGGCGATGGAGATCATCCACGAGCTCGAGCCCGAGAAGCGCGGGGCCTATGCCGGCGGTGTCGGCTATTTCTCCCCCGACGGGTCGATGGACAGCTGCATCGTGCTGCGCACGGCGGTGGTGAAGGACGGCGTGATGCACGTCCAGGCCGGCGCCGGCATCGTCGCCGACAGCGAGCCCGCCTACGAACAGCGCGAGTGCGAGGCGAAGTCGGGCGCGCTGATCGCCGCGGCACGCGAGGCGATGCGGCAGGCATCCGAACCTGGCTTCGGGCAGTAGGCTTGCGGCGCCGGGACCCAAGGGTTAACGCTGCGCCATGATCCTCGTCATCGATAACTACGACAGCTTCACCTACAACCTCGTCCATTATCTCATCGAGCTGGGCGCCGAGGTCGAGGTGGTGCGCAACGACGCGATCGGCGTCGGGCAGGCGCTGGGGATGCGCCCGGCCGCGCTGCTGCTGTCGCCGGGCCCGTGCACGCCCAACGAGGCGGGGATTTCGCTCGATCTGATCACGGCGGCGGCGGAAGCGAAGCTGCCGCTGTTCGGCGTCTGTCTCGGGCATCAGGCGATCGGACAGGCGTTCGGCGGCACCGTCGTGCGCGCCGACAAGGTGATGCACGGCAAGACCTCGCCGGTGAGCCATGACGACACCGGCGTGTTCGCCGGCATCCCTTCCCCGTTCGAGGCGACACGCTATCATTCGCTGGTGGTGCGCGAGAGTGACCTGCCGGCCTGCCTCGAGGTCAACGCCCGCACGCCCGACGGCGCGATCATGGGGCTGCGCCACCGCGAGATGCCGATCCACGGCGTGCAGTTCCACCCTGAAAGCATCGCCACCCAGCACGGTCACCAGCTGCTGGCCAACTTCCTCGATCTGGCGCGCGTGCCGCGGCAACGGAAGGCCGCATGAGCGCCATGGTCACGTTGCGGCGTCTGCCCGACGCCTCGCGCCCCTTGCGTGAGGATGCCGCGGCCGAGGCTTTCGCCGATATGCTCGACGGCCGCGCCGACGAGACCGAAGCCGCCGACTTCCTCCTCACCATGACGACGCGCGACGAAACCAGCGTCGAGATCGCGGCGGCTGCCCGCGCGCTGCGCGAGCGGATGGTGCGGGTCGCGGCGCCGGCCGGCGCGATCGACGTCTGCGGCACCGGCGGCGACGGCAGCCACAGCCTCAACATCTCGACCGCGGTCGCCATCGTCGCCGCGGCCTGCGGCGTGCCGGTCGCCAAGCACGGGAACCGTGCAGCCTCCAGCAAGGCCGGCGCCGCCGACACGCTCGAAGCGCTGGGGCTTGATCTCGACCGGGCCTCCGCACAGGCCGAGGCGAGCCTGTACGAGATCGGGATCGGCTTCCTGTTCGCCCAGAAGCATCATCCGTCGCTCGCTCGGCTCGCGGGCGTCCGCCGGTCGATCGGGCGGCGCACGATCTTCAACCTGCTTGGGCCACTAGCGAATCCCGCGGGCGTCACCCGCCAGCTCCTGGGGGTCGCGCGCGTCGACTATCTCCCGACGGTCGCGGCGGCGCTCGAACAGCTGGGTTGCGAAGCCGCGATGCTCGTATCGGGCGAGGAGAGCCTCGACGAACTGTCGATCGCCGGGCCCAGCCGGGTGG
>JAEZQR010000258.1 GCA_023413015.1 Pseudomonadota bacterium
CAGCCGCCAACCGCAAGGCGAAGCCCAAGCCGGTCGTCGCCCCGCCGCCCAAGGTCCGCGTCGAGGTCCCGCCTCCCGTCGCCGCGCCGCCCATCGCCTCGACCGGCCCCGATGCATCGGCCGGCGCCGCCAATGTCGAAGGACCGGGCACCGGTGCCGGCGGCACCGGTGTTGGGCTCGGCAGCGGCGGTCAGGGCACCGGCACGGGCGGCGGAGGCGGCAACGGCGCCCGTTGGCTCAAGGGCCGCATCAAGGACTCCGACTATCCGCGCCCCGCCAGCCGGGAGAAGGTAGGCGGCACCGTGGTGGTCAACTTCGATGTCGGCACCGACGGCCGCGTCAGCAATTGCCGCATCGTCGCCTCGAGCGGCAACGACGACCTCGACGAGACCACCTGCCGCCTCATCATGAAGCGCTTCCGCTACCAGCCCGCCACCGATGCCCAGGGCCGCCCCATCCCCTCAACCGTCGGCTGGAAACAATTCTGGTGGCTCGAACCGAACGACTGAACCTGGTTCAGGAGCCGCCGTCAGAAGCTCAGTAGGCCGGCGCGAGCGCCGCTTCCCCACGTCCGCTCCGCTGCCTCGCACCCGTCACCACCTCCAGGTGCCGCAGGATGACGCGCAGCGCGAACGCTACGGCCAGCATCTCGCCCACCTCCTCCATCATGGTCAGCAGCATGAACAGCGGGTCCATGAAGGCGGCCTTGTCCTGCGCCCTGAACATCGCCCCTTCGGCGATCTCGAGGACGGCGGCGGAGAAGACGTAGAGCGCACCGGCCGCCAGCAGCCCGTTACGCGTCACTGGCGGCAATCGCCGCAGCCACGGCAGGCCGACGACGCCGACCACGGCCGCGAGCAGCAGATAGGGGATGGTCCACAAGGGGCCGCTCTCGCCCGAGAGTTTCTGCAGGATCGTCGAGAGATGGTCGTGCAGCATACAGGCCTCGTCCACCGCCAGATAGGCGGCGCAGCCGGCGGCGAGGCGCCAGCCGCCGCGCAGCGCCCGGTCGTCGGCCTCGCCGGCCAGATAGGCCGCCAGTCCTGCCAGCAGCAGCGCCACCGAAGATACGAAGGTTGGCAGGTTGCCCTCCCAATCCAGGCGGAAGATCTCGGCGATGCCGAGCAGCATGTCGTGCCCGGTCGTCAGCTTGATGATCATCAGCGCGAGATGCGCGGCCGCGAGCGCCGCGATGACTTTGACGTGGATCCGGAACAGCTGCCCGGCGGAAATCGGCACGGTGATCATTGACCCGGCTCCCACTTCCCAGCCCCCGCTGCCGTCGATGGCTATGTCGATGCTATGAGCTACGCACCCGCGGCGCCCCGCGCCCGGCGTCAGCCGAGCGGCCAGGCGACATCGGCATGCCAAGCCAGCAGGATCACGATCAGGGTGAACAGGATGGCGGCGCACACCCGCAGATGCGAAAGCAGTTCCCCGGCGAAGTGGAAACGGCCTCCCGCCCCGCGCCAGCTTTCCCGAAACTCGCGCATATGTGGCAGGTGCCGCGCCATACGACAGAACCCCTTCGCGCCCCGGTGCCGGCCATCATCGCCGGCCGCCCGTTTGCTGAATGTTACATTAACGTGACAGTATGACGTCGGACCCGGCGATTTGTTCCCCAACCGAACCGGCCGTCACCCCCCCCACGCCCGCGGCACCGCATGCCGCCGCCCCAGCATCAGCTCGGTCAGCGCCCCGACCAGCGCGTCCGCCCGATCCGGCGACCGCCCCGGCCCCTCGTAGCCGCCGCCCACGACCATCGCGCACATCTCGTCCTCCAGCTCGGGAAAGGCGCCGGCATGGCTCGCCTTGCCCGCCGTATAGAGCGCCGCCACCGGCTCGGCGCGTGCGCTCTTGCCCCGGCTCGCGCGCACCAGCTTGACCGGCAGCCCCGCGTCCACCGCCTTCAGCACGCCCTCGACCATGTCGCCGCCGTTGTTCGCCTCCGCCACCACCCGGTCGGCCCCGAAACCGTGACAGGCCTGCACCACCGCCGCCGCCCAGCCGTTCGGCTCGCGCGAGCGGACACTGGCGTCCGCCAACACATAAGCGCGCCCGTCCGCCCCCAGCGCTGCGACCACGATCCCGCACGCATCGGCGTTCTCGCCCGACGAGGCCGGCGGGTCGACGCCCACCACCACGCGCCGCAGCTCCGGCGCCGACCGCACCCGACCCCGCTCGATCAGGTTCCGCGTCCACAGCGCGCCCTCCACGTCGTCGATCAGCTCGCCGTCGAGTTCCTGCCGCCCCAGCCGCGTGCCGCCATAGGCGTCCTTCATCGCCGCGATATAGTCGGGCGGCAGGTGCGCGGCATTGTCCGTCGTCCGCCCCAGCGTCTTCACCACGCCTGCGTCGGCGAGCAGCGCGCGCAACAGCGGCACGGGTTTCGGCGTCGTGGTCAGCACCGTCTGCCGCCCGCCGCGCTTGCGCATCGCCAGCCGCAGGTTCATCCACAGCGCCGGCCCGTCGGGCCACAGCGCGATCTCGTCGCCCCACGCGCCGTTCAGATGATAGCCGCGCGGCGAGTCCGGTTCCTCCGCCGAAAACAGCATCGCCCAGGCGCCGTTGTCCCAGCGCAGCCGCCGGCGCGACGGCTCGAACGTCGGCCGCTTGCGCCCCTCGCCGACGTTCAGCACCCCGCTGTCGCCCTCCACCATCACCGCACGTACATCGTGGTGCGTCGGCCCGATCAACGCGATCCGCGCGCCGGGCCAGCTACAAGCGAAGTGGTTCACCCACTCCGCCCCGGTACGCGTCTTGCCGAACCCGCGCCCCGCCATGATCAGCCACGTCGACCACGGCTCCTCCGGCGGCTGCTGCGTCGACCGCGACGTGGTCCCCCAGGCGGTAACCCCCCGCACGACCTCGTCCTCGGACCAGCCTTCGAGCGCCTCACGAACCTGATCATCGCTCCCACGCATCAGCGCCGACAGCAGCGATCCGTCGTCGGGCCAGCCGCCTGCTTCGCTCATGTCTCGCGTAGCAGACCGGCGCGGGTCAGCCGCTCGCGCAGCTCGTTGCTCAACTCGTCGGCCGTGCGTCCGCCCTCGCCCGTGTCGCGCGGCGGCAGCATCGATCGGCGGTGGCGCAGCAGGCAGATCAGCAGCTTGTCCGAATAGCGTCGCGTCCGCCGCTCCGAGCCATCGACGGTCTCGACCTCTTCGAAGTTGCCAAGCCCACGCTCGCGCGCCTCGGCCTCGAAGCTGTCGTGCGAGACTTCCAGTGCGAAGTGCAGCTCGCGTGCGAACTCCGGATCGCGTCCGCGCAACTGGTACAGGCTCGTGGTGGACTTGTTCAGCGCGCGCGTCGCCGACACGATGCTCTCGCCCGCCGCCACCCGCTCGAGAAGCTTGCGGCGCCTGTCCGGGGTCCACCCGTCGTAGCGCAGGCGCTGGCCGTTCGATGTCCTTCCCGGATCGTCCACAGGGCCTCCATGATGATTCAGGCGCGGCCTTCGGCGCTATGTTCGCCTCCCGGCATAGCGCTGCAAACCGGCCCACACCGTGCTACGTTGATCGAATGATGTTGCGATCGATGCTGAGCGCTGCCTGTCCGGCGATCCGCAACGGACCCGGCCTTCATCGAACCCCGCCGGGCGCAATTCGTCAGCGTTCGAATTTTGTGCCATATAGCGTGACTCTTGTCAAGCAATTTTTGCCATAACGGTTATATCGCATGATATCCACGGCAGCTGCAACCAAGCCGTAACCCGCTCGTTACCCCGCAGTTCGGCACAATGGGGTTGGGCCGGAGGTGGAGAGTGCGTCACGCCATTGTCGATCCGGATCTGCTTCAGCGCATCCGCCTCGAGATCGCCGCCCAGCACGGTCGCGGCGATGTCGATTTCGGCGGCCTGAGCGATGTCGACCCCGACAGGCTCCGCGCCCATCTCGAGCGGCTGTTCTACGGCGGCGAGCTGGCCGCCGAGGCTCGGATCGAATCGGGCGGCCTCACGCTCAAGCCGTTGCGGCTGACCCCCTATGGCGTGCTGGCGATGCACGCCGGCATCTCGAAGGGCCGCACCCGCCGCGCCGTCTGATCGGGGAACAGTCCTCCCGCTGGCGCGCTTCTCCATAAGTATGAGTAGCGTTGCGTATGAACCGCCGGAACAGCGATAGCCTCCGGCACCGGCTCGACGAGTGGGAGCGCCTGCGCGCCGATTGCGGCGACGCCGGCCCAGGCGTCACCCGCTTCGTCGGCCAAGAGATCGACCGGCTCCATTTCGAACTGAAGCTGCGCACCCGTCCTCGCCCCGACGGCCGCCGCGCGAACGATCGTAGCGAAAGCTAGCGCTGCCTCTCGCCTTCCACGATCGCAGCATCGCTCGCCGTATCGGCCACCGGATCTTCATCCGGCGGCAGGCGCGCCATCCGGCTCCGATGATCGCTGACCGCCCGGCGGACCTTCTCGAGCCCTTCGCGGAGTTCCCTGGCAGCCTTACTCGGCTCGTTCCATGACGTCCTACCCGAACGCTTACTGCTTATGCTCGCTATCGTAGTTATACCGTATACGGCACCACATTCTACAAAATGTAGCAGATTTTCGCCGTTTTTTGCAGAGCCTCGTCATGTTAGTGCTAAAGCGCCACGGTTCGCGGAAAACGGATGCGCTGAAGAGCATCGCTGAACCACACGCCGTACACAGCGTTGACCCTGCGCACGGCGGCGCGGCCATCCGGCCCCCGCCGTGCAATGCCGTACGATGGTAGCGTTCGTTGCTCATCGGGGGGCGCCCCCGGCCTGACGGTCGGGAGCCGGTTCTGCATTGATCCAGCGGAGTCGCCGATGCCCCACCTCGCCGCCCAGCGGGCCGCCTTCATCAATCGGCTGGCATCGCGCACGCCCCTGAGCGAGGGCGAGCGCGGCGTGCTCGCCGACCTCGTCAGACAGCTGGAGGGCACCGCGGCGCGTGTCGACCTCGTGCGGCAGGACGAATGCCCGCCGCACATGTCGGTCCTGATCGAAGGCTATGCCGCCTGCTACAAGCTGAAGGCGGGCGGCGAGCGGCAGATCGTGCAGTTCCACCTGCCCGGCGAGGTGCTCGACTTTCACGTCTCGATGCTCGGGCTGGCCGACCACAGCATCATGACGCTGAGCCGATGCCGCGTGGCGCGCGTACCGCGCGCGACCCTGCTGCGCGTCATGGACGCTTATCCGGCTATTGCGCGCGCCTTCTGGCAGGAGACGCTGGTCGACGCGGCGATCCTGCGCGAATGGATGGTGAATATCGGCCGGCGCGAGACCTATGCGCGTGTCGCGCATCTGTTCTGCGAACTGAAGATGCGGATGCACGCGATCGGGCGCTGCAACGGCACGAGTTTCGAGTTTCCGGCGACCCAGGGCGAGTTGGGCGATGCGATGGGCGTGACGGCGGTTCACATGAACCGCACGATGCAGGCGCTGCGCGCCGCCCGGCTGCTCGACATGCACGGCCATTGCATCAACATCCAGGACTGGGACCGGCTCTGCGAGGTCGCCGAGTTCGATCCCACCTACCTCCATCTAGGCCAATCGTCGCCCGATGCGGCTCGCCGATGCGATCGAGATCCTTCGGCCTGACTGACCCGCAAGACGGGCCGCGCTTCCGCCGCGACGGGTCGGGTTCGTGGCTGACATGGATCAAGCCCGCGCAGCCGCAGCAAGACATATGATGCCGGTCCTTGGGCGTAACTCCGGAAGGCTAGGTAAAACCATACGCATGCGCAGTCGGGCACGGCTCCGCCATATGCGATCATTCACAGTTGTGAGTTGCCGAGCGGGAAATTCTCCAATGAAGACCAGGCCGCTGCTCGCGCGAGGCCGACCGCCTTGCGCTCGGCCGGGACAACCGCCGGCCACCGTCCAGGCTGGTGCTGCCGCCCTGCCCCGGCCGCAGCTCATCCGGGTAGGAGGGAGTGATGACACAGAACGAAGCCGGCTATCTCGAGCGCCGCGCGTCCAAAGCCATCGAGATGGCGGAAAAGGCCACGCACCCGGTTGCCGCCCGGGCGCACTACCTCATGGCCGCCGCCTATCTCGCGCGGCTCTACCCCGAACCCGGCGATGAACGGACCGGCTGCGGCTATGCGGCCAACGTCGGCTTGGCGCGAAACTAGGTCGCAATCCGGATGGCGGCCCGCGCCGCAGGGTCGCGCGCCTGCCAGGTACGGCCGGCCATCAGGAGACCGCGCCGATACTCCTCAAGGTCGTGCGACCCGGCCGGATCGACCCGACGCAACTCATCACGCACCGCTTCCGCCTCGACGACCTCCTCGACGCCTACGACACTTTCGGCCGCGCCGCCGAAGCCGGCCCGCTCAAGGTGATCATCGAGCCCTGAGAGGGCCGCTCGTCAGGCGTCGTTCCACTCGAAGCGAAGCGGCGCCTCGCGGAACGCGAAGCGGTCGAGGTGACGGGCCAGTGCGTCCTTCAGTCCGTCGAGCTGCCCGGCCGCGCTCGCCTCGATGCGGCATTCGAGGACATCCTCACGTGCCGTCATCGTGACCACCGCATCGCCCGGCCAGTCGGCGCCACGCGTGTCGCGCGGGAACACGACCGTGCCGCGCGTGGCATCGAACTCGACCTTCAGATTGTGCGCCCAATGCTTGCAGAGCTGCTGCATGTACCTGGCGCCGTGCGCGGTCGGCACGAGCGCGGTTGCGCCGACCATCGTCATAGCCTTTCGATCTTGCTCGCCGCCTCGTCGATGAGGCCGGCGACTTCGAGGATCACCGCCTTGTCGACGCCCTCCTGGCTCAGGCGGTCGTGGAGCACGGCCTTGAGGTTGTGCATGGCACGGCGGATGGGGGCGGCATCGGTGCGCTCGCGCACCTCGGCGAGCGCGACCAGCCGCGCCAGCGCCGCCTCGACCTCGGCGGCGTGCTCGGCCAGGTGCGTACGCCCGGCCTCGGTGATGGCGAAGAGCTTGCGGGCGGAATCGCCGCTCGCCTCCTCGATCAGCCCCATGTCGAGCAGCAGGGTGAGCGTCGGATAGACGACGCCTGGGCTCGGCGCATAGGCGCCACCCGACCGGGCCTCGATCTCGCGGATGAGGTCGTAGCCATGCCGCGGGCTTTCCTCGATCAGCTTCAGCAGCACGAGCCGCAGCTCGCCGCCGTCGAACACGCGATGCCGGCGCCCCCGACCCGGCCCAAAACCCGCGCCGTGCCGCATCCCGCCCATGCCGCGCCCAGCGGCATGACGATGGTGATGGTGGTGATAAAAGTGGGAGTGCATGTTTTTCTTTCTAATCTCTTCTGAGTTAGTATTAAGATATATCTTAAATATATTCATGCAAGCCCCTGCCCATTGTTGCCGCCATCGCCCACTGCGGACAGCGGCGGGACGGCCCGGGCGGTTGCCAGCGCTTCGCGCTTGCCTCAAAGTTCGTTGGCCACCCGCAACGAAGCTTCATGCGCGGGAGGCGGGTTAGCGAAAGGGCGAGCCATATGCGCGGATACAGAATGGGGTTTATCCCCTTGACGCACGTATGGTTCCGTGCTAGTTACAATGCATGAGCCAGAGCAAGTCCCCCGCCTTTTCGGTCCGCGAGTTTTTCGCCCGCTTCCCGAATGACGATGCGTGCCTCGCTCACCTCATGAACGTGCGCTACGGCGGCCTGCGCTTCGATTGCCCCGGCTGCGGCGTGGAGAGCACGTTCAACAAGCTCGCCAACCGCCGCGCCTTCTCGTGCTCGCATTGCGGCCACCATGTCTATCCGACCGCTGGCACGATCATGCACGACACGCGCACCCCGCTGGTTAGCTGGTTCTATGCCATCTACCTGTTCGTCACGACCCGCCACGGTGTCAGCGGCAAGGAGCTTCAGCGCCAGCTTGGCGTCACCTACAAGACCGCGTGGCGCATGGGGCAACAAATCCGCGACCTCATGACGAAGGCCGACATGAACGTGCTGCTCACCGGCCATATCGAGGCTGACGAGGCGTACATCGGCGGGCGTCGCGTTGGCGGCAAGCGCGGTCGCGGCGCTGAGGGCAAGACCATCGTGTTCGGCCTGAAAGAGCGTGGCGGTCCGATCGCCACGACCATCATTCCGAACGTGAAGAAGGCCACGCTCCGCAAGGCGCTCACCGACCGCGTAGAGGGCGGCTCCATCGTCTCGACGGACGAGCTGGTGTCCTACGGTTTACTGAAAGAGGATGGCTACCATCACGGTCGCGTTCGCCACAACGCGAAGGAATGGGCGTCGGTCGATAAGTACGGCATCAAGCACAGCACGAACGCGGTCGAAAACTTCTGGCGGCTGTTCAAGAACAGCATCCGCTCGACGCATATCCATGTCTCTCAGAAGTACATGGAGCGCTATCTCGGTGAGTTCACGTTCCGCGCGAACTACCGGGACCGCCAGAACGCTATGTTCGATCTTCTGGTTGGGGCGCTGTAACCAGCGCCTCAATCGCCTTCTCAAAGGCGGTTTCGTCAGCGGGGCCGACGCCATCGGCCTCGGCCTGCCGGATGAATGGCTCTAAGTCGCCACTCGCCAAGGCTTCGGCCAACGTCACGCGCTTCACGCCGCTGCCCTCCAGTAGTCATCGTCGGGCTGGTCGCTTTGAATGACCCTCCCGGCTTGGCTCAGAATGATGAGCTTCGGCCCCAGAGCCTTCTTGTCCTTGACCACCGCGACGAGCCGAGGCGGGCTCGGCAGTTCCGCCAGATCGTGGAAGGCTGCACTAGTCCGGTAGATTGAATTCGCGTGATTGCCTACCGCCTGGAAAACCGCGAGCCCTCCGTCGATGTGCGCGATGGCAGAGACTTCCCACTCATTTGTCGATGAGCCGACAATCTTGTGAGCATCGTCAACCTTGGTCGCGCCAAAGATGCTGACAAGTCGCTCCCGTAAGTAGTCCTCAATCTCGGCCTCGCCTTCGGAAAGGCGGCTGTACACCTTATCCGCGACCTCCCAAGAGGCCATCGCAACGTCGCAGATCGCGCAGGCGAGTTCCTCCGGGGAGGCGTGTGCGACTATGCTGCGGCGGCTAACCTCAAGCTCTTTGTCTTCGGCAATCTTGGCAGCGGTTCGGCCGAATGATCGCTCCGCCCCGACGCTCTCAAGCTCCCGGTAAGCGAAGCCGCCATCATCGACATAGAAGCCGCCCGGCGCGGGGTTGACGCGCACAGTGGCGAACGACCCGCCGGGGAAGATCAGCGGAAGGTTGATGTAAGTCGTGTCGCCCCATTTGCGCACGCGCAGAAGCTCAGCCACGGCCATATCGACCGCGTTAGCGAAGCTGGAATTGATCTGCGCACGACTAGCCATGATGTAGCAGACTATACTCCCAAGGTGGGATGGAGACAATGTCTATGTTATTGATTCTCAGGCATTTACCCGCATAAGACCTAAGCGACTCGAACGACTGCAATTCTTCTTCGATGTCCTCGGCTTGTGGCAGATTTCCCTTACGCATTCGTTGCTCGTGCCGGAGCCAATTCAGCTCAAACGCATGAGCGTGCGTATCGCCCACCCGCTTCCCTGACGAAGGAACACCCTTGCGACGGCGGTTCGTATGGCCGCCGGTCAGTGACCGCCATTCGATGCGATGGAGCGGCACCCGCCGCTTCACGCCCGGTATGGAGGCGCGCAACTCAAAAACCACGTGTTGGTCCGGAACGTGGCTGTAGCAACCGCCGTGCAGAACGATGCCTCGCTCCACGACGCCGCCGATCTCTATTGGTGCATCGAACCATATGTAGCCGGTCTCGGCTTCCGGAGCCGACCAGCCGGGAAAGAGTGCGAGCGCCTTGTCGCACGCGATGAGCTCGGGAAATCCCATGCAATCGCAAGCATAAGCGGTCTGACAGCGGATGGCGAGTCGGCGACTATACCTGCGTCAAGGGGATAAACCCCTACAGAATTGCGATTTTAGCCACCGCGTTGGCGAGCGCGCTCTTTACGGTTCAGCCCGCCTTGAGCAAGCCGGCCGATGTGGTGGCGCTGGTCGGGCAGGCGATGACACTGAGGGACAAGGGTGACCTGACAGGTGCGCTGGCGAAGCTGGATGCTGCGCTTGCAGTCGCCCCACAGCCAAGCATGCGGCGCGGTTCGATCCAATCCATGCGCGCCAATGTTCTGGCGCAGCTCGGGCGAGCGGCCGAAGCGCTGCCGGCCGCCGAGGAGAGCGTGGCAACGGCGCCGGAGATCCCGCAGGCTCGCATTTTCCTTGCCGCGCTCCAGCTCGATAACGGCCGTCCAGCCGAGGCCGCCCGAACTATCGTGCAGGTGGCGGATCTCTTCGCCCGGGACATCAACAACCTCGATCAGGACCTTGTCGCCAGCATCATGTGGTCTCTGGCTGAAAGGAAGGATCAGGCGACACGCCTTGAGCTTGCGCTGGCGCTCGTCGGCCATGACTTCACGGCCGGCGCCCCCGGCGTCACGGACTGGCTCCGCCTCATAGCCGTTCAAGGCTTGGTCGAACAGGGACGCCTGGAAGAGGCACGCCCGATCGCCCGTTCGATCTTGGGTACCGAAGCCTTGATCCGACTGCTCGCTGATCGACGCTACGTCGCGCTCTGGTCGGACCTCGAAGCCAAAGCCGGTCCCGGGCTTGCCAGCCAATATTCGAATGGTCTCCAGACGCTTGAAGCGGCCCATCGGGCGAAGCCCGACGACCCGCGCGTGATCAGCTACCTCACCAATCTGCTCAGGAGCATCGGCCGTGCGGAGGACGCCGCCGCTATCGCTGCACCTGCCACGACCGATATGCAACATGTCCGCCGAATGGGCCGAGATGCGTTCTGGGCGGTGAACGCCCGCGCCTTTGCGCTCGCCGAGGCCGGCCGTGTGGATGAGGCGGACGCCCTCATGGCGAGCCTCCTCACTCTAGGTGTCAAGGAACACCCCGATCTCGTCAGCATAGCCATCAACCGCGCTGCGACCCTGCTCCACTACGGCCGGACGAAGCAGGCGTTGGAAGCGGTCGACCGGGCAGAAGCGTACGGCGCGGCGAACGGATACGGCAACATGTGGATTGTGCAGGTCAGGACATGCGCGCTCCGGGCGCTGGACCGAACGGCCGAAGCCGATGCCGTGCTGGCGAAGTTGATCGACGGCCGGAAGAGCAATGCTGCCGCCCATATACGCGCGCTGCTATGCCACGACCGCCTCGACGACGCCGAACGGGCGGTTCTCGACCGCTTGGCCGATCCCGACGAGCGGGCAGATATGCTCGCGGTCCTCCAAGACTACCGGACGAACGAAGAACCCACCTATGGCGCCGCCTTGGACGCGAAGCTCAGGGCCGTGCGTGACCGACCGTCGGTCCGAAGCGCGATCGAACGTGTCGGCCGCATCATCCCGATCGCGGCGTTGGACAGCTTCTAGGAAAGCTTCCAAGCCGGAGGACCCGCAGTCGCCGTCTGGCCCGCCGCCCGCAGCAAGGTCTTGTCGTCGGCGGCCATGCGCTTTATGTCACTCCACATGCGGGCCGGGCCCCTCTGGCGATCGCTCAAGCGGTCGTGATGTCGGACCGCATCGAGTGCGCTCGATGCAGGTCCATGAATAGCTTCACTGCATCGAGCCCTCGGATCTGAGTTCCGGATCGAGGAGCAGTAACGATGAACCAACCTTACAATATGCCGCGCGCCGGCTATGCGCGTGCCGGCGCCGCCGCCTTCGACGAAGGCCTGCGCCGCCACATGCTGCGCGTCTTCAACTACATGGCCTCGGGCGTCCTGCTGTCGGGCCTCGTCGCCCTCGGCATCGCCTCGAGCCCCGCGCTTAGCGCGGCGATCTTCGGCACGCCGCTCAAATGGGTCGCGATGTTCGCGCCGCTCGCCTTCGTGATGTTCTTCTCCTTCCGCCTCGAACGGATGTCGGCCTCGGCCGCGCAGACCGCCTTCTGGGCCTTCGCCGCCGTGATGGGCGTATCGCTCGCCAGCGTGTTCCTCGTCTTCACCGGCGTCAGCATCGCGCGCACCTTCTTCATCGCCGCCGCCATGTTCGGTGCCACCAGCCTCTACGGCTACACGACCAAGCGCGATCTCTCGCGCTTCGGCACCTTCCTGATCATGGGCCTGATCGGCGTCGTGATCGCGAGCCTCGTGAACATCTTCCTCGGCTCGACCGCGCTCCAGATGATCGTCTCGGTCGTCGGCGTCATCGTGTTCACCGGGCTCACCGCCTGGGACACGCAGTCGATCAAGGCGAACTATGCCGCGCACCACGACCACGAGACCGCGGGCAAGCTCGCCGTGTTCGGCGCGCTGTCGCTCTACCTCAACTTCGTGAACATCTTTCAGCTGCTGCTGAGCTTCACCGGCGAGCGCGAATAGCGGCGCGGGCGCGGCGGCGCCGCGCCTGCCCGCCAATGCCCCGGCAGCCGGAAAGGACGGCCATGCTCAACCTGATTTCGCTCGCGGTCGGCGTATGTGCGCTCATCGGCGCGCTGGTCGCATTCGTGCCGCTGCTCGGCTGGCTGAACTGGGCCGTGATCCCGCTCGCATCCGTCGGCCTCGCGCTCGGCGCGATGTCCGACGGCCGCGCCGGGCGCAACCTCAACATCGCGGTGATCGCGATCGGGACGCTGCGGCTCTTCCTCGGCGGTGGAATTCTCTGACGTAACGACGGGTAACATGAAGTTTCGAGTGGATGTTGAGCGGGCGGAGGCGCAGCTTCGCCCGATTGCGATCAATTCGGCCAACGGCGTGCTGCGGCTGATGGAAGACTTCCGGCGCGCCTACGGCAATGATCTGGATACCGTCATGATCGTGCTGGCGGTCGCCGCCACCTCGATGGCGCCGCACAGCCACTTCGGCCCGGATGCCGATTATGCCGACCAGAGGACCCCGGTGCCCGACGAGGCGCTGGCGCCGTGCAACATCGCCTCGATCGTCGAGGCCACCGGCCTCCCGCGCGAGACCGCGCGCCGCAAGGTCCACCGCCTGATCAGCGAAGGCATCCTGCGGCGGCTGCGGAACGGCTCGCTGGCGCTCGTCTTCGCGCCGGAGAACCGCGAGCTGCTCTACGAGGCTGTGCGCCGCCAGACCCACCAGGCCGCCCGCCTCGCCTCGCTGCTCGCCGGCGCCGGCATCCTCGAACCCCAGGAAACCGATCGCTTCGACATCGCCGCCTGACCGCCCACTTGGGCGGAGAGGCCATCGAACGCGCCGGCTGCCTCTACGAGATCGTGATGCCTCCGATACCGACGTGCGCCTTGATATGCCGCTCCGGCGCGGCCGGCTGGTAGCTGAAGCGGTGACCGACGAGCGCGCGCCGCTTGAACGTCCCCTTCCCGCGCAGCTCTTCGCCCAGCTCGACATCCCCGATCCGGCTCGAGGTTTCTACCGCAACGCCCGGCCCCATGGGCAGCTTGAGGCGAATCTCGCCCGTATCGTTCGCGACGTCGACATCGCCCTGCACGCCCGCGACCGCCACATCGCCGACGTCGTGGCGCAGCACGAGGCTGCTCGTCCGCGGCATCTTGATCGCGTAGCGCACCGACACCCCGCTCTTGCCACCGAACGGCCGCAGCAGGCTCGCGTTGGGCGAGACGCCGGTCACGGCCACCTCGCCCGGCGATGCCGCCTTCGCGTCGAAGTCGAACCGCGCCAGCCGAGCGCGCGCCTCGTCCGCCTCCGCCGGCGTGTAGGCCCGCTTGGAGGTAGCGGTCAGCATCACCTCGACCGTCGGATTGTCCCACGCCTCGACCGAAACATCGCCCCAGGTCTTGTCCACCCGGACCGTGCCGCCGGCTACCAGCGGCAGCGTCGCCGATCGGCTGACCTCCACCGCCGCCTTGTCCTCGGCCGCCATGAGCGGCGAAGCCCACGCGACCGACGAAGCCGCGGCCAGCCCGACCAAGTGCGCGACGAACCTCATCCAACTCTCCCTGCGAACGGAATGCCCGGGCCCGGCGACCGTCATGTGCCGGCCATGGGCTGTCCGCAAGGTGTAGTGCATACATAATACAGTAGCAAGCCAGATCATCTCATGGTCCAAGTCCGGCATGGCGATTGTCTCAGGCGTGGGGTAGAAGCGGCTCTGATGGTTGAACGGATTGCAACCTGTCGCTGCGGGCAACTGCGGGTGAAATGCACGGGCGATCCGGTCCGTGTGTCGGTGTGTCATTGCCTGGAGTGCCAGAAGCGCAGCGGCAGCGTATTTGCCGCCCAGGCGCGCTGGCCTGACGACCAGGTCGAGATGACCGGCGCGTTCAACGAGTGGTCCCAGGTAGGAGACAGCGGCGGCCGGGCGACCTTTCGGTTCTGCCCGCAGTGCGGATCGACCGTAGCCTATGTCAACGAGGGGATGCCGGGCGTGACCGCCGTCGCGATCGGCGCCTTCGCCGATCCCGGCTTCCCGGCGCCGCGGTTCTCCGTCTACGAGGAACGCAAACACGCCTGGGTCGCCGTGCTCGGCGATGATGTCGAACACATCGAATAGCGGCCCAGGCCCAATCCTCACCTCCATCTGGCGGTATCTGTCGGGATCGTCGTACAACGCCGCTTTAGGCAACTTTCCACGCGGGCGGGCGCATCGATGCAAGGCAGTTTACAGGCGCAGCGCGACAGCACCGAAGCGACACGATCCGAACGCGCCCACCGGCTCCGGAACATCATCGGCGGTTCGACGGGCAATCTTGTCGAATGGTACGACTGGTACGTCTATTCCGCCTTCGCGCTCTATTTCGCGCCGATCTTCTTCCCCGCCGATAGCCGCACCGCCCAGCTGCTGAGCGCGGCGGCGGTTTTCGCCGTCGGCTTCGTCATGCGGCCGATCGGGGCGTGGATCATGGGCATCTATGCGGACCGGCGCGGGCGCAAGGCCGGGCTCACGCTCTCGGTCACCCTCATGTGCGGCGGCTCGCTCCTGATCGCGATCGCGCCGGGCTATCAGGCGATCGGCGCATGGGCGCCGGCGATCCTCGTGCTCGCGCGGCTGATGCAGGGGCTCAGCGTCGGCGGCGAATATGGCGCCAGCGCGACCTACCTCAGCGAGATGGCCGGTCGAAGCCATCGCGGCTTCTTCTCCAGCTTCCAGTACGTCACGCTGATCTCGGGCCAGCTGATCGCGCTGGCGGTCCTGCTGCTGCTCCAGGCGAGCCTGTCGGAAGCGGCGCTCGAAAGCTGGGGCTGGCGCATCCCGTTCGGGATCGGCGCGGTCCTCGCCGTGGTCGTCTTCTACCTCCGGCGGCGCCTGGCAGAGACGCAGAGCTTCGAGAAGGCGCAGGCGGCCGGTGCCCCGAAGTCGAGCGGGTGGGCGCTGTTCCGCGATCATCCGAAGGAAGCGCTCCTTGTGATGGCGCTCACCGCGGGCGGCACGCTCGCCTTCTATGCCTACACGACCTACATGCAGAAGTTCCTGGTCAACACCTCCGGCTTCGGCCGCGAGACGGCGACCGCGGTCACCGCAGCGGCGCTGCTGGTGTACATGCTCCTGCAGCCAGCCGCCGGCGCGCTTTCCGACCGGATCGGGCGAAAGCCGCTGATGATCGGGTTCGGGATCGGCGGCGTCCTGCTGACGGTCCCGATCTTCACGACGCTCGAAGCCGTGCGCGACCCGTTCGTCGCCTTCGCTCTCGTCCTCGGCGCCCTCGTCATCGTCACGGGCTACACGTCGATCAACGCAGTCGTGAAGGCGGAGCTGTTCCCGGCGCATATCCGGGCGCTCGGCGTGGCGCTGCCCTATGCGCTCGCGAACACGATCTTCGGCGGCACGGCGGAATATGTCGCCCTGTGGTTCAAGGACGCCGGCCACGAGCGCGCCTTCTACTGGTACGTGACCGCGCTGATCGCCGTCTCGCTGGTCGTCTACACCCGCATGCGCGAGACCCGCGACCACAGCCACATCACCGAAGACTGACCACCATCGCCGATGTCCGCTGTCGACCCATACCGGACATCTGCTTGACGTTTCACAGGGCGGCGCCCGCTCCGCGGATCTCATTGAGGCGTGTTTGGAGTTGGTGCCGTTCGACAGGGGGAGAGGTTGCCCTGCGCGTATCCGCGCCAAGCTGGCACGAACTTTCGCACGGGAGGCTCTTACCCGCCAGATGTGGGTGGTGAATCGCACCTCTGTCCAATGCCAATCCTTGCCCGATCAGGACAAAGGTGCTGACCAGGTCTGGGTCTTAGAAGCGGTAGTGCAGCCGGACGCAGCCCTTGTCGATCGCCCGAGCGCCGAGAAGCGTGGGGCTCGCGCGAAAGCCGGTCAGCGGAAAGAGCGGCTGGCCGCTGCCGAGCATTTCCGGGATGACGTAGATTTCGATCTCGTCCAGCGCCCCGCGCTCGAGGAAGGCCATCTGCAACTGGCCGCCGCCCAGCATCCAGACGTCGCCGTCGTCCAGCGCGCGCAGCTCGGCGATCAGCGCATCGATGTCGCTGCGAATCTCCAGCGGTCCCTTCGGCTGTTCGATCGGGCGCGAGGTGACGACGATGGCGCGCTGGTCCCCGTAAGCCCAGGGCGAGGGATCCTTCGCGAGGAAATCATAGGTGCCCCGACCCATCACCACCGTGCGGATGTGCTTGAGGAAGGTGCGGTAGTCGTGCTCGCCCAGGTCCATGTCGTCGTATTTGAACAGCCAGTCGAGCTTGCCGTCGCCGTCCACGATCAGCCCGTCGAGGCTGGCGGCGATATACCCCAGAATCTTTGCCATCTGACGCTCGCTTGATTAATAAACGAACGTCCGTTTATATATAATCATGGCCAGACGCAAGACGATCCCGGACGAGCAGGTGCTCGATGCCCTACTCGAAACGCTCATGGACGTGGGCCCGGCCAGCCTGACATTTGCCCGGGCGGCGACGGCCTGCGGCCTCTCGCCGGCAACATTGGTGCAGCGCTACGGCAGCCGCGAAACGCTGGTCCAGGAGATCCTCCTGCGCGCCTGGGACCGGCTGGATGCTGAAACCGAAGCCGCCGATGCCGAGGAAGCGCCAACGCCCCAAGGCGCCATAGACCTGCTGATGCGCTTGATGCCGCCCGAGACCGCCGAACGCAATGCGACCGACGGCTTGCTGCTCCTGCGGGAGGACATTCGTAACCCGGTCCTCCGCGCCCGCGGCGCCGCCTGGGGCCGCCGGCTTGCCGAAGCCCTCGGCCGCCGCCTCTCGGAGGACCCGGATGAAGGCAGACGCCTTGGCTGGCAGATGGCGAGCCTCTGGCAGGGGGCGCATATATGGGGTGCCTTCACCCGCGAGGAGCCGGCGCACCTGACAGTCAGGCGGTTGCTGGAAGGGTGGCTGAGGGGCTGATCGGTGGGCTGACCTCTCGCGCACCCAGGAGTGAATTCCGCTTACCACCCATTGTGGACTGTTGGAGACCACCGCTAGCATGGGTGCCATGCTCGACGCTTGCCGCGATGCCGCTGACCTCATCGATCGGGCATCGAAGCGCCGAATGCCGGTGCTTGTGGCGGTGGATGGGCGCAGTGGCGTGGGGAAGTCCACCTTTGCCGCTTCGTTGGCGGACGCAACCGGCGCAGCGGTGATCGAGGGGGACGCTTTCTACGCCGGCGGACTGGCCGTCCGAAGCGATACGCCGGCGGAGAGAGCCAACGCGTGCATCGACCGGCCAAAGCTGCGGGTCGTGCTCGAGCACCTAAAGGCGGGCAGACCAAGCACCTTCCGGCCGTTCGACTGGGAGTTCTTTGATGGTCGGCTGAGCACCGCCGCTGTCACGGTCGAACCGCAACCGGTCGTCATCCTTGAAGGCGTCTACGCATCGCACCCGGACCTCGCCGATCTGCTGGATGTGAAGCTTCTGCTGTGTACGTCGGCTGCCGTTCGCCACCAGCGCCTGATCGAGCGTGAAGGCACCATCGGCCCGTGGGAGCGCCAGTGGCACGAGGCCGAAGACTGGTACTTCTCGAAGCTGGCAAAGCCACACCGGTTTGACCGGATCATCATGATCTGAATGGTAGGTCCGCTCTCCACCCAAAGCAGACCCAAGCCCATATCCCGGCCCGCCGGCTGCCGGATCAGGGGCTGCCTGGGGCGCACCCAATCTGGCAGCCGGCGATCCGGCCCGATCAGTCGGCGGGCCAGGCCGGACGGCTGGTGACGCGGCTGCTCAGCGAGCCGACGCGCGGATGAACGTGGTTGGCGTACTCGGCGACCACCGGGCAGGTGATGCCGCCGCTGTAGTAGGCGCCGATGTTCCAATGGTACCCGGCCACATTCGAGCCGATCGACACGCCGCGCACGTCGACGATCTTGACGCCGTCGAGCCAGACCTGGAGCTCGCCCGCGGTCGGGTGGAACTTGACCCGATAGACGAGGTCGTGAGCTGCGCCGAAGCTCAGCGGCTTGTCGTAGCGCACCGTTCCGTCGCTGTTGTACTGGCCGCGTGTGGTGACCCTGAAGTTGCCGTTCTTGTGGCGCCGGAACGCGACCGCCGGCGAGCCGCCGTGGTCGCCCATGTGAAGCTGGCCGTGCACGCCGCCGGTCTTCTTCGCCATGCCGGCCGGATCGGACCAGGGGTGATGGATGAACGAGAAGGCGCCCCAATATTCGATGCTGTTGTAGAGCTTGGTGACGCTGCCCTTCAGCTCCGCGCGGCGGCAGCCGGTCTTGTCGCCGTCAGCCTTGTCCTTCTCGGTGTTGCGCAACTCGACGCGCAAGCGCTTCTTCGCCGAACTCATCCGCACCGAATGGTCCATGCCGGTGTTCCAGGTCGAGCCGGCACCGACCTTCCAGTTGTTCTTGTCGGCCCAAGTCACTGGATAATAAGGGGTATAACTACCGACGAGCGTCGAATAATAACTTCCCCCCGTAGTCTGCGCGAAAAGCGGTGACTTAATAAACGGCAGTGCTACCGCCGCCGTGGCGGCACCGAACATCAGCTGTCGGCGCGAAGCTACAACATTGTTTTCCATGATACCCCAATTCATCTAAGACAATCCACGTGCGACGCACGGCAGGCATTACTCCGCCGCGTGGCCGGCAGGCCGGATCAATTTCAGGAATGCTGTGGTTGGATCATCCCAACAGGTCGCGGATACGACCGATAAACTTGAGCCTCTCCCCCGATACTAACCCGATGCGCAACCGCGCGGCCCGCTCCCGCTCGTGTGTTCGCGTCATTCTTCTCAAATACTCGGATGCCAGGAACAACGAACCTGGTGGGGAAACGGGACAGGGCGTTGGTCCGGAGCGGCGTATCCATGGTTTTTGTCGGATTGCGGCCATCCGCATGAGCGCCACGGCCGATCCAAATCCTGCGTACCCGATGTCGCGGCGCCTTCTAAGCGGTTCCCGTGGGCAAAAGGCGGCCACCTGTTCGGCCGGGTCAGCGCTCCATACCCGGCGCGGCCGAACCCGCCGGAACCGTTGCCACCCGCACTCGTTCGTCAACCATAAGCACATGGAGACAGGTGCATGGCCAAGCGGTACGACATTCCCGGCTGGAGCCTCGCCTTGGTGATGGCCGCCGGTTTCGCGCTCACGCTGCTCTGACCGGGCGCGTTGCGACCCTTCTTCGGTCTGGCGCGTTGCACGGCGGTCAACGGGTTGGAGCGTTCGCCATGAAGATTGTTGTTGCCGCCGTCCTCACCGCCGCCTTCGTCGCTTCCGCAGCTTCCGCGCAGACCAGCCCAAGCGGTTCGCGGGATGTGCGCTGCATGCTCGTGTCCACCCATTTCAGCCGCACCGTGAAGGACCCCAAGCTCGCGCCGCTGATGTCGCTCGCCAGCAGCTTCTATCTCGGCCGCGTCGACCAGAGCGTGCCCGCCGGCCGGCTCGAGGCGATGATGCGCAGCGAGGCGCAGTCGCTCGTCGGCACCAACCCCTCGCAGGTCGCCAAGGAATGCGTCACCTATATGGTCGGTCGCGCCCAGACCGTGCAGCGCATCGGCCAGAGCCTCGCCGGCACCGTCAAGTCGCCCGCCGGCCAATCCCGCTGAGCCCCGCACCCCATCCGTAACGAAAGGGCGTGACCCGCCCGCCCTTTTCCGTTAGCCCGCGCGCCCGGACTTTCAGGTGAAGGCGATGTCGGCTCTCCTCTCGCGCGCGCAGCGCAATCTCGCCCTCGCGCTGGTGGTAGGCGGCACCGTCGTCGGGATCATGGGCACCGATCTCGTGCTCCCGGCGATCCCCTTTCTCCCCGAGGCGCTGGGCGGCGATGCGGCCACGGCGCAGCTCGTGCTCGCGGCCTACACCGTCGGCGGCTGCCTCGGCCTCCTCGCCTTCGGCGCGCTCGGCGACCGCTTCGCCACGCGCACGCTGTTCGTCGGCTCGCTGCTGGCGGCCGGCCTCGTCTCGCTCGCCTGCGCCGTCGCACCCGACATCGGCACCCTGATCGCGCTGCGTGCGCTCCAAGGCGCCGTCGCCGCCGGCCCGGTGGTGTTCGCCCCCGGCATCGTGCGCGCCATGTTCGACGAAGCGGGCACCGTGCGTGCGCTCGGGGCGCTGGGCAGCATCGAATCATTGGCCCCCGCGCTTGCCCCGCTCCTCGGCGTCTGGCTGCTGACCTTGGGCGGCTGGCCGGTCTCGTTCGGACTGATGGGGACCGTCGCCCTCGCGCTCGCCGCCGCGATCGCCCTGCTCGGCCTCGTTCCGCAGGCCGCGCGCCGTCAGCGCGGCAGCTATGCCCGCTTGCTGACCGATCCGGTCTTCCTCCGCTACGCGCTCAGCCAGGCCTGCGTGCTCGGCGGCCTCCTCGTCTTCGTGTTCGGCGCGCCAGCCGTGTTCGTGCGCGCGCTCGGCCACACGCTCGCCGACTTCATCCTGATGCAGATCGTTGGCATCGCCACCTTCATCGTCGCCGCCAACGCCGCCGGCCGCCTCGTCGGGCGCTTCGGCGCAGAGCGGCTGATCGGTTTCGGCACCGGGCTCAGCGCGCTCGGCGCCGGCGCCATCCTCCTCTATGCGCTCGCCGGCGGCACGAATCCGCTGATCGTCACCGTGCTATTCGTGCCGGTGAACACCGGCCTCGGCCTGCGCGGCCCGCCCGGCTTCTTCCGTGCCGTGGTGGCAGCGCAAGGCGACGACGCGCGCGGCAGCGCGCTCGTCATCCTCGGCATCCTGGCCGCGACCGCCCTCGGCACCGCCGTCGTCGCCCCGTTCATCGAGTCGGGGCTCATCCCCCTTGCGACGGCCGCCTTCGCGCTCCAGATCGCCGCGATCGCTGCGCTTCTGCTGCCCAGGCTCCGCGAAACCGCCTGATCCATTCCGACGAAGGTTCCACGGCTTATCGCAAATACAGCTCGGCTCAAGGCACCTTTTACCAGTCAAGTAACAATTGTTAATGTTTTGAGTCTATCCCGGGCTTCGAGGGGGCATCCGGAGTCGGACGTACGCACGACCCGCTCGTGTAGCGTTCGATTTTCCTGTGGCCCTCTCGGACTTAACCGGGGGGTTTAGTAAATGTCGCAAGCTTCAGCGAACGAGCAGTTCCTGCTCGAGCTCGTCAACGCCACACGCATCAAGGCCGGCCTGCAGCCGCTGGCGATGAACAACTACATCAACACCGCGGCCGAACTTCACAGCGATTACCAGCTTGAGACCAACCTGCTCACGCATACCGGCGCGGGCGGCACATCGGGCTACACGCGCATGGTGAACGCCGGCTACGACTTCAAAGGCTCGCGCACCTGGGGCGAGAACATCGGCTGGCGCAGCATCTCGGGCGCCAGCAGCTATCAGGACGAGCTCGTCATCATCCACGACTGGCTGATGAACTCGCCGGGCCACCGCGCCAACCTCCTCAACGGGGAATTCCGCGAAGTCGGCATCGGCGTCGATGCCGGCCCGTACCAAGGCTTCAACTCGGTCATCGCGACCGAGGATTTCGCCACCGCTACCGGTGACGCCTTCCTCCTCGGCGTCGCCTACAAGGACAAGGACGGCGACCGCGCCTATGACGTCGGCGAGGGGCTGGCCGGCGTCATGGTGAAGGCCGTCAACACCTCGACCGGCGCGCTGTACATGGCGGCCGGCGGCGACGCGGGCGGCTACTCGCTCCGGCTCCCCCCCGGCACCTACAGCTATACCTTCCTCGCCGACGGCTGGACCAGCGCGACCGGCACCGTCACCATCGGCTCGAAGAACGTCAAGGTCGACTGGATCAGCCCGGCCGCCGCCACCTCGGCGCCCGCGATGACGGGCATCGTCGAGGGCACCGCCTCCGCCGATCGCCTGACCGGTACGGCTGCGAGCGAGACGCTCTACGGCTATGCCGGCAACGACATCCTCGACGGCGGCGCCGGCGCGGACCGTCTCGTCGGCGGCACGGGCAACGACACCTATTATGTCGACAACGTCGGCGACGTCGTGGTCGAGCTGGCCGGCGAGGGAACCGACACCGTCTACTCGTCGCTCGCCACCTACACGATGCCGAACAGCGTCGAAGTGCTCTACCTCGACGGCCCGACCGCGATCGAAGGGATCGGCAACAGCCTGTCCAACACGATCTACGGCAACGCGGCCAACAACCACCTCGTCGGCGGCGCCGGCAACGACACGCTCAACGGCCGGGCCGGCGCCGACGTCATGGAAGGCGGCACCGGCAACGACACCTATTATGTCGGCAACTCGGGCGACGTGGTGATCGAGCTGGCCGGCGAAGGCACCGATCTCGTCTGCAGCTCGGTCAGCTACACGCTGAGCGCCAACGTCGAGAACCTGACGCTCAGCGACAGCGCCTCGATCAACGGCACGGGCAACGATCTCGCCAACACCATCACCGGCAACATCGGCAACAATATCCTGAGCGGCGGGGGCGGCAACGACAAGCTGATCGGCAACGCCGGTAACGACCGTCTCGACGGCGGCGACGGCGACGACACGCTGCAGGGCGGCTCCGGCACCGACACGCTGATCGGCGGCGCGGGGCGCGACGTCTTCGACTGGGACTATGCCTCGCACATCGGCAAGGGCGCGTCCGCCGACACGATCCTCGACTTCACCCGGGGCGAGGACAAGATCAACCTCGCCGGCATCGATGCCAAGAGCGGCACGTCGACGAACGACGCCTTCACCTTCATCGGTGCGGAAGCCTTCCACGGCGTCGCCGGCGAGCTGCGCTACATGCTGACCTCGGACGGCTTCACCATCGTCCAGGGTGACACCAACGGCGACAAGCTCCCCGAGTTCGAACTTCGTCTTGCCAACGGCCCGACCGACCTTCAGGCCACCGACTTCGTGCTCTGACGGACGTCCGCGGCGGCCCGAGGCTCAGTGCTTCGGGCCGTCGATCCGCCGCAGCAGGTCGTCGAACGCGGAATCGTCGCAGACAGGGTGGAAGGCCCGCCGCAGGCTGGTCGCTACCGCCCGGTAGGCGTCCGCGCCGTGCCCGTCGGCACGATGGCGTGTGGCGCGGGCTTGCGCCCGCTCGAAGTCGTCGCGCCCCATCGGCATGGCCTCCCGCCTGCGGGAAAAGGCTCCCGCGCCGTCGCTCTCGATTCCCGGATGTCACGACTATGACATCGCTTGGCGTCGGCTCTAGCGGGGGCGCTCCGGTTATCCACAACAAGGTGACGAACGGTTACACTCCATCGACGGACGGCGTACTAGCTGCGTAACGACCTCGGCTCCCGCCCGAACCTGCCTAGCGGGTTTGAGAGGGCGGGAGCCATTCGCCGGGCGGCTCATTGATCCGCCATGCTGCCGTTCCCGCGCGATCCGCTTCCCGATTCGAGCCTCGCGCTGCTCGCGCAGGGCTACGACTACACGCTGCGGCGCTACGCCCGCATGGCGACCGACGCCTTCACCGCCCGCCTGATGCTCGCGCCCGCCATGATCGCGCGCGGCACGGATGCGGCACGCATGTTCTACACGCCCGGCCGTTTCACCCGCCGCGGCGCCCTGCCCAAGACCGCCTTCTGGTCGCTCCAGGACGAAGGCAGCGTCATGGCGCTCGACCGCGCCGCGCACCGTCATCGCAAGGCGATGTTCATGGCGCTGTTCACCGGCACCGCCCCGCGCGACGTCGCCGACCGGTTCGAGGCCGGGTGGCACGCGGCGCTTCCCCGCTTCCGCCGTCGCGGGCGCACCGTCCTCCTCTACGCCGCCCGCGCGCTCCTCACCCGCGCGCTCACCGACTGGGCCGGCACGCCGCTGTCCGCCGCCGAAGGTCCCGAATGGACGCACGAATTCGGCGCGATGGTCGATGGCGCCGGCTCGGTGGGCCTGCGCAACTGGCGCGGCCTTACGCTGCGCCGCCGCACCGAACGC
>JAEZQR010000296.1 GCA_023413015.1 Pseudomonadota bacterium
AGGCGAAGTCGTGCATCGGGCGCACGGGCAGCGGCAGCGGCGCCCGGCCGTTGTGCACGACGCGGGGGCGATCCTTGAGCATATAGCGCCGGCGCACCGCATCGGCGAAGGCCGCGGACGGCGCCACTACCCGATCGGCGGCGGCGAGCCCGGCCTGCATCAGCGAGGTGCGCCACACGAAATCGTCCGGCAGCGTGTGCCCACGCACCGCATCCCACCAGGTGGCGACGCAGCTGTGCGCGACCGCGACGACCGGTGCGTCAAACAGGGCTTCGGCGGCAAGCGTCGGCGCATTGAGGTGGACGACATCGGCGTCGAGGCGGGCCGCGAGATCGGCCATCATGTCGCCGGCACGCAAGATCGCGGTGGCGTCGGGCGCGAGCCAGTCGAGGTCGAGCCCGGTATCGACCAGTTCGATCCCCAGCGCCTCGGCCGCCGCGCGCTGGGCGATCGACGGCGACGGCCCCATCACGGCGAGCGTCACATGGCAGTCGTTATCGGCGAGACCACGCGCGAGATCGGTCGCATATTGCCAGACGCCGCCGACGGCATCCGCCGTCATCAGCACCCGCAGGGAGTCGCGCGTCATACCGAGACAGCTCGCACGATCGGCGCTTCCTGATCGTGGATCGGCCAGTCGACGCCGCGCGCTTCGGACAGCCACTGCGTGAGCTTCGCCACCCCCTGCCGCCATGGCACGGCGGGCGACAGGTCGAGCGCGGCGCGCGCCTTGCGGGTATCGGCGACGAAGTAGCGCTGGTCGCCCGCACGCCAGTCCTCGAAGTCCAGCTCGACCTCGCGGCCGAGCAACTCGCCGATATAGGCGAGCAGCTGCCGCAACGACACGGCGTTCGGCGGCCCGCCACCCAAGTTGAAAGCCTGTCCCTGCACCCGGCCGATGCGCACCCAGGCGTTGAGATAGGCTTCGACCGCATTCGAAACGTCGAGGATGTCGCGCACCTGCCGGCCGTCGCCGTAGAGCGTGATCGGCTTGCCTTCGATCGCGCGGATCAGAAAATGCGCGACCCAGCCCTGGTCCTCAGTGCCCATCTGACGCGGACCGTAGATGCAGCTCATACGCAGCACTGCGGTCGGCACGCCGAAGCTGCGGGCATAGTCGAGCACATATTGGTCGGCGGCGCCCTTCGAGCAGCCATAGGGCGTATGGAAGTCGAGCGGCCGATCCTCGCTAATGCCATGGTCCCGAATTTGCGGCTCGGTCGGCAGATACGCCTCCCCCACCCGCTCGAACTCAAGATCGGCGAGATCGCCGTAGACCTTGTTGGTCGAGGCGAAGATCAGCGGCACGCGCTCGCCCCGTACGCGTAGCGCATCGAGCAGATGGAGCGTGCCGCGGATGTTGATGTCGAAGTCCTCGCGCGGATCGACGAGGCTGGTGGTCACCGCCACCTGGGCGGCCAGGTGGAACACCGCGCTCGCCTCGCGCGCGGCGGCCGCCACCGAATTCTCGTCGCGGACGTCGGCGATCACCGACGAGATACGCTCCCGATGGCGCGACTTCAGCCATTCGAGGTTGGCCTCGACACCGGCGCGGGCCAGCGCGTCGTAGACCAGCACGTCGTGCCCCTGCGCCGCCAGCCGGTCGGCGATGTTGCAGCCGATGAAGCCCGCGCCGCCGGTGACGAGCACCGGCCGCCGGCCGACGAGGCCGGGCGTCTGGCGCTCGCTCATGCGACGAGGCCCCGCGCTTCGAGCTCGGCGCGCGCCTGCGCCACGCGGTCGTCGGCGGTCTGTTCGGCGACCCATTCGGCCAGTTCCGCCAGCCCCTCGCCGAAGTCCTTGGCAGCGTGGAAGCCGAGCCGCTCGGCGGCCTTGGTGGTGTCGCAGAAGCAGTGGCGGATGTCGCCAACGCGCGCCTTGCCGACGATCTCGGGCTTGAACCCGTTCTTGCCCATCGCCCTGGCGAGTTCCTGCGCCACTTGCCTGACCGAGCGGTCGTTGCCCGAGCCGATGTTGAACACGTCGCCGACGGCCTGCGGCAGCTCGAGCGCGTCGGCAAAGGCACGGGCCACGTCGCCGACATAGACGAAGTCGCGGCGCTGCTCGCCGTCCTCGAAGATCATCGGCGCCTGGCCGTTCAGCAACCGCGAGGCGAAGATCGCCAGCACGCCAGTGTAGGGGTTGGAGAGCGCTTGGCCCGGCCCGTAGACGTTGAACAGGCGGAGGCACACGCCCTCCATCCCGTAGGGCTGCGTCATGATGAAGGTCAGCCGTTCCTGGACATATTTGTTGAGCGCGTAGACGCTGGCGAGGTTCGGACGCTTCCATTCGGGCGTCGCCACCGGCGTCAGCGGCCGTCCGCGCGCATCGACGGGGTCCCAGCCCGGCTCGTCGCCGACGCGCGGCAGCCGCATTGCGTCCTCGACCGCCTCGCCATCGGCGTTGAGGTAGAGACCTTCACCATAAATGCTCATCGAGGAGGCGGTGACGACGCGGCGCACCGGCCGGTCGATCAGCTTCTCGAACAGCACCGCGGTGCCGACGTCGTTGACGTCGGTGTAGCGCTCAACCGCGTACATCGACTGGCCGACGCCGACCTCGGCGGCCAAATGGACGACGCTATCGACGCCCTTGATCGCGCGCGCGACCATGTCGCCATCGCGCACGTCGCCCCGAATGAACTCGACCTCTGGATCAAGCCCGCCTGGGTGCTCGACGCCGCCGTGGACTTGCTCGATCAGGCCATCAAGCACCCGGACGCGATGGCCGCGGCCGAGAAGTTCACTGGCAACGAAGCGACCGATGAAGCCCGCACCGCCGGTAATAAGGACAGTCTCGCTCATGCGCCTCGCCCTGCTCCTTCCAATCGGTGCAAGCTCGACCGCCCGGATGCATGGTGCCGCGCGGTCGCCTCATCTTATTCGATGGCGACAATGTAACGCGTTCATCTTTGTTCCTAATGTTATTCTAATAAACCAGAAAGATCATTGAGTTATTTAAAGTAAATACCATAAGTTTATAATTTCGAATTTACTTCAACAACTCAACATACAAAAAGCACAGATAGTCGATTTAAGTTGCACATGTGTTTTAATATAGACGCGTAATGTTACGTATTGGAACAAAGATGCTATAAACTATGTTGCTGACTTCCAGATTGGGTCGAGGGAGCAGCAGGGTGTCGACGGTGGTTTTCTTCGTCCGCCACGTGTCGCACGTCGATCTGGGACGACGTCTGTCCGGCCGGGCGCCGCATGTGCCGCCATCCGCTGCCGGCCTTGCGGAGGCCGCCCAGCTCGCCCTC
>JAEZQR010000276.1 GCA_023413015.1 Pseudomonadota bacterium
ACCGACGGCTCGTTGACGTCGATCTTCTGGAAGCGACGCAGGAGCGCGCGGTCCTTCTCGAAGTGGTTGCGGAACTCCTTGTAGGTGGTCGAGCCGATGCAACGGATCGACCCCGACGAGAGCGCCGGCTTCAGGAGGTTGGACGCATCCATCGCGCCGCCCGAGGTGGCGCCCGCGCCGATCACCGTGTGGATCTCGTCGATGAACAGCACCGCGTTCGGCATCTTCTCGAGTTCCGAGACGACGGCCTTCAGCCGCTCCTCGAAGTCGCCGCGGTAGCGGGTGCCAGCGAGCAGCGCGCCCATATCGAGCGAGTAGATCACCGCTTCCTTCAGCACATCGGGGACTTCGCCCTCGACGATCTTGCGCGCGAGGCCTTCCGCGATCGCGGTCTTGCCGACGCCAGGCTCGCCCACATAGAGCGGGTTGTTCTTCGAGCGGCGGCACAGGATCTGGATCGTGCGGTCGACCTCGGCCATGCGGCCGATCAGCGGGTCGACCTTGCCCTGCTTCGACTTCTCATTGAGGTTGACGCAGAACTGCTTGAGCGCGCTCTCGCCGCCCTTCGGCTCCTTGGTGCGCGCCTCCTTCGCCTCGGTCTCTTCCGACTTCTCGGCGCCGCGCACGGTGCGGCTCTCGGCCTGGCCGGGCGCCTTGGCGATGCCGTGGCTGATGTAGGAAACCGCATCGAGACGCGTCATGTCCTGCTGCTGCAGGAAATAGACGGCGTGGCTCTCGCGCTCGGAGAACAGCGCGACGAGCACGTTGGCGCCGGTCACTTCCTCGCGGCCGGACGACTGGACGTGCAGGATCGCGCGCTGGACGACGCGCTGGAAACCCGCGGTGGGCGAGGGGTCGACGCCGCCGTCCGCCTTGAGCGAGTTGAGCTCGGTATCGAGATAGAGCGTCACCTGCGATTTCAGCTCGTCGAGGTCCACGCCGCACGCCCGCATCACGGCGCTCGCGTGCTGGTCGCCGACCAGCGCGTAGAGCAGATGCTCCAGCGTCGCATATTCATGGCTGCGGCGGCTCGCCTCGGCGAGCGCGTTGTGCAGCGTGTGCTCCAACTCTCGGGCGAATGACGGCATGTTCAAGCAACTCCAATCATACTGACCTTCGTTGAACGAACGAAGTCAGGAAAATGCTCGTGAGGTTCGAAACAAATTTTTCGTCCCCCGGAGTGGGACCGTTCGGAACGCGAGCGGTCCCGGTGAAGAAATTCTGTTGCGGATTTCGCCGCCCCAGGCTCAGTTGAACACACAACAGATGGGGTTGGCAAATGCGTTTCACAATGACCTGCGCGACAGCACTTCTCGCCTGTGCCGCCGTGCCGCACGCCACGACGGCGCGCGAGCCGGAAAAGGCCGAAGCGTCAAAAGCCTATGTCCCGAAGCCCTATCTCGATGCGAATGCGATGCCCGATCCGGCGCGCTACCTGCCGCCGCCGCCGGCGGCCGGCACGCCGGCTTATGCCGCCGACCGGCAGGCCTATGAGTCGGCACTCGCCGGCAAGGGCGGCCGCGCCTGGCAGCGGGCCATTGGGCAGGCCAGTGTCCGCTCGCCCGAAGTCCAACGGCAGATCATGTGCGCGCTTGGCGCCAAGGTGGACCTGACTCCGGCCAGCGCGCTCGGCCGGCTGATGGCGCGGTCGGGGCTGACCTTGAGCGCGGCCAGCGAACGGTCGAAGGCGATATGGAAGCGTGACCGTCCCTATGTCGGCGAAGCGGGGGCCGTCACCTGCGATCCCGATGCGAACTTCGGCAGCCAGAGCCCCAGCTATCCCAGCGGTCATGGTGCGATCGGCTGGATGTGGGGCCTGATGCTCGCGGAGCTGGCGCCCGACCGGTCCAACGAACTGCTCGCCTGGGGTGCCGAGCTTGGCGACAATCGCGTCGCCTGCCGTGTCCACTATCCGTCCGATATCGCGGCCGGCCGCACCATGGGCGCAGCGCTGCTCGCGCGTCTTCATGGCGACGCGGGATTCCGCGCCGACATGGAGGCGGCACGTGCGGAAATCAGTGCTGCACGTCAGCGTGGGGCCAGGCCCGACTGCGCGGCCGATCAGGCGATGTAGGCGTCCGCCTCGTCGTCGCTGATGGCGACGAGCGCCGCCATGAGGCGCGGCATCGAGACCGGCTTGTCGAAGCAGGGGACGTCGGTGAAAGCCGGGTCGACCGCATGCGGATCGCCGCAGTTCGCGCTGGCCAGCACATAGGGGATGCCGCGCTCGCGCAAGGCCTTGGCGATTGGCCACACCGACTGGCCGCCGATATTGATGTCGAGGATGGCGACGTCGATCTCCTCGTTCAGGAGCTGCTCGGCTTCAACGAGCGTATGCGCCGGCCCGACGATCTCGCCGCCCGCATCCTGAATCTCGCATTCCATGTTGAATGCGACGATGACCTCGTCCTCGACGATCAGCACGCGCCGCCCGTCCAGACTAACGCGTGCGCGTCGGAAACTCTGCTGCTGCTTCAGAACGCCCCCCGAAACGTCCGCAAACGACATTAACGCTAATCCTGCTGCCTCGTACCCCGCCGACCGTAGAAGGCGCGATTCGAGTCGCAAGGAACGTTACGTCGCGCGATTCTGTTCCCTCGTCTCATCGCGTTTGTGACGATCGTGCGTCATCGGTGCCTGAATGCACCCGATATGCCGCACAACCTCCCGGCGTGAGCGGCTAGTTGAGCCGCTCGACCGCAACCGCTGTGGCCTCGCCGCCGCCGATGCACAGCGACCCGACGCCGACCGTCTTGCCGGTCCGCTTCAGGGCATTGAGCAGCGTCACGAGGATGCGCGCGCCCGAAGCGCCGATCGGATGGCCGAGTGCGCAGGCGCCGCCATGCATGTTGACCGCTTCCGGGTCGAGATCGAGATCGCGGATCGCCGCCATCGCGACCACCGCGAACGCCTCGTTGATCTCATAGAGATCGACCGATCTGGCATCGAGGCCGGTCTTGGCGAACAGCTTCTCGATCGCACCGATCGGCGCGGTGGTGAACCAGCCCGGCGCCTGCGCATGGACCGAATGGCCGAGGATGCGCGCGAGCGGCGTCAGTCCGCGCTCGCGCGCGGTCGACTCGCGCATCAGCACCAGCGCCGCCGCGCCGTCCGAGATCGAGGAGGCGTTGGCCGCGGTCACAGTGCCGTCCTTGGCGAAGGCCGGCTTCAGCGTCGGGATCTTGTCGAGCCGCGCCTTGCCCGGCTGCTCGTCGATCGCGACCGTCGTGTCGCCGCCGCGGCCCTGCATCGTCACGGGCACGATCTCGTCGGCGAATGCGCCGGACTCGATCGCCCCCTGCGCGCGCTTCAGCGAGCGGATGGCATAGTCGTCCTGCGCTTGGCGCGTGAACTGATAGTGGCGGGCGCAATCCTCGGCGAAGGTGCCCATCAGACGGCCCTTGTCGTACGCATCCTCAAGTCCGTCGAGGAACATATGATCCATGACTTGGCCATGGCCCATGCGGTAGCCGCCGCGCGCCTTGGGCAGCAGGTAGGGCGCATTGGTCATGCTCTCCATGCCGCCGGCAACGATCACGTCTGCCGAGCCGGCGCGAAGCGCGTCGTGCGCGTCCATCACCGCCTTCATGCCCGAGCCGCACATCTTGTTGATGGTCGTGGCGGACACGCTTTCGGGCAGCCCCGCCTTGAGCGTCGCCTGCCGTGCCGGCGCCTGTCCCTGGCCGGCGGCGAGCACGCAGCCCATGACGCTCTGGTCGACCGCGTCGGCCGCAACACCCGCGTCCTCGAGCGCGGCGCGGATCGCGGCAGCGCCCAGCTCGCTGGCGGTCAGTCCCGACAGTTCGCCCTGGAAGCCGCCCATCGGCGTCCGCTTGGCACCGACGATGACGATCGAGCCCTGACTCATCTCTTTCCTCCCACGTTCTGCGGCAGCACGTCCAACCGCGACAGCGGGTGCGCGCCCACGATATTCTCCGACCAGCCCGACACGCGCGGATCGACCAGCGACCAGCGCACCGGCACGAACAGCATGATCGCCGGCTGGTCGGCCACGATCAGCTGCTCGGCGCTTTGCAGCGTCCGGCGGCGTGCGTCGAGATCGGCGATCGTACGCGTCTCGTCAAGCAACCGATCCACGGCCGGGTTGCAGTAGCCGCCCGTCTTGCTCGCGCAGGTGAAGGGCGCCAGGAAGAAATAACCGCTGTCGACCGGCGACAGCCGCTCGACCAGCGCCAGCTCGAACTTGCCGTCGCTCAGCGCCTTGGCATGGGCCTCGGACGAGCGGGTCAGCGCCCGCGTCCGCACGCCGATCGCGGCCCAGTTGCGCGCCACGGCCTCGAGCACGGCGGCATGGTCCTGCGCTGCCGGCAGGCTCACCTCAATGGTGAGCGGCTTGTCGGGGCCGTAGCCGGCATCCGCCAGAAGTGCGCGGGCCTCGGCGAGGCGGGTTTCGGGCGGCAGCATCGTCCAGGCCGGCGCCGGCGGCGCGCCGTAGCTCGGGAGGTTAGGCGGCACGACGCCGAGCACCGGCTGCATCGCCCCGATGTCGAACCGTTGCAGCAGCGCGTCGCGATCGATTGCCATGCCGAGCGCGCGGCGCACCCGCACGTCGGCGGTCGGGCCGCTGCGCGTGTTCGCGACGTAGCCGTAGCTGCCGTACGTCGGCTCGATGTGCAGCGCGCGCGGCGTCGGCACGGCGCGAGCCTCGCCAAGCCCGGCGATGGTGCCGCCGGTCACGATGTCGGTGGCGCCGCGCCGGAAGCGGCCGACCGCTTCGACCGCCTCGGGCATCGGCATCAGCTCGACGCGCTCGACCGCCACGGCGCTCGCGTCGAAGTGGCGCTCGTTGCGCAGCAGCTCGATCGGGCGCGCCTTGCCGTCGACGATCCGGAACGGGCCGTTCGCCGGCGGGAATTCGCCCTGTCGAACGACGGACAGGCTGGGATGCGCCAGCATCTGGAGCAGCTGCGGCTGCGGCGAGCTCAGCCGGATCTCGACGATGTTGGGCAGCGGGTCGTTGACGCCGAGCGCCTTGAGCGGCTTCCGGCCGGCCATCACCTCGGGCGCGTTCTCGATGCGTCGCAACAGCGGCTTGAGCGGATGACGGCTGCGTGGCGCCATGATGCGGCGCAGCACCGCCACGACGTCGCCGGCGGTGATCTCGCGGCCGTCTTCCCATTTCGCGTCGCGCAGGCGGAAGATGTAGCTCAGTCCGTCGTCGCTCACCCGCCAGCTGGTGGCGAGCCCGGGAACGACCTGCCCCTGCGCGTCGAACTCGACCAACCCGACCTGCGTCGACCCCATCAGCACTTCGGTCGGCCCACCGATCGCGGTCTTCGATGCCTTCGGGTCGAACTCGCCGATCACGTCGATCCGCAGCGTCGCGCCCGGCGCCTTCCCGGCATCCTGATCGCCGCATGCCGCGAGCGCGAGCAACGCAAGCAGCGCCGGCCGCTTCACGAGGCGCACCCGTTCTCGCACCGCCGTATGGCAGCTTCGCTCCGTTCCGGAATCGCTTGGCATGTCCTCACCCGGCTACGCCCGATAGCGACACATAGCGCCCCAAGCCCCGCGCGCCCAGCCGAAACACCCCGTCGCCTTCGACCCCGCCGCTCGCTTCAGGCCTTCATCGTTCCCGTCTCGATGAACCGCTGGTGCCAGGAGAGCGCCTCGGTGAGCAGGCTCGGCGATTGCTGGCCGTAGGAGCCCTGACGTGCGCGCCGGAAATAGTCGGCGAGCATCGGCCGGTAGTCGGGGTGCGCGCAGTTCGCGATGATGACCTCAGCCCGCTGCTTGGGAGACAGGCCGCGCAGGTCGGCGAGCCCCTGTTCGGTGACGAGCACCTGGACGTCCTGGGTGATGTGATCGACGTGGCTCGCCTGTGGCACGATCGCCGAGATGCGGCCGCCCTTGGCGACCGACGGCGTCATGAAGATCGAGACATAGGCGTTGCGCGCGAAGTCGCCGGAACCGCCGATGCCGTTCTGGATGCGCGATCCCATGATATGGGTCGAGTTGACGTTGCCGTAGATGTCCGCCTCGATCAGCCCGTTCATCGCCAGGCAGCCCAGGCGGCGGATCAGCTCAGGATGGTTGCTGATCTCCTGCGGGCGCAGGATCATGCGGTCGTGGTAGCACGGCATGTCGGCGTTGAGCGCGGCCGCCGCTTCCGGGCTGAGGGAGAAGGCGGTGGCGGACGCCATGCGAAGCTTGCCGGCGTTGAGCAGGTCGAGCATGCCGTCCTGGATGACCTCTGTATAGGCGGTCATGTCGTCGAATGGCCCATCGACGAGGCCGGTCAGCACCGCATTGGCGATGTTGCCCACGCCCGACTGGATGGGAAGCAGCGAGGCCGGCAACCGGCCCCTTGCCACCTCGTGGCGGAAGAATTCGAGCAGGTGGCCGGCGATGCGATATGCGGCCTCGTCGGGCGGCGCGAACGGCAGGTTGCGGTCGGGAGCGTCGGTCTCGACGATGGCGACGACCTTGTCGGGATCGCAGCGGAAGCAGGGCTCGCCGATGCGGTCGTCGGGGCGCACGAGCGGGATCGGCACGCGATGCGGCGGGAGCGCGGTGCCGTAGTAGATGTCGTGCATCCCCTCGAGCGCCGCGTTCTGCCAGCGATTGACCTCGAGGATGACGCGGGAGGCGCGGTCGAGCCAGGTCTTGTTGTTGCCGACCGAGGAGGAGGGGATGAGCGAGCCGTCCGCCCGGATGCCGGTGACCTCGACGATGGCGGTGTCGAGCGGCCCGAGGAAGCCCTGCCACGCCATCGGCGCGACCTGGCTCAAGTGCATGTCGAAATATTCCATCTCGCCGCGGTTGATCTTCTCGCGCGCGATGGGGTCGGAATTATAGGGCAGGCGGAACTCGATGCCGTCCGCCTTGGCCAGCGCGCCGTCGAGCTCGGGTCCGGTCGAAGCGCCAGTCCAGATGCGGACCTGGAAGGGGCAGCCGGCGGCGTGCTCAGCCTCGATGCGCGCGGCGAGCGCCAGCGGCACGGCCTTCGGATAGCCTGACCCGGTAAAACCGCTCATGCCGATCGTCGTGTCCGGCGCGATCAGCGCCGCCGCCGCCTCGGCGTCCATCACCTTGGCGCGCAACGCCTCGCACGCGATCCGACTGCTGGCCATGCTCGCCTCCATGGTTCCGCGATTCATAGAACGCGCAGCCCAGGTGTTGGCGCCGCGCAGCAGCATGGCTAGGCCGCCGGCGCAGGGGTACGAGCGGGCAGGCGGTTTCCCCTCGGCCGGTAGTTGCATGGCAGCCATGCAACCACTGAATGTTGCGAATATGTAACTAAAGTGTCATTTGGGCCGCATGCGGGGCGTTCGGCCCCTGCGCCACATATTCCGGAGACATCATGAAGAATATCGTTCTCGCGTCGCTCGCGGCGCTTGCCCTATCGGCGCCGGCTGCTGCGGCCGAATTCGCCGGTCCGAGCGTCGGTGCCACCATCGGCTTCGCCGACGACGACTTCGCCGGCACCGAGGTCTTCACCTACGGCGTCAACGCCGGCTACGACTGGGATCTCGGCACGACCGTCGCCGGCATCTCGCTCGAGTATCAGGACAGCTCGAAGAACGGCTTTGGCCGTGACCTCTCGGCCGTCGGCCGCTTCGGCTTCAAGGCTGGCGAAAACGCGCTGGTTTACGCCCTCGCCGGCTACACCAACCAGGCCATCGGAGACGATGGCGTTGACTTCAAGCTCGACGGCGTACGCGTCGGCGCGGGTGTCGAACTGCCCGTCGCCACCAATGCCTACGGCAAGGTCGAGTACCGCTACTCGAACTACGAGATGGGCGCCGAACTCCACCAGATGGTGGTCGGCCTCGGCTTCCGCTTCTAAGCGGACGTCCCTCGACGAAAGAAGGGCGGCACCTCGTGGTGCCGCCCTTTGCTTTTATACGGATCAAGCCTGCGGAGGCGCCAAGTTCGATCCCGCCTGTCTCCACCTCGGCCAGCCGTGTTGCTGAGCCGCGGCCGATCAGCGCACACCGCCATCGATAACCTGAGTCAATATCGGCGCGCCTACAGCAGTGTAGATTATCGGGTCCCGCCTCCAGCGAGAAAGGCCGGGGTCGTGCCGAAGCTTTACTTCCACCTGCGCGAGAACAGTGAAGTGCTGCTGGACCCCGAGGGGATCGACATGCCCGAGAACCAAGTACCGGCACGGGCCCTCTGGGAAGCCCGGGCCCTCATCGCCTATGATGCCGCGGCAGGGCGTATCGACCTGCGTCCGCGCATCGATGTCGAGGACGCGACCGGCCGCCTCGTCCACTCGCTGCGGCTCGCCGACGCAATCGAAATCCTCCGACCCGACTGATCCGCAGTTGCCCCGGCGGAAGCTGTCCTACACCCGCTGGGGCTTGCTAGGCTCGTCCCGCGCCTGATTCGCGTCACGCCCGGCTCTTTGAACCGTTGCAGATCACTGTTCCTGATACGCAACATCATTGCCCGGCCGAGCAATAAACATACGCCTTTCCAGGGAAGTTTGTGAATCTAGGCTCGCGAAATCCTACGAGGATCTGCACCCGGCTTGAGCGCGAGCGTGCGCTGACGGGGCTGCCCGCAAGCGGCCAGAGGGAGGAGCGGGCCGAAGGCGGCCTTACGCATCGCCGGACCGGAAGCGCCCATCCTGGAACAGCAGCGTCGCGCCGGGACGCCCGCCGAAGTCGCGTACCTGCCCCACGAAGATGTCGTGGTCGCCTCCCGGATAGGCCGCCCAGGTGCGGCAGTCGAACCAGGCCATCGCATCGGCGAGGCGCGGCACGCCGCTCGGGGCGGGCACGAACTCCAGCCCTTCCAGCTTGTCGTAGTCGCTGCGGGCGCAGCGGCGCGCCACCGCCTCATGCTCGGCGCCGAGGATGCTGACCGTGAAGGCGGACGCGTCCCGGAAGATCTGCGCCGAAGCGGTGTCGCGGCGCATCGACCACAGGATCAACGGTGGGTCGAGACTGACGCTCGCGAAGCTGTTGATGGTCATGCCCGCGACATTGCCGTCGGGGCCGCGCGCCATCACCAGCGCCACGCCGGTTGCGAAGCGGCCGAGGGTGTCGCGAAAACCGCGGGCATCGAACTCGGGGGCGGCGGGAAGGGAACTCATCCCGTCCGGTTTAGAAGCTGGGACGACGGCTGCCTAGCCCGCGACGCACCTTCACGGAAGGCGCCCGTCACGCCGGCTGGCGGGCGCGAAGGGAAGTGGTTAATCCTAGGCGGATGATCAGAAGCGACGACGTCATTGGGCTGATCGGCAACACGCCGCTTGTCCGGCTCCGCAAGGCCTCCGAGCAGACCGGCTGCACGATCCTGGCGAAATGCGAGTTCATGAATCCCGGCGGATCGGTCAAGGACCGTGCGGCCCGTTTTATCATCGAGGATGCGGAGGCGCGCGGCCTGCTGGCGCCGGGCGGCACGATCGTCGAAGGAACGGCCGGCAATACCGGCATCGGCCTGGCGGTGGTGGGCAACGCCAAGGGCTACAAGACGATCATCGTCATGACCGAGACGCAGTCGAAGGAGAAGCAGGACACGCTGCGGGCACTCGGCGCGGAACTCGTGCTGGTGCCGCCCGCGCCGTACAGCAACCCCGCCCATTATGTGCACATCTCGCGCCGTCTCGCCGAGGAGACGCCGAACGCGGTGTGGGCGAACCAGTTCGACAACATCGCCAACCGTTTCGCCCACATCAAGACGACCGCGCCGGAGATCTGGGCGCAGACCGAGGGACAGGTCGATGGCTTCACCTGCGCCGTCGGCACCGGCGGCACCCTGGCCGGCGTCGGCATGGCCCTGAAGGAGCTGCGCTCGGACGTGGTAATCGCGCTCACCGATCCTTACGGCGCAGCGCTCTACAACTACTACGCCACCGGCGAGCTGCGCGCCGAGGGCAGCTCGGCGGCCGAGGGCATCGGGCAGAGCCGCATCACCGCCAACCTCGAGGGGCTGACCGTGGACGACCAGTTCCGCGTGTCCGACGAAGAGGGCTTGGGGGCGGTCTACGACCTGATGCAGCACGAGGGGCTGTGCGTGGGGTTGTCCTCGGGTATCAACATCGTCGGTGCGATGCGGCTGGCCCAGGCGATGGGGCCGGGGAAGGTCATCGTCACCGTCCTGTGCGACTCCGGCCTGCGCTACCTGTCGACCATCTTCAATCCGGCTTGGCTTGAGGCGCGGAATCTGCCGCTTCCGCCCTGGATGCGGTGAAGCGGTGGACAACGGCGATAAATGGGATTAAATCTTCTCGCTTCATAAGCGGGTTCGAGCCGGCGGCAGGGGTGGCGGCGGCTCGCGGTACGGGCAGTTGCGTGGGAGGGCTCCCTAAGGGAGCGCTCGGCGGTCCGTGCCGGGCACAACGATAAAGAGGGTCTATGCAACGCGTACGAGTCGGCATGACGGGCCTTGCATTTGTCTTCATGCTTCTTCTCGTGGCAGCTGCCGGAATGCGTCCCGACCGTTCGGTGGCGCCGGCGGGTGCCCAAGGTGAGACGCTGGCGCTGCTCGGCGTGGCGCCGGGTTCGGGCGACATGACGAAGCGCGCCACCGCGCACGCCGTGCAGCCTCAGGCCAAGAAGCCCGTGACGCGCCGCATCTGAAGCGGCGTTCTTACATAATTATCGCCGCTGTCCTCACCGTTATGGCGGCGGGGCTGCTGGCGTGGCGGCTCGGCTTCCTCGGCGCCTCCGGGTCCGGGAAGGCGCCCGATCCGCTTGCTTCCATCAACGCCGAAGCCATCGTCTCGACGGCACTGTTCACGGGCGGCGAGCCGCAGCCCATGACCGCGGAGCGTAAGCAGGCGATCGCATCCGCCGTCGCATCGCTTAAGGCAGCGCCCCGTCTCGATGGGCGGAAGATCAACTGGGCCAGCGCGACACAGGTGCGGGCGCGCACGACCGATGGCGTCATGCTCACCCTGCAGGCCGTGCCTGCTGATGCGGGTGGTGTTGCCCGCGTGACCGCCGATCCGATTCCCGGCGTTGCAGGGGCTGCGGATCGGGCGCAGGCGATCCGTGCGCTCCGGCACAACGCCTACAAGCTCGATCTCGCCGCGGCCGCTGCGCTGCTTCAGCGCTGATAGCCCGAAACGCCGGTTCGCCTCGACAGGCGTCAACGCTCCATTTACGATTCTTAATTCCTGGCCATGGGCAAGGATGGGCGAAAATGGGAGTCGGCGGGTATTCACAGGCTTCCACCGAGTTATCCACAGGCTTCTACCGACGATCGGAACAGAAACGTAAGAATCAGCGCGAGGACAAAATCCAATCTTTCCCGCGATTTGGGGCGTTTTTCCGCTCTCGCCCATAAATTCCCATTGATGCCCATGAAAATCCCATGATATTCCCTGTCCACAAGGGAGGCGGGGCAAGCACCACCCTTTGAACCGACGGCGCGCGAAACAGGCGTTTTGCGCGGACGGGAAGGTTTTGCGCTCCGCACCCCGAGGCGAGGGATAGGACGGAACGACGCGTGACACGCGACTTCTTCCACGGCTACGCGATGAACGCGGTGGACTCGAAGAACCGCCTGTCGATCCCGGCTGCCTATCGCGATGTCATCGAGCGCCGCACCCAGACCCGCACCGTCGTGCTTGCCCCGCACCCGCGCGGTCTGCCCTGCCTCGTCGGCTACGACGTCGGCCGCACGGCGCGCCTTCAGGACCAGATCGACGCCAAATATGGCGCGGACTACGGCGAGGAGCGCGAGAACGAGGCGCGCGCGCTGTTCGGTCTCTCCGAGGACATGAACTACGACGAGAACGGCCGCATCATGATGTCGGCCGATCTCCGCGACTGGGCCGAACTCGAGAAGCACGTCTTCTTCATCGCCGTCGGCGACTATTTCGAGGTCTGGAATCCGCAGGTGCTGCTGCGCGAGCGGGGCAATGATCCACTGATCGCGCGCCTCGTGAAGCGCCAGCTCGAAGCGAAGGGGGTCTCGGCATGACCGCGGCGCCCCACATCCCGGTCCTGCTCGACGAGGTGATGGCCGCGCTCGCGCTGGACGGGGGCGACATCTACGTCGACGGTACTTTCGGCGCCGGCGGCTACACGCGCGCAGCGCTCGATCGCGGTATTGCGCAGGCTTACGCTTTCGATCGTGACCCGACGGCGATCGCCGCTGCCTTCGAAGATGAACGGCTGACGCTGATCGAGGAGCGCTTCAGCCGCATGGACGAGGCGCTGGCCGAACGCGGCGTCTCGGCGGTCGATGCCATCGCGCTCGATATCGGCGTGTCGTCGATGCAGCTCGATCGCGCCGAGCGCGGCTTCTCGTTCCAAGCCGACGGCCCGCTCGACATGCGCATGGGAAATGATGGGCCGACCGCTGCCGACTTCCTTAATACGGCCGACGAAGCAGAGATCGCCGACGTGCTCTATCGCTACGGCGAGGAGCCGAAGTCGCGCCGCATCGCCCGCGCCATCGTCGCCGCGCGTCCGCTGGAGCGAAACGGCCAGCTGGCGGAGATCGTCCGCCGCGCGGTCGGCTATCATCCGGGCGCGAAGGACCCGGCGACGCGCGCCTTCCAGGCGATCCGCATTCACATCAACGGCGAGCTCGACGAGCTCGACGCCGGCCTGCGCGCCGCCGAACGGCTGCTGAAGCCCGGCGGTCGGCTCGCAGTCGTCACCTTTCATAGTCTCGAGGATCGGGCGGTGAAGCGCTTTCTGCGCGAACGCAGCGGGGGCGAACCGCGCGTTAGCCGCTACCTGCCCGAGGCGCGGGTGCGGGGGCCCGCGCCAACTTTCCAGACGCTGCCCAAGGCGGTTCGCGCGAGCGACGCCGAGGTAGCCGCCAATCCGCGCGCACGTTCGGCGACGCTGCGCAGCGGAATTCGAACCGACGCGCCGGCCTGGAACGAGAGAGCGGGGGCACGCACATGAGTAAGCGTTTCGGATCGACCACGATGATCGCCGGCGCGATGGCGTCGGCGATCGGATTCTACACGCTGTCGCTGCATGTCTCGGCCGAACGCGCCGAAGCCGACCGGCTGCGCGCCCGCATCGCCTCGGACCTGAAGGACATCCGTGCGCTCGAGGCGGAGCTGCGCACCCGCGCCCGCCTGCCGGTGCTGCAGAAGTGGAACGACGACGTGCTGGCGATGGCTGCGCCGTCCGCGAAGCAGTTCGTGGACTCGCCGGTCCAGCTCGCCTCCTTCGCGCCGCGCAGCGCGGCGCCAGCTGCCGCCGGCGAGCCGACGGTGCAGCTTGCGCTCGCCACCGAGGAGATGGCGGTCCAGAAGCCGATGTTCGTCAAGGCCTCCTACCAGGTGCCGACGACCCAGCTCGCTACCTACGTCGCGGCGCCGGTCCACGCTTTGGCCGAGCCCGCCGAGGCCGACACCAGCAAGCGCGACCGGAGCGCGGCAAAAGCTGCTGAGCCGAAGAAGGCTGAAGCGAAGGTCGCGAAGGCGGAGCCGAAGCCGGAATCCAAGCCGGCCAAGGCCGAGAACAAGCCGGCCGCAGCGGTGAAGCTCGCCGACGCCAAGCCGAAGCCGGCGGCCAAGGCGACGCTGGCTGGTCTGGACTCGCTTTCCGACGTGATCGACAGCGCCGCAGCGGCGGAGCGCGGCAGCTTCCGGAAAGTCGCGATGCGATGAGTCCGCTGGCGCTCCGGCAGCAGCGCATTCAGGTCGCGGGGCAGCGCCAGCTGGCGCTCGGCCGGTCGCGCCAGCGGTTGATGATCGGCGTACTGCTGTTTGTGGCGCTGGCCGCGATCCTGACGCTGCGGCTGCTCGATCTCGCCTTGCTGCACGACGGCAAGCGCGGCGGCGAGCGGGACCTGTTCGCGGCGCTCGTGCCGCCGCGTGCCGATATCGTCGATCGTAACGGCGCCGAGCTCGCCCGCACCTTCGATGCTTATTCGATCGCCGTGCGCCCGCAGGATGTCGTCGGCGACAAGCGTGATCTCGCCCGCCGTCTCGCCGACGCGCTGCCGGGGATGACCTACGAGCGAGCCTACGCGCAGCTCACGCATGCCGGCAAATACCGCTTCGTTCAGCGCCGCGTGCTGCCGACCGACGCGAAGCGCGTGAACGCCATCGGCGAGCCCGGCATCGTCATCGAGCGCGAGCCCGAGCGGCTCTACCCGAACCTCGGGCTCGGCGCCCATGTCATCGGTTACACCGACATCGACGGCAAAGGCGCCGCCGGTATCGAACGCGCGTTCGACGAGCGTCTGTCGCGGTCCGACATGCGCGGCAAGCCGCTGGTGCTGTCGATCGACTCGCGTATCCAGCAGGCGATGGAGCATGAACTTGCCGTCGCCATGAAGAAATTCTCGGCGATCGGTGCGGCCGGCGTCGTGCTCGACGTGCACACCAGCGAGGTGCTGGCGATGACCTCGCTGCCCGAGCTCAATCCCAACGCTGCGGGCAAGGGCAGCGACGACGAGCGCTTCAACCGCGCGACCCTCGGCGTCTACGAATTGGGCTCGACCTTCAAGCCGTTCACCGTCGCGATGGGCATGGATGCCGGCGTCGTGCGGAGCATGGGGCAGATGTACGACTGCCCGAAGGGGCTCAAGGTCGGCCGCTTCACCATTCGCGACACGCACCCGTTCGGCCGCGCGTGCTCGGTGGCCGAGATCATGCAGGAATCGTCGAACATCGGCACCGCGCAGATCGCCCGTGATCTCGGTGCCACGCGCCAGCGCGAGTTCCTCCAGAAGATGGGCTTCCTCGAGCCGGTGTCGATCGAGCTGAAGGAGCGGGGGCGCACCCTGTCGCCGGGGGCGAACTGGGGCGAGATCGCGACGATGACGGTCGGTTACGGGCACGGCATCGCGGTGACGCCGCTTCATCTGGCATCGGGCTATGCCGCGCTTTTCAACGGCGGCATCTGGCGCCCGGCAACGCTGCTCAAGGTCGACAAGAGTCATCCGCTGGTGCCGGGCCGGCGCGTCTTCACCGAAGACACGTCGCACAAGATGCGCTCGCTGCTCCGCGTCGTCGTCACCGAGGGAACCGGCCGCAAGGCCGACGCGCCTGGCTACCGCGTCGGCGGCAAGACGGGCACGGCGGAGAAGGCGATGGGCGGGCGCTATAACCGCACGGCGGTGGTCACCACTTTCGCCGGCGTTTTCCCGATGGACGATCCGCGCTATGTCGTGGTCGCCATGCTCGACGAGCCGAAGCCGACGAAGGAGACCTACGGCTTCCGCACGGCCGGCTGGAACGTTGCGCCGGTCGTATCGAAGGTCGTAGGCCGCATCGGTCCCGTGCTCGGCGTGGTTCCCGATGAGAACCGCGAGCCGAACATGGCCGAGGTGCTTCCCTACATCAAACCCAAGTCGAAGCCTTGAACCATGCGGCTGGGGGACCTCTTGGATTCGGAATCTGAGTCGATGGTGACGGGCTTTGCGATCGACCATCGCAAGGTCGCCCCCGGCACGGTTTTCGGCGCCTTCCAGGGCACGCAGGT
>JAEZQR010000295.1 GCA_023413015.1 Pseudomonadota bacterium
CTTCGCCAAGCGCGGAGGTGGGCACATAGCCGACATAGCGATCGATGCCGCAGTAGCCCCAAGCCCAGTCGCTGCCGACCTCGAGCGCCAGGAACGGTTCGCCGTACAGCAGTTCGCTGGTCGCGCCGGCGTCGGCGCGGGGCTTGCCGCGCACCATCGCCCGTGCGGCGCGGCAGCGCATCGGCCGTGGCTCGGCATAGGCGGCTGCGGCGTAATCCGCCGCTAGTTCCCGATCGGCAAGGTCGCGCCGATAGGCGTGAAGCCGGTGGTCGAGCGTCGGGGAAGGCCCGGTGAGCCGCAACGTCCTAGTGCGTGGTGCGGGCCTCGCCTTGCTTACCGCGCTGCCGTGTGGCGCCATGCTTCTCCGCTCGCTCGATGAGGCCGGCGAACTCCTCGAGGAACGCGCCCCCGGCCGGGGTCCGTTCGACGAAGATGTTGCGCAGGTCGCTCTCGTCCTTCTGGCGGCGAAGGTAGCCGAGCGCGCCGAGCGTATTCAAGGCGCGTGTAACCACCGGCTTTGATACCCGCAACTTCGCCGCCAGCCCACGCACGGTGTGCGGGCCGTCGGTGAGGTAGACGAGCATCAACAACGCCATCTGCCGATTGGTGAGGTCCGGTCGCGCCGACTGGACGTAGCCGATCAGCGTGTGCATCCAGTCCGTCAGCGGCTCGAGCGCCAGACCATTCCGCTGTGCTTCCGATACCATATACGCATCCTCAACGCCTGCGTAAGACCGGTCCCCCGGCTGCGTTACGCGAACTCAACAGTCCAAATGTAACGGACCAGCGGGGTTTCCGTTGCGCGGAAGATGCAAAAAACCGCAGTTATCTGCGGTATTGCGACTCTAGGTAGCGGCAAGCGGCGCGAAGGCTCATCGCTTCGCCCCCTTTGGGGCGTCCGGGCTTGGTCGACGGGGACCAGGCGAACAGGTCGATATGCGCCCAACGGGTGCCGTCCTCGACGAACTTCGCGAGGAACAGAGCCGCCGTGATCGAGCCGGCAAAGCCGCCTTCGCCCGCATTGTTGATGTCCGCGACCTCGGACTTGAGCATATCGCGATAGGGCTCCCACAGCGGCAGCCGCCACAGCGGGTCGTTCACTTCGCGCCCCGCCGCGATCAGCCCATCGGCCAGGGCATCGTCGTTGGCGAACATTGCCGGCAGCTCGGGCCCCAGCGCCACGCGCGCGGCGCCGGTCAGCGTGGCGAAATCGATCAGGAGGTCGGGCTTGTCCTCCTGCGCGGCGGTCAGGGCATCGCACAGGATCAGTCGGCCTTCGGCGTCGGTGTTGCCGATCTCGACCGACACGCCCTTGCGGGTGCGGAGGATGTCGCCCGGGCGGAAGGCGTTGCCGGCGATGGCATTCTCGACTGCCGGGATCAGCAGGCGCAGGCGCACGGGCAGCTTCGCCTGCATCACGAGCCGGGCGAGCGCCAGCGCATGCGCCGCGCCGCCCATGTCCTTCTTCATCGTCAACATGGCCGAGGCCGGCTTGATGTCGAGCCCGCCCGAATCAAAACATACGCCCTTGCCGACGATCGCGACCTGGGGGTGCGAGGGATCGCCCCAGCTCAGCTCGATCAGGCGCGGCGCCTTGTCGGCGGCGCGACCGACGGCGTGTACCGCAGGGTAGCCGTCCTTCAGTCCTTCGCCCTGGACGATCTTGACCTGCGCGCCGAATTCGCGCGCCTGGTGCTCGGCGGCCTCGGCCAGCTCGGCCGGCCCCATGTCCTCGGCCGGCGCGTTGACGAGGTCGCGAACCAGCGCCGTCGCCTGCGCCAGCCGCACCGCCTCCTCGATGGCCGCCGGCTCGCTGGTCAGCAGCACGCGCGCGTGGGCCGGCTTCTTCTCCGACAGATAGCGGTCGAACCGATAATGGGCGAGCAGCCAGCCCAGCGCAGCCTGACCAGGGGCGGCCGCCGCCAGCCGGTAGGTGCCGCCCGGCAGCTTCGCGGCCGCGCCCGCGAGATCCCAAGGGCCGAGCGAGGCGGCGTCCTTGACGCCGACGACGACCGACCATGCTTCGGCCGTATCGCCGGCCAGCAGCGCGAACTCGCCCGCCTTCCCCTTGAACTGCGCCGCCTGGACCGCCGCCCGGGCCCGTGCGGGCTGGTTGGCGAGCCACGCCTCGAAGCTCTTGGCGTCGACGACGTGCAGCGCCCGCGCGTCCTGGCCGCGGTCGGGCTGGAGAAGGGCAGCGAAGTCGGTCATGCGGCTACCTCAGTTTCGTCATCCCGGCGAAGGCCGGGATCTAGGACAACCGATCGTCTGGGTCCCGGCCTTCGCCGGGATGACGGTTAAATGGGAGATCGGTTTCCGGCAACCGGCACGCCGAACAGGTCGTACTCGTCGGCGTCCTCGATCGCGACCCGAGCGATGTCGCCCGGTTTCAGCCCATGCGCATCGCGCAGGTGCACCTGTCCGTCGATCTCGGGCGCGTCGGCCTTCGAGCGGCCGGTGGCGCCGCCCTCGTCGTCGGCCTCGTCGATGATGACGTCGAGCGTGCGGCCGATCTTCGCCTGCAGCTTGGCCGCCGAGATGCGCGCCTGGGTGGCCATGAAGCGTTCCCAGCGTTCCTGCTTCACCTCTTCCGGCACCGCGCCCGGCAACTCGTTCGCCGCCGCGCCTTCGACCGCCTCGTACTTGAAGCAGCCGACGCGATCGAGTTGCGCTTCCTCAAGCCAGTCGAGCAGATAGGCGACATCGTCCTCGGTCTCGCCGGGGAAGCCGACGATGAAGGTCGAGCGCAGTGCGATGTCCGGGCAGATGTCGCGCCAGCGGCGGATGCGCTCCAGCACCTTGGCCTCGTTCGCCGGACGCCGCATCGCGCGCAGCACCGTCGGCGAGGCGTGCTGGAACGGAATGTCGAGGTAGGGGAGGATCAGCCCCTCCGCCATCAGCGGGGTCAGCTCGTCGACGTGCGGGTAGGGATAGACATAGTGCAGCCGCACCCAGGCGCCGGTCCGTCCCAGCTCGCGCGCGAGGTCAGTGATGTGAGCACGGATTTCGCGGTCGCCCAGCTTGGACGTGGCGTGCCGAATGTCGACGCCGTAGGCCGAGGTGTCCTGGCTGATAACGAGCAGCTCTTTCGTGCCGGCCGCCACGAGCTTCTCGGCCTCGCGCACCACCGCGTTCGCCGGCCGCGAGACGAGGTCGCCGCGGATCGACGGGATGATGCAGAACTTGCAGCGGTGATTGCAGCCCTCGGAAATCTTCAGATAGCTGTAGTGCCGCGGCGTGAGCTTGAGCCCCGCTTCCGGCACGAGATCGACGAAGGGGGAGGGCACCGGCGGCGCGGCCTCGTGCACCGCCGACACCACCTGCTCATATTGCGCAGCGCCCGTGACCGCGAGCACCTGCGGGAACTTCGCGCGGATCACATCCGCCTCGTTGCCCATGCACCCCGTCACGATCACGCGTCCGTTCTCGGCGATGGCCTCGCCGATCGCGGCCAGGCTCTCCTCCTTGGCGGAGTCGAGGAAGCCGCAGGTGTTGACCAGCACGACGTCGGCGCCGGCATAGTCCGCCGACATGGCGTAGCCGTCGCTGCGGAGCTTGGTCAGGATGCGTTCGCTGTCAACCAGCGCCTTGGGGCAGCCGAGCGATACCATGCCGACCTTCGGCGGTTCGGGAAGTTTGGTGGCCATGGACCTCAATGGGACGCGCCGCTAGCGCGCCGGCAAAAGTTTGATCGGGTCGACCGGCGTGCGGCCGCGCCGTATTTCGAAATGAAGCTGCGGTTCGTCAACCGATCCGGTGGCGCCGGCCCGCGCTATGGTGTCGCCGCGCTTCACATTCTGCCCGCGCGCGACCAGCAGTTCCTCGTTGTGGGCGTAGGCCGTTACCCAGCCGTCGCCATGCTTCAGCAGCACCAGTCCGCCGAAGCCTTCGATGCCGTCGCCGGCGTAGGCGACCACGCCGTCGGCAGCCGCCTTGACCGCCGTGCCGGTGGTCGTCTTGATGTTGATGCCGTCGTTGTAGCGCCCGCCCGGCTTCGGGCCGAAGCCCGAAAGGATGCGGCCTTCGAGCGGCCAGACGAAGCGGCCGGCGAAGGCGGCCGGCTCGGCCACCGGCTTGGGCGTGCTCGCCGCACTCTGCGCCGGACGGCTGGCGGCAGGCTTGGGTGCCGTGGTCGGAGCTGCGGCCGGCTCCGAGCCGGTGATCAGGTCATCGATGTTGAGCCGGAAAGCTTGGGCGCGCTCCTCGAGCGTCATCGCCTTCACGGCCTGCTGCGTCGGCAGGCGCACGAGCTGGCCGACCGCGAGGCTATAGGGCGGCTCGAGCCGGTTGGCCTCGACCACGCGGTTCCATTTCACGCCGTAGGCGAGCGCGATGGCGATGCCGGTCTCGCCGGGCTTCACCTTGTGATAGCGCCCACCCGGAATCTTGAGGATCTGGCCGACCCGAAGCGTGTAGGGCGGCGCCAGGCCATTCTCCACCGCGAGCGCCCCGACCGAGACGCCGGCGCGCGCCGCGATGGCGCTCAGGCTGTCGCCGCTCGCGACCGTGACCGTACCGTCCGGCACTTCCTTGGCGTCAGGCACGACCTTGCGCGCGGTCCAGGTCGGTTTCTGCGGCGCGGGCTTCGCGACGATCGGGGCCTGTTTCGGCGCCGCAACGGGTGCGGGTGGTGCCGCTGGTGCCGACGGTTTGCCGGCGCAGCCGGCCAGTACGAGCC
>JAEZQR010000011.1 GCA_023413015.1 Pseudomonadota bacterium
AGCGCTCGACGCCGCCGACCAGACGGTCGGAATAATGCGTCATCACGGCAAGCGACATGTAGCCGCCGTAGGACTGGCCGTAGACCGCGACCCGATCCTTATCGAGCCCGGGTTGCGTCGCGATCCAGTCGAGCAGCGCGCCGATATCCTTGACCGAGTCCTCGCGCTTGGGACCGTTGTCGAGGTTCAGGTAGCGCGTGCCGTAGCCGTCGCTGCCGCGCACGTTGGGCAGGATCACCGTCGCGCCGAGCGTGTCGGCGAAATATTGGGCGCCGGGGTTCCACTGTGGCCGGGTCTGCGATTCCGGTCCGCCGTGGATGTCGATGATCACCGGGGTCTTCGCGTCCATCGCCACGCCCTTGGGGCGATAGACGAACGCCGGCACCGACAGTCCGTCGAACGACTTGAAGCGGATGAGCTGCGGCTCGGCGAGCTTGGCGGGATCGAGCGCGCCCAGCTCCGAATTCGTCCAGCGCGTGAGCTTGCCGCCCGCGACGTCCCAGCTCCACACGTCGCCCGCCGAGGTCGCGGTCGACAGCGAAAGCGCGAGCTGCCGCCCGTCGGGCGAGAAGTCGAGCCCGGTCAGCACGCCGCGCGGCAGCTCCGGCTGTGGCAGCGCCCGGCGCGTAATCCGGTCCTGCACGACCACGCGCGAGAAGCCGTCCTCATTGATCGCATAGGCGAGCGTCCGACCGTCGTCGGAGAGGTCGAACGCCTCCACGTCCCACTTGAGGCCGGGAGCGAGCACGGTCCGCTTGCCGCTCGCCAGCTCGATCTCGACCAGCCGGCGCACGTCGCTGTCGGCATCGGTGATGACGATGATGCTCTTGCCGTCGGGCGTGAACCTCGCCTCCTCGTAGCGGGCCGGCTTGGCGGTGAACGCCAGTTCGGTCTCACGCCCCGAGGCGAGGTCGAGAAGCGAAAGCCGGGTCACGCGGTTCGAGAGGTTGCGGGCGAGCAGCACCGTCCGCTTGTCCGGCGAAAGGTCGGTCGGCCCGATCGCGCCCTTGCCCTGATACGCAACGCGGCGGCTGGCCGGATCGGCTGGATTGGCGGTGAGGATCGCATAGTCGGGCGAGCCCTTCACCGCGCGCGACCAGGCGACGAGCGTGCCGTCCTTGCTGAACACCGGCGACTGGTTGCGCGTGCCGGCCTCGGTCAACGCCTGCGGCTCGCTGGTCAGGTCCATGGCATAGAGCTGGAACCACTCGTCGCCACCGTTGTCGCGCGTCAGCACGAAACGCGACGTGCCCGGCACCGCCGAGGCGCTCGCCACCGGCTCGGCGAAGAAGGTGAGCTGGGTGCGGGCCGCACCCGCTGCGGCGACGCGATGCACCTGCTGCGTCGCACCGAAGCGGGTGGCGATCAGCATCGAACCGTCGGGCAACCAGTCCTCGAACTGCGCCGCGCGGTAATTCTGGTAGCGCTGCACCGCCGCCGCAATGTCCGCCGGAACGGCCGGCACGTTCTCGAGCGTCGCCGATCCGACCTGCCGGGTCGTGACCGGCGCCTGCGCCGCCAAGGGCGCGGCAATGGCGATGATGGCGGCGGTAAGCAGAAGACGCATGAGAACTCCCCCGTGGTTATTTCGCTGGTCTTGTGCCGCAGACGCATCGATCCGTTAAGCGCAAAAGCGACAGCCCCCATCCTGGTCGGCACATATCCAAGCGAGAGGCGAGGGAACTGGCCCGGACCGCCGCCATTGATGCCCGATCGAAGGAGAATCGGGCCATGTCAGACCAGAACCGCAACGATGACGCCAAGGCGCCCGGCGCCACCAAGGCCGATCCCATCTACCATGTCGACGACAGGGGCGGGCTCAGCTCGGTGGGCGCGAGTTCGACCACCGATGCGCATCAGCCGAGCGCCCTGGGCGGCGAGGTCGCGGCCCGCTCCGGCGCCACTGAAGTCGCGGAAGGTGACGAGGACACCGACGACGCCGTAACCGGCGGCTCCAGCGGCGCCTGATCGCACCGGCATAGATTTGCGGAAGCGTGCGTTGTCGCGTCGGGAGGAGGCGCGATGATCACGCCGACGACGCCACAGGACGCACCGGGCGGCCTGAGTTCGACGCTGCGGCGGAACATCCGGGCGCTCGAGGAGCGACGCGCGCTCGAGGATCGGCAGGCGCCATTCCAGGAGCGCCTAGCCGACCGCATCACGCGCTTCACCGGCAGCATGACGTTCGTCTACCTGCACGCCGCCGTGTTCGGGGTGTGGATCCTGGCTAATAGCATCGGCCTGCCGGTGGTGCCGCGGTTCGATCCGTCGCTGGTGATCCTCGCGATGGCAGCGTCGGTCGAAGCGATCTTCCTGTCGACCTTCGTGCTCATCAGCCAGAACCGCATGGCGGCGACCGCCGAGAAGCGTGCCGAGCTCGACCTGCAGATCAGCCTGCTCGCCGAGCACGAGATCACCAAGATCGTTTCGATGGTTTCCGCCATCGCCGATCGCGTCGGCGTCACTACGGATGCCGAGGTCGAGGAGTTGAAGCGCAACGTCGCGCCCGAGGCGGTCCTCGACGAGATCGAGGAGGCCCAGCAGGAACAGAACGGCGAAGCCCGCAACTGACCGGATGCCCCTCTCCCTTGAGGGGAGAGGGCGACTCGCGCGGGAGCGCGAGCGGGGTGAGGGTGACGGGTCGGGCTGGGTGCTAAGCCGGAGATCGCTCACCAAGCGGAGGCCGTCACCCTCACCTTCCCATGCTGACGCATGGGCCCCTCCCTCTCCCCTCAAGGGAGAGGGATTAGTTTCAGTGGTGCAGCGCCCGCCCGTAGATGCGATCGAGGGCGCGTGCCACGTCCACCAGCCGCTCGGCCTCCGGGTCGAAACGTTCACCCGCCGCCAGTCGCGTCGCCCAGTCCGCCGCCGCGCGGCCGCCCCAGGCGTCCGGCGGCGACGTCAGCGTCTCGCGCGACGTGCCGCGATAGCTTTCGGCGACGAAGTCGTAGAAGGAGCCATCGACGTTCTTGAGCGCCGCGCCGCCTTCGGTGCCGTAGAAGGCGGCGGAGATCACCGCATCGCAGCCGGCCTGCAGTCGCCATGAGCAGGCGAGCTGCACGGCGGCGCCATTGTCGAGGCCGAGGGTGGCGATGCCGTAATCCTCTACCCGGTCGGTCCGCTCGCCGAGCGGCTCGCCGCTGGCGAAGAGCTTGGCATGTACGTCGGTGACCTGCCCACCGAGCGTCCACAGCGCGAGGTCGACGAGGTGGACACCGAGGTCCATCACGCACCCGCCGCCCGACAGTGCCGGATCGTAGAACCACGGCTTGTCTGGCCCGTAGGCGTTGTGGAACACGAGGTCGA
>JAEZQR010000059.1 GCA_023413015.1 Pseudomonadota bacterium
AGAAACGCGAGCACCCCCGATCAACGCCCGGGCGCATGACTGGGTGCCCGAGGTTTTCGGAAGCCTTGCCAGATCTTCCCGAACCTCGCTTAGAACAGCCGGGTCAGCAGGTAGAACAGCGCACCGACCGCCGCCGAGGCGGGGATGGTGATGAACCAGGCGATGACGATGCGGCCGGCGACGCTCCAGCGCACGGCCGAGGCGCGCCGCGCCGCGCCGACGCCGACGATGCAGCCGGTGATGGTGTGCGTCGTCGAAACCGGGATGCCGAACGCGGAGGCGGCGAACAGCATGACCGAACCGCCGGCCGACGCGGAGAAGCCTTGGTGCTGCGATAGCTTGGTGATGCGCGAGCCCATCGTCTGGATGATCTTCCAGCCCCCGGACAAGGTGCCGAGCGCGATCGCGGTATAGCAGCTCAGCACCACCCACTCCGGCACGTGGAACTCGCCGTGGAGCATGCCCTGCGAGTAGAGGAGGACGGTGATGATACCCATCGTCTTCTGCGCGTCGTTCGCGCCGTGACCTAACGAGTAGGCGGCCGACGAGAAGAGGTGGAGCTTTCGGAAGATGCCGTCGGCGGCGCTCGCGGTCACCCGCATCAGCAGCCAGGACGTAACCAGCATCAGGAACATCGAGAGGATCAGGCCCAGCAGCGGCGACAACACGATCGCCGAGGCCGTCTTGAGCACGCCGGACCAGACGATTCCGTCTATGCCCGCATGCGTGGTGCCGGCGCCGATCAGGCCGCCGACCAGCGCGTGGCTCGACGAGGAAGGGATTCCCTTCACCCAGGTGATGACGTTCCAGGACATCGCGCCCACCAGCGCGCCGAACACCACCGCCGGGTTGATGACGTCCTTGTCGATGATCCCCTTGCCGATCGTCTCGGCCACCTTGAGGCCGAAGATCCAATAGGCTGCGAAGTTGAAGAAGGCGGCGAAGACCACCGCCTGCACCGGCGCGAGCAGCCGGGTCGAGACGACGGTCGCGATCGAGTTGGCCGCGTCGTGCAGGCCATTGAGGAAGTCGAAGGCGAGGGCGAGCGCCACGAGCCCGATGAGCCATGGCAGCGCGAGCGTCGGATCGGTCATGCGTGGTCGATCACCAGGCCGTCGATCTCGTTGGCGATGTCCTCGAACCGGTCGACCACCCGCTCGAGATGGCTATAGAGCTCGCGCGACACGATGAACTTGAGCGTGTTCGACTGGCCGATCTCGACGAACAGCGCCTTCAGCCCCTTGGCGTGGATGTCGTCGGCCTTGCCTTCGAGGCGGACGAGACGCTCGGTGAGCTCGTGCAGCCGCCGCGCATTCGGACGGATGTCGCGCAGCAGCGGCAGTGCTTCGGCGGTCAGGCGGGCGGCTTCGACGATGATCGCCGCCATGTCCTTCATGCCGGCCTCGAACTCGCGAACTTCGTAAAGATCGATCGCGCCCGCCGTCTGGTGCATCTGGTCGATCGCATCGTCCATCGCGTTGATGAGCGAGATGATCGCGCCGCGATCGAAGGGAGTGAGGAAGGTGCGCCGGACCGTCTGCAGCACGTCGCGGATGATGTCGTCGGCCTCGTGCTCGCGCTGGTTGATCTCGGTAATATGGTCGGACATGCCCGGTCCGCCCTGGAGCAGTCGCGCCAGCGCCTCGCTCCCCGCGCACAGCGTGGCGGCATGCGCCTCGAACTTGGCGAAGAAGTCGCCCTGCTTCGGCATCAGCGCCTGAAACCAGTTGAACATGCCGAATCCCTTGCTCAAATTTTCCACCGCGCCCGCCGGCAGCCAGTTCAGCCGACCGGCGGCCGAGGCTGGCGGACGGAACCCGAGGATAAGGTCCCGCAGGTCCGGCTCGTTGACGGCTTGGGCTGCCTCGGCGAGCGGAAACCAGCGGCGCTCGCGCTCGTGTCGCTCCTTCCAGTCGGGAAGCTCGTCTGTCACTGCGATCGGGAACACATCGACGTCGACCATCAGCGACGCGCCGGTCCACCGCGTTTTGCGGTAACGGTACGATCCGATCGGCGTCGGGCAGGTGGCGCCGAGGATGCCGGCCTCCTCCTCCGCCTCGACCGCGGCGGCGGCATGGCGGGGCATGCCCGATGGCCGGTTGCCCTTGGGCAGCACCCAGCGCCGGGTCTGGCGCGACGTCACGAGGAGGATGCTGGTGACTCCTCCTTCGTTGCGGTACGGCAAGGCGGCGATCTGGCGGATGGTAAGCTCCCAATATCCAAGCGCAATCCAGCGCCTACGATGGGGCAGGAGTTGACGTCAACTCCGGCCCGCTTCGGGCTGTCCGCCTAGAGCAGGCTCTGCTCGGCGACGAGCGTCACGGTATCGGGCGTGAAGACAAGCCGCTTGGCGGCATCGCGCGGAAGCGGGATACGGCGGTTGCGGCATAGTTGCATGAGCAGCACCGCCAATTCCGGACCGGCGAGCTCGACGACGGTCGAACTCTCGACCGCGGGCTGGGTTCGGTAGGTCGCCCGGACGAGGCGGTTGTCCGGGAGGATGTCGACCTCGCACGGCACGCCGGGCGGCAGGTTGAGCCGGGCCCGTGTGTCCGGCGCTGCGGCAAACGCCTGCTGGACCGCCTCGCTGTCGAAGCTGATCCGTCGCTCTTCCCTGATCCCCATCGTGAGCCCCCCTGGCGTTGATGCGGCCCCCCCGCGCACAACGCCGGGGATGTTTGTAGCAGAACGGCGGCGAAAAGTTCATCCTGTCGATTGTCGTCGCCGTTTGCTCGCACGGCAACGCTCGGCTAGAGCCTTCGGCCATGAGCGAAAAGGTCAGCTACGGCTACCAACTGGTCGATCCGGAAGAGAAGACGCGCCGCGTCGGCTCGGTGTTCTCGCGCGTGGCGCGCCGTTACGATCTGATGAACGACTTGATGTCGGGCGGCCTCCACCGGCTGTGGAAGGATCATTTCGTGCGCCGGGTGAACCCGCGCCCTGGCGAGGCGATCCTCGACATGGCGGGCGGTACCGGCGACATCGCCTTTCGCATGGCGCGGCGCGGTGCCGAGGTGACGGTCGCCGACATCAATCCCGACATGCTGGGCGTGGGGCGCGAGCGCGCCGCCGCCCGCGGCTACGACGGCCTCGTCTGGCAGGTCGAGAACGCCGAGACGCTGACCTTCGCCGACGACCGCTTCGACGCCTACACCATCGCGTTCGGCATCCGGAACGTCACCGACATTCCGGCGGCGCTCAGGGAGGCGCACCGGGTCCTGAAGTGGGGCGGGCGCTTCTTCTGCCTCGAATTCTCCACCACCGAATGGCCGGGTTTCGGCGAGGTCTATGATCTCTACTCGCACAAGGTGGTGCCGAAGATCGGCGCGGCGGTGGCGGGCGACGCCGAAGCCTATCAGTATCTCGTCGAGAGCATCCGCCGCTTCCCCGACATGGGGCGGTTCAAGCGCATGATCGAGGAGGCCGGCTTCGCGCAGGCCCGCGTCGAGCCGATCCTCGGCGGCCTCGTCGCCATTCATAGTGGCTGGAAGATTTGACCAGCGCTGTCACCCATCTGTGGCGGCTGGCGCGCTGGGGCCGCACGCTCGCGCGCCACGGTGCGCTGCTCGGCAT
>JAEZQR010000146.1 GCA_023413015.1 Pseudomonadota bacterium
ATGGCGCCGCGCGCCCAGATCACGCTGATGGACGTGAGCCCGAAGCAGCTCGTGTCGGTCGCCGCGTCGCTCATCCCGTTCCTCGAGAACGACGACGCCAACCGCGCGCTCATGGGCTCGAACATGCAGCGTCAGGCGGTGCCGCTGCTCCGCGCCGAGGCGCCGTTCGTCGGCACCGGCATGGAAGGTACCGTCGCACGTGACTCGGGCGCCGCGATCGCGGCGCGCCGCACCGGCGTCGTCGACCAGGTCGACGCGACCCGCATCGTCATCCGCGCCACGGAGGACGTGCAGGCCGGCAAGTCGGGCGTCGACATCTACACGTTGATGAAGTTCACGCGTTCGAACCAGTCGACCTGCATCAACCAGCGTCCGCTGGTGAAGGTGGGCGATATCGTTCGCAAGGGCGACATCATCGCCGACGGTCCGTCGACGCAGCTCGGCGAGCTGGCGTTGGGGCGGAACGTGCTCGTCGCGTTCATGCCGTGGAACGGCTACAACTACGAGGACTCGATCCTCATCTCCGAGCGGATCGTGAAGGACGACGTCTTCACCTCGATCCACATCGAAGAGTTCGAGGTGATGGCCCGCGACACCAAGCTCGGGCCCGAGGACATCACGCGCGACATCCCGAACGTCGGCGAGGAAGCGCTGCGCAACCTCGACGAGGCGGGTATCGTCTACATCGGCGCCGAAGTCGAGCCGGGCGACATCCTGGTTGGCAAGATCACGCCGAAGGGCGAAAGCCCGATGACGCCGGAAGAGAAGCTTCTGCGCGCCATCTTCGGCGAGAAGGCGTCCGACGTCCGCGATACCTCGCTCAAGCTGCCCCCGGGCGTCTCGGGCACCATCGTCGGCGTGCGCGTGTTCAACCGCCACGGCATCGACAAGGACGAGCGCGCGCTGGCGATCGAGCGCGAGGAGATCGAGCGTCTCGCGAAGGACCGCGAGGACGAACGCGCGATCCTCGACCGTGCGACCTACACGCGTCTTCGCGACATGCTGGTCGGCCAGACGATCGCGGCGGCGCCAAAGGGCCTCAAGAAGGGCTCGGCGATCGACGCGGCGATGCTCGACGAGCAGCCGAAGCGCGAGTGGTGGAAGTTCGCGGTTGCCGACGATGCGCGTCAGGCCGACCTCGAAGCGCTCCACGCCCAGTGGCAGGACGCGCAGAAGGGTCTCGAGCGCCGCTTCGAGGAGAAGGTCGAGAAACTGCAGCGCGGCGACGAGCTGCCGCCGGGCGTGCTCAAGATGGTCAAGGTCTTCGTCGCGGTGAAGCGTAAGCTGCAGCCGGGCGACAAGATGGCCGGCCGTCACGGCAACAAGGGCGTCATCTCGCGCATCCTGCCGATCGAGGACATGCCGTTCCTTGAGGACGGGACGCATGTCGACATCGTCCTGAACCCGCTCGGCGTGCCGTCGCGCATGAACGTCGGTCAGATCTTCGAGACGCACCTCGGCTGGGCCGCGCGCGGTCTCGGTCGCCAGATCTCGGCGATGCTTGAGGACATCCACGCCAAGGGCTTTGCCGACGGTCAGGCCAAGACGCTCCGCGAGCGGCTCAAGACCATCTACGGCGAGCAGCACGAGGCGGAGATCGCCGCGCTTTCGGACGAGCAGCTCGGGGAAATGGCCTCGAACCTCGCCGCCGGCGTGCCGATGGCGACCCCGGTGTTCGACGGCGCGCGCGAGGCGGACGTGTCGGCGATGCTGGATCTGGCCGGGCTCGACCGCTCGGGTCAGGTCGAGCTCTTCGACGGCCGCACCGGCGAGCAGTTCGACCGCAAGGTGACCGTGGGCTACATCTATATGCTGAAGCTCCACCACCTGGTCGACGACAAGATCCACGCCCGCTCGATCGGACCGTACAGCCTCGTCACCCAGCAGCCGCTGGGCGGCAAGGCGCAGTTCGGCGGTCAGCGCTTCGGCGAGATGGAAGTGTGGGCGCTCCAGGCCTACGGCGCGGCGTACACGCTCCAGGAGATGCTGACGGTGAAGTCCGACGACGTCGTCGGCCGCACCAAGGTCTACGAAGCGATCGTCAAGGGCGACGACACCTTCGAGGCCGGCATTCCGGAGTCGTTCAACGTGCTGGTCAAGGAAATGCGCTCTCTCGGCCTCAACGTCGAGCTGCAGAACGCGGATCAGGACGAGAGCTGAGCCGCACGGCCGGCACGCTTCACGCGTGCCGGCCAGCCGGCCCCCGCTGCGCCATGCGCGGCTGACAGAATTCGAGAAGTAAGGACTGGGTATGAACCAGGAACTGATGAACTTCTTCAACCCGGCGGCGAAGCCGGAGACGTTCGACCGCATCCAGATCGCGATCGCTTCGCCGGAGCGGATCCGTTCATGGTCGTTCGGTGAGATCAAGAAGCCGGAGACGATCAACTACCGCACGTTCAAGCCCGAGCGTGACGGCCTGTTCTGCGCGCGCATCTTCGGCCCGATCAAGGACTATGAGTGCTTGTGCGGCAAGTACAAGCGCATGAAGTACAAGGGCATCGTCTGCGAAAAGTGCGGCGTCGAGGTCACCGTCTCGAAGGTCCGCCGCGAGCGCATGGGCCACATCGAGCTCGCTGCGCCGGTCGCGCACATCTGGTTCCTGAAGTCGCTGCCGAGCCGCATCGGCATGCTGCTCGACATGCCGCTCAAGGACCTCGAGCGCGTGCTCTACTTCGAGCAGTATGTCGTGATCGAGCCGGGCCTCACCCCGCTCAAGAAGTTCCAGCTGCTGACCGAGGACGAGCTGCTCGAGCAGCAGGACGTCCATGGTGAGGACGCCTTCACCGCCGGCATCGGCGCGGAAGCGATCCGCAAGCTGCTCGAGGACCTCGACCTCGAGGGCGAGATGGTCGCGCTCAAGGAAGAACTCGCGACCACCAAGTCGGAGCTGAAGCCGAAGAAGATCATCAAGCGGATGAAGATCGTCGAGAGCTTCATCGAGTCGGGCAACCGCCCCGAGTGGATGATCCTCCAGGTCGTCCCCGTGATCCCGCCCGAGCTGCGCCCGCTGGTGCCGCTTGACGGCGGCCGCTTCGCGACGTCGGACCTCAACGACCTCTATCGCCGCGTCATCAACCGCAACAACCGTCTGAAGCGGCTGATCGAGCTGCGCGCGCCGGACATCATTGTCCGCAACGAGAAGCGCATGCTTCAGGAGGCGGTCGACGCGCTGTTCGACAACGGCCGCCGCGGCCGCACGATCACGGGCGCGAACAAGCGTCCGCTGAAGTCGCTGTCCGACATGCTGAAGGGCAAGCAGGGCCGCTTCCGTCAGAACCTGCTCGGCAAGCGCGTCGACTATTCGGGCCGCTCGGTCATCGTGACCGGTCCGGAGCTGAAGCTGCACCAGTGCGGCCTGCCGAAGAAGATGGCGC
>JAEZQR010000181.1 GCA_023413015.1 Pseudomonadota bacterium
ACTCGTCGCGGTTGTAGGCGATACCCCCGCCCGTGCCGCCGAGCGTGAACGACGGGCGGATGATCGCCGGCAGGCCCGTATGCTCGAGCGCGGCGAGCGCTTCCTCGAGCGTGTGCGCGATCGCGGACCGCGGGCTCTCGAGCCCGATGCGGTCCATCGCCTCGCGGAACTTCTGCCGGTCCTCCGCCTTCTCGATCGCCTCGGCATTGGCGCCGATCAGCTTGACGCCGAACTTGTCGAGCGTGCCGTCCTTGGCGAGCGCGAGTGCAGTGTTGAGCGCGGTCTGCCCGCCCATCGTCGGCAGCACCGCGTCGGGCCGCTCCTTCTCGATGATCTTCGCGACGATATCCGGCGTGATCGGCTCGACATAGGTCGCGTCCGCCAGCTCCGGATCGGTCATGATCGTCGCGGGGTTCGAGTTGACGAGGATGATGCGATATCCCTCCTCGCGCAGCACCTTGCAGGCCTGCGTTCCCGAATAGTCGAACTCCGCCGCCTGCCCGATGACGATCGGGCCGGCGCCGATGATGAGGATGGAGGAGATATCAGTGCGTTTGGGCATCAGGCTTTCCGGAGCTGGGCGACGAACCGCTCAAAGAGGTAATGGCTGTCCTGTGGGCCAGGGCTCGCCTCGGGATGGTACTGCACGCTGAACGCCGGGCGGTCGGTCAGCTCCAGCCCGGCCAGCGAGCCGTCGAACAGGCTGACGTGCGTCGGCCGCGCGTTCGCCGGCAGCGTGTCGCTCTCGACTGCGAAGCCATGGTTCATGCTGGTGATCTCGACGCGGCCGTCGTCGAGGCGCTTGACTGGGTGGTTCGCGCCGCGATGACCTTGGTGCATCTTCGAGGTCTTGGCGCCGACCGCCAGCCCGAGCAGCTGGTGCCCGAGGCAAATGCCGAACAGCGGCTTGGCCGTCTCCAGCAGCTGCCGGATGACCGGGATCGCATATTCACCGGTCGCCGCCGGATCGCCGGGGCCGTTCGACAGGAAGATGCCGTCCGGCGCGTGCGCCATGATCTCCTCGAACGTCGCGGTTGCGGGCACGATGGTGACGCGCGCGCCGGCGTTGACGAGATTTCGCAGGATGTTGCGCTTGATGCCGTAGTCGATCGCCACGACGTGCGGCCCGTTCGGATTGGCGCTGTGCGTGGCATAGCCTTCCCCACGCGTCCACACGCCGTCGTCCCATTTGTAGGTCTGGCGCGTCGACACGTCCTTGGCGAGGTCCATGCCTTCGAGGCCGGGCCAGTCGCGGGCCTTGGCGATCAGCGCCGCCACGTCGAACTTGCCGTCCTTGCGGTGCGCGATCACGCCGTTGGGCGCGCCGGCGATGCGGATGCGGCGCGTCAGCGCGCGGGTATCGACGCCGGCCAGTCCGATGCGGTCGAACGACTTGAGCCAGTCGTCGAAGCCGCGGCTCGCGCGCCAGCTCGACGGCTCGGTGATGTCCTCGCGGATGATCGCGCCGAGCGCGTAGGGGTTGGTCGCCTCGACGTCCTCGGGGTTCGCGCCAACATTGCCGATGTGCGGGAAGGTGAAGTTGATGATCTGCCCGGCGTAGGACGGATCGGTCATGATTTCCTGGTAGCCGGTCATCGCGGTGTTGAAGCACACCTCGCCGACCGCCTCGCCCTCGGCGCCGAGGCCGCGGCCCCAGATCAGCGTCCCATCGGCCAATGCCAGCACGCCGGTCGCGCCATTGGGTTGCGGCGTATGAGCAGGCTCGGCCACGGGCTGTCCTTTCGGGTGACTGGGAAGCGGATAAACGGGCGCTAGGTAGGAGCCACCCCACCCCCCGTCAATTCTATTATTTGCGCGGCGAAGCCGCTACGGTCTCCGCTTTCCGAATCGAAAGAGGCGCGCATGATCCGCGACGACATCAAGGCCGCGCTGGTGGAAGCCATGAAGGCGCGCGACGAACGCCGCGTCGGCGCGCTCCGCATGATGCAGGCCGCCATCAAGAACAAGGACATCGAGCTCCGCACGGCCGCCGCCCCGGCCAACGACGACGCGGTCGTGGCCGACGTCCTCACCAAGATGGCCAAGCAGCGCCGCGAATCGATCGACATGTACATCCAGGGCAACCGCCCCGAGCTGGCGGATGCCGAGCGCGCCGAGCTGGCGGTGATCGAATCATTCCTGCCGCAGCAGATGAGCGCCGCCGAGGCCGAAGCCGCCGTGCGCGCGCTGGTGAAGGAACTCGGCGCCGAAGGCCCCAAGGACATGGGCCGCGTCATGGCCGCCCTCAAGGACCGCTTCGCCGGCCAGATCGACATGAGCCGCGCCAGCCTCATGGTGAAGCAGGCGCTGACGCAGTGAACTAACTGACGCTCACCCTCGGGCCGTTCGTCCCGAGCAAGGTCGAGGGACGATGGCACCAACCGCCGGAGCTCGAAATGGCCTTCTGGGTCTATGTCCTGAGATGCGGCGACGGCAGCTACTACACCGGCCACACCGACAATCTCGAATACCGCCTCTCCCAGCACCGCGCCGGCATCGGCTCGGACTACACGCGTCGGCGTCAGCCGGTGACCCTCGCCTTCAACGAATATTTCAACAGCCGCGAAGAAGCGCTCCAAGCCGAACGCCAGATCAAGAACTGGTCCCGCGCCAAGAAGGAAGCGCTCTTCGCTCGCGATTGGGAGCGACTGCACGAGCTGGCCAAACCCAAGGTCGCGCCACCGTCCCTCGACGCTGCCTGTCCTGAGCACCGCCGCAGGCGGCGTCGAAGGGCTCGGGACGAACGGGAGCGGGATTGACGCCCCACGAGCTCCCTACCTCCTCGCCCGTACCCCCCTTTCCCCGTTCGTGTCGAGCGAAGTCGAGACACGGTGGCGCCAGCCTTGCCTGCAGGCTCGCACTAGCCGACTCTCCCGCTAACGCGTTACAAAGGCGTCATGGCCTTCCCCGACGCCTTCCTGGACGAACTGCGCGCCCGCGTCGGGCTGGTGCAGGTCATCTCGCGGCGCGTGAAGCTGCAGAAGGCCGGGCGGGAATGGAAAGGCTGCTGCCCCTTCCATAACGAGAAGACGCCGAGCTTCTACGTCAACGAGGACAAGGGCTTCTATCACTGCTTCGGCTGCGGTGCGCATGGCGACGTGATTCGCTTCGTCGTCGAGCAGGAAGGCCTGCGCTTCCCCGAGGCGGTACGCAGCCTCGCGGCCGAGGCTGGCTTGGACATCCCCGAGGAGACCCCCGAGGCCCGCGAGCGCGCCAAGGCACAGGCCGGCCTGCATGACGTCATGGCCGCCGCCGCCAAATGGTTCGCCGACCAGCTCGGCGGCCTGTCGGGCGCCAACGCGCGCCGCTACGTCGACAGCCGCAAGCTCTCCGCCGACACGGTCAAACGCTTCGGCCTCGGCTTCGCGCCCGACGGCAACAAGCTCAAGTCGGCGCTGTCGCAGGTCGGCGAGCGCAAGCTGCTCGAGGTCGGGCTGATTGGCCAGGCCGAGGATCGCGACGAAAGCTACGACCGCTTCCGCAATCGCCTGATGTTCCCGATCCGCGACCCGCGCGGCCGCGTGGTCGGCTTCGGCGGGCGCATCCTCGGCGATAGTCAGCCGAAGTATCTGAACTCGCCCGACACCGTGCTCTTCGACAAGGGGCGCCTCCTCTACAACCTCGATCAGGCCGGCCCCCTCGCGCGCAAGTCCGGCCGGCTCGTGGTCGTCGAAGGCTACATGGACGTCATCGCGCTGGCGCAGGCGGGCATCGGCGAATGCGTCGCCCCGCTCGGCACGGCGCTCACCGAATGGCAGCTCCAGCTCGCCTGGCGCATCGTGCCCGAGCCGGTGCTGTGCTTCGACGGCGATGCCGCCGGCAAGCGCGCCGCCGAGCGGGCGGTGCTGCGGGCGCTGCCTTTCCTCGAACCCGGCCAGTCGCTGCGCATCCTGACGCTGCCCGAAGGTCAGGACCCCGACGACCTGATCAAGGCCGAGGGCCACGACCGCTTCGCCGAGCGGCTGGCGACGGCCGAGCCGCTCTACGAATTCCTCTGGAATGCGGTCGTCGCCGGGTCGAGCACCGAAACCCCCGAGCAGCGCGCCGCGATCAAGGCGAAGCTGCGCGAGCACATCACCACCATCCGCAACCGCGACGTGCAGGAGCAATATCGCCTCCTGCTCGACGAGATGTTCTTCCAGCGGTTCGGCTGGGGCAGCCGCAAGGCCGGCGCCGATCCCCTGCCCGCCAAATCGCAGCCCCGGCGCTGGCCCAGAGTCGTCGCCGAGGCGACCCACTCGGTTCTTGTCGGCCTGCTCAACTATCCCGAGGTCGCCGCCGACGATCCCGACAGCCTGGCGCGGCTCACCATCTCGAACCGCAAACGCCAGCGATTGCGCGACGGCATCCTGAGCGCGCTCGGCTGGGACCCCCACCTGGATCGCGACGGCCTGGCAGAGAACCTGCGCGCTGAGGGCCTGGGCGCCATCCTGGACGAAGCCCGCGCCACCTACACGCTGCACTATTCCTTCACGTCCGACACCTCGGACGCGACCCGCGCGCACCGCATGCTCGCCATGATACTCAAGGCGCTCGCCGACTATCAGGAGCTCAAAGTCGAAGAGATCGCGATCCGCAACGAGTTGCGCGAGCTGGACGAATCCGATGCCGACGAAGCCGCGCGCCATGAGCAGAGCGTGCAACTAATGGAACGGC
>JAEZQR010000223.1 GCA_023413015.1 Pseudomonadota bacterium
AGCTCCCGCCCCTCGCCTCGGTTCGCGTGTTCGAGGCGGCCGCGCGCCTGTGCAACTTCACCAAGGCAGCGGACGAGCTCGGCATGACCCAGGCCGCGGTGAGCTATCAGATCAAGCTGCTGGAGGAGCGTGTCGGCACGCCGCTGTTCCTGCGGGGGCCACGCAACGTCGAGTTGACCGAGGCGGGTGCCCGCCTGGCACCAGCGGTCACCCAGGCGCTCGATGTCTTGAGTGCCGCCTTCGCCGCCGTCCACGACGACTCGAGAAACGTGCTGCGGATCACGTCGCTCCATACCTTCGCGTCGAACTGGCTGGCGCCGCGGCTCGGCACCTTCCAGCTCTCGCATCCGGGTATCGCGGTACAGCTCGATGCCTCCTCGCACCTCGTCGACTTCGCGCGCGAAGAGGTGGACGTGGGCATCCGCGGCGGCGGCGGCAGTTGGCCGGGCCTCATCGAGCATCGCCTGATGGACTGGGCGTGCACGCCGATGTGCAGCCCGGAATTCCTTGAGCGTGTGGGCGGTCTTTCCTCCCCGCTCGACCTTCAGCGCGTACCGCTCATCAGCCCGGACGATCCGTGGTGGTCGCTCTGGTTCGCCGCAGTCGGCATCGAGGCGCCACGGCTCGACGGGCGGCCGAGCCTGCGCGTCGGCATGCAGCAGATCGAAGGCGCGGCGGCCATCGCCGGTCAAGGCGTCGCGCTGCTCACACCCGGCCTGTGGACCGACGACCTCGCCGCCGGCCGGCTGGTCCAGCCCTTCGAGATAGTCGCGCAGACCGACGGCGCGCTCTGGCTGGTCTACCCCGAGGCAAAACGTCACGCGCTGAAGGTCCACGCCTTCCGCGACTGGCTCCTCGGTGAGCTGGCTGCCGCAGCGCCGGCGAGCCGCGCCGCCTAGCTTCCGGGAGCCGCAGGGGCGCAACAGGCGTTCAAGGCGGAGCCGGCGAGACATTCGGGCGAAGCCGCGGACGGCACGTCCGATGTTCCGGCGCCATATCGCGTCAGCGCCAGGATGGCCGATGTCCGTAGCGGACGAAGCAGGCGGAAGGGGCGCCCCCATCCTCGGGCACGCGCGCTTCCTTGGCGCGTTCAAGGCCGGGCTGGGACTGACGTTCATCTACTGGTTGCTCGCCAGCTATGCGCTGCGCTGGACCAGCGCGGCGGGTATCGATTCGCCGATCTGGCCGGCCGCCGGCGTGGCCCTTGCGGGACTGGCGCTGGGCGGCGCCCGCCTGTGGCCCGCTATCTTCATCGGGCGCGTGCTCACGGCCTACACCGCCAGCCGCTCCAACGCGCTGCCCGTGGTCCTCCTGATCTCTGCCGGCAATACGTTGGCTGCCGCCCTGCCGGTGCTGCTGATGCAGCGGGTCGGTCGCGTCGACCTACGGCTCGCAACGCTGCCCGACGTGCTATGGGTGATCGCCATGAGTCTGCTGAGCGCGCTGATCGCCGCGACGGCGGGTACGGGCGCATTTGCCATCGGCAGCGAACTCTCTGCCGGTCCGGCGACCACCTGGATCGCCTGGTTCTCGGGCGATCTTGCCGGCGCGATCACCCTCGCCCCTTTGGTGTTCGCCTGGGCCCGCAACGGCCTCGAAGGCCTGACCCGCCGATCCGCCGTACACCTCGCGCTTGCGCTGGCCTTCGTGGCGGCGGTCAGTTGGGCGGTGTTCGTGCCCCGGGCCGGCACCGGTGCGTGGCATACGTGGCAGATATTTCCGGCACTGGTGTGGGCCGCGCTGGCTTTCCAGGTGCGCGGCGCGGCAATCGCGCTCCTCATCGTCACGTCGCTCGCGGCTTGGGGCGTCAGCAAAGGCGTGGGCCCGTTCATATCGCCCACAAACGGGCCGTCGACCGAGCTGCTGATCCAGCAGTTCATCGCGCTCACCGGGTCGACCGTCCTGCTGCTTGCGGCGGCGGCCGACGAGCGGCGTGCGAAGGAGGCGCTGCGGCGTCAGAAGCTGGAGCTGGAGACGCTTTACCGGGAAGCTCCGGTCGGCCTAGCGCTGATTAGCGCCGACCGGCGGCTCTTGCGCGTCAACGAGGCGATGGCCGGTCTCGACGATCTGTCGGCCGAAGCGGCGCTGGGGCGGCCGCTGCGCGAGGTGCTGCCCGATTTCGCCGAGCCGCTCGCGCCGCTGCTCGAACGTACGCTGTCGACGGGCGCGCCGATCACCAACGCCGAGGTGAGCGGCACGGACAGGGCCGAGGCGGGCCGAACCCGCTATCTCGTCGTCAGCCTCTATCCCGTCATGGGCGAGGGCGGCGTTCACGCGGTCAGCTGCGTGGCGCAGGAGATCACGACCCGCAAGGAGGCCGAAGAACGCGAGCACCTGCTCGTGCGCGAGATCGACCATCGCGCCAAGAACCTGCTCGCTGTCATCCAGGGCGTCGTCCAGCTCACACGCGCCGACAACATCGTCGACTACGCGGCGGCGATTACGGGGCGGATCCAGGCGCTGGGACGTGCGCACAGCCTGCTCTCCGCCTCGCGGTGGGAAGGCGTCGACCTGAAACAGCTTGCGATCGAGGAGCTGGCGCCGTTCCTCGATGGCGATGCGTCCCGAATCCGCATCCGGGGCATGGCGCTGCAGCTCCGCCCCGCCGCCGCGCAGTCGCTGGCGCTCGTGCTGCACGAGCTTGCGACCAATGCCGCCAAATATGGCGCGCTGTCGGTATCCGGGGGGCAGGTGGAGGTTCGGTGGGCGATGACACCCGACCGGCAGCTCGAGATCCGGTGGGAGGAACGCCACGGCCCGCCAGCCGTCGCGCCGA
>JAEZQR010000027.1 GCA_023413015.1 Pseudomonadota bacterium
CGTCGGTATCGACGTTCTTCTGCCCGAAGGGCACGGCGACGCCGGTCAGGGTCGTGAAAGCCTGCATGATCAACCCACGAGCTGGCGGACGTCGGTGAGGCGCCCGGTGACGGCCGCCGCCGCCGCCATCGCGGGCGACAGCAGATGCGTGCGCGCGCCCGGCCCCTGCCGTCCGACGAAATTGCGGTTGGAGGTCGAGGCGCAGCGTTCGCCCGCCGGCACCTTGTCCGGGTTCATCGCGAGGCACATCGAGCAACCGGGCTCGCGCCACTCGAACCCCGCCTCGGTGAACACGCGGTCGAGCCCTTCGGCCTCCGCCTGCCGCTTGACGAGGCCGGAGCCGGGCACGACGAGTGCCTGCCGCACGTTCGGCGCGACCTTGCGGCCCTTCGCAACTTCGGCCGCCGCGCGCAGCTCCTCGATGCGGCTGTTGGTGCAGCTGCCGATGAAGATGTTCTCGACCGCCACGTCCTCCAGCCGCGTGCCGGGCGCGAGACCCATGTAGGCGAGCGACTTCTCGGCGGCGGCGCGCTTGGCCGGGTCGGCAAAGCTGTCGGGCGCGGGCACCGTACCGGTGATCGGCACCACATCCTCGGGGCTCGTGCCCCAGGTGACGAGCGGCGCGATCGCGGCGCCGTCGATCGTCACCACGCGGTCGTAGCTTGCCCCTGCATCGCTGGCGAGCGTGCGCCAGTAGGCCACCGCTGCCTCCCAGTCGGCACCCTTCGGCGCGCGCGGGCGACCATTCAGATACTCGAACGTCCGCTCGTCGGGCGCGACGAGGCCGGAGCGGGCGCCGGCCTCGATCGCCATGTTGCACAGGGTCATCCGCCCCTCGATCGACAGGTCGCGGATCGCCTCTCCGGTGTATTCGATGACATGGCCGGTACCGCCCGCCGTCCCCAGCGCGCCACAGACCGCGAGCGCTACGTCCTTCGGCGTCACCGCAAAGCCGAGCGAGCCCGTGACGTGCACCTCCATCGTCCTCGACTGGCGCAGCAGCAGCGTCTGCGTCGCGAAGACATGCTCGATCTCCGAGGTGCCGATGCCGAAGGCGAGCGCGCCGAACGCCCCGTGCGTCGCGGTATGGCTATCGCCGCAGACGATGGTGAGCCCGGGCAAGGTGAAGCCCTGTTCCGGCCCGATGACATGGACGATGCCCTGCTCGACGGCATCGATCGCGATCTGCTCGATGCCGAACTCGGCGCAGTTCTTCGCGAGCATCGCGAGCTGCGTCGCCGACTCCGGATCGGGATTGGGTAGATGGCGCGCCTTGGTGGGCACGTTGTGGTCGGGCACCGCAAGAGTGAGGTCCGGCCGGCGCACGCGGCGGCCGGCGACGCGCAAGCCTTCGAACGCCTGCGGCGTCGTCACCTCGTGGATAAGGTGACGGTCGATCCAGATCAGGCAGGTGCCGTCGTCGCGCCGGGCGACGACATGCTCGTTCCAGATTTTTTCGTACAGCGTAAGCGGCTTCTGAGACATAATATGTCGCATTTGCCTAATTATCTGTCGCCGGTCAATCACGCTTGCGACAGAGACGAACGATGCGCTTGCGTGACGCAGCCGGAACATAGCAGTAGGATGGCCTGACCAGGCCTTGAGGACGCGGGGATAAAGTCATGAGGGTAGCAGCCTTGCACCGAGCCGCCCTCACCGCGCCGCTTGGCCTTCTGCTGACCGGGGTGGCTGCATCTGCACAGCCGCCGGCAACCGCGCCGACCCCGCTCTCTGCCCCGCAGCGCGCCGCACTCGTGCTCGGCCGCTGGGAAACGTGCATCGACGTGAGCGTCAACTTCCTGGCGCAGGACATCCGCGACCCGGTGCGGCTCGCGCCGGCCGCGGAGGCTCGCTGCGAAAGCTACGCCATGCAGCTGCGCCCGATCATCGCCGAGACGCTGCGCGACATGATGTACGGCAGTTCCGAGCCTCAGGTGACCGAGCAGACCGACGCCGCGATGGCCTCGCTGCGCCGTCACATCCGGTCGCGCGCGCTCGCGGCCATGGAGAAGGCGCGCGGAAAGTAGTCCGAGCGCTGATCACGGACGCCTTCGCGCCGGCTACGGGCACCCCGGTGCAGCCGCTTTCGCTTCCATGGCCACTTGCCGGCGCCATCCCTCATGCGCTTAGATCGGCCAGGCAGGGAGGGATAAATGACTGACAACATGAACGAACTGCGGCTCGATCGCCGCACGCTGATGGCCGGCGCCGCGGCGGCAGGGGCGCTGCTGACGCCGGCGGGCGCGCTCGCGGCCGGGGAGATGGCCGACGTCGAACGCGCGCTCGCCGCCGGCCATGATGCGGCGGTGAAGCGGCTGCAGGACTGGATTCGCACGCCCTCGATCGCCGCCGAGAACCGCAACATGAAGGAGGGTGCCGCCTACATGGCGGCGCTCGCTCGCGACGCCGGCTTCCAGCGCGCCGAGGTCGTGCCGACGAGCGGCCATCCCGGCGTGTTCGCCACGCTCGATGCCGGCGCGAAGAAGACCATGGGCATCTACTTCATGTACGACGTGAAGCAGTATGACGAGTCCGAATGGTCGTCGCCGCCGCTTGAGGCGCGTCTCGTCGACAAGCCGGGTTTCGGCCGCGTCGTGGTCGGGCGTGGCGCGGTCAACCAGAAGGGCCCGCAAGCGACCTTCCTCGCCGCGCTCCACGCGATGCGCGCCGCGGGACGGAAGCTGCCGGTCAACCTCGTGCTCGTCGCGGAGGGCGAGGAGGAGATCGGCTCGCCGCACTTCTCCGAGATCGTGCGGCGTCCCGAGGTGCTGGCGGCGCTCAAGCGCTGCACCGGCGTCATCATCCCGACCGGCTGGCAGAGCCCGGCGAACGGCGGCGTCGCGGTCAACCTCGGCGCCAAGGGCGTCGTCGAGCTCGAGCTGGTCGCCTCGGGCGAACGCTGGGGCCGGGGCCCCAAGACCGACATCCATTCGAGCGAGAAGGCGCGCGTCGACAGCCCGGCGTGGCGCCTCGTCGCCGCGCTCTCCACGCTGGTCTCGCCGGACGGCAACACTCCGCTCGTCGACGGCTTCATGGAGAAGGTGCGTCCGCTCACCGCCCGCGAGCGCGAGCTGATCGCCCTCGCCGCGAAGCAGATGGACGAGGCCGACGCCAAGCGCATGCTCGGCGTCACGCACTGGATCGATGACCTGTCGTGGGAGAAGGCGCTCGAACGCCTCGCCGCCCAGCCGACGATCAACATCGAAGGGCTGGTCTCGGGCTACACGGGACCAGGCGGCAAGACCGTGCTACCGGGCAAGGGCGTCGCCAAGATCGACATGCGCCTCGTGCCCAACATGACCAAGGACGATGCGGTCAAGAAGCTCCGCGCGCACCTCGACAAGCGCGGCTTCTCCGACATCGAGGTCAATGTCTCAGGCGGCTACGACCCGACCGAGACGCCGGAGAACAGCGCGCTCGTCCGGGCCGAGCTCGCCACCTACCGGCGCTTCGGCGTGCCGACGACACTCTACCCGCGCCTCGCCGGCTCTTGGCCGGGCGTCGTGTTCACCGGCGCGCCCGTCAGCCTGCCTGCCGGCCAGTTCGGGCTCGGCCACGGCAGCGGGGCGCACGCGCCGAACGAATATTATGTCATCGACAGCAGCAACCCGAAGATCGCAGGCATGGATCAGGCCGCGCTCGGCTTCGTCGAGTTCCTCCACCAGATCGCCGCGATCGGCTAGCCAGCTGGAAAAGCCGCAGGCTGCTCCCCATTGTCATTCGGGGAGCAGCCTGTAAGCACGGTACTATGATCGTCAGCGTATTCGACATCTTCAAACCGGGCGTCGGCCCTTCCTCGTCGCACACCATGGGGCCGATGACGGCGGGCCTGCGCTTCGTGCGTGAGCTCGCGGCGGCTGGCCACCTCGCGCGCGTCATGCGCGTCGAGGTCGAGCTCATCGGCTCGCTGGCGGCGACCGGCCACGGCCACCGCACCGATGCGGCGGTCCAGCTCGGCCTTGCCGGCTTCGATCCCGCGACCGTCGATGCCGACGCCGTCGACGCCGTGCTCGCCGCGGTGGCGACCGACCGGAAGATCCTGCTCGACGGCCGCCACGCCATCGCCTTCGATCCCGCGTCCGACATCGTCTGGACCAAGACGGC
>JAEZQR010000029.1 GCA_023413015.1 Pseudomonadota bacterium
CCGTGACCGGACGCGCGGATTCGGTGCCGTCGCCGTTGACGGCGTAGGACGATTCGACACCGCCGAGCAGCTTCGCCGCTGCCTCGACCTGATAGCGGTGCAGCAGCCAGATCGGCACCAGCTTGCGACGGAGGTTCGCGACCGGCTCGCCCTGATGAAGCGCAGCAAGGCCGAAACGATCCACGGCAACACGGCGCACACCCATCAGGCGGTCGAGTTCGGCCGCGGCGTCGGTTCCGTCATCCCACAGGCTGCCGAAGGGCTGCGACGTGGCAACCGAACGCGCATTGTCGTCGCCCACGAAGCGGAGGCCGGCACGGACGGCCGCGTCCGCCTTCGCCTTGGCGGCCGCGTCGATGTCCTGCGAGGCGGGATCGCCATAGAGCCAGTCGACCGCGAACCGGTCCCATTTGCCCAAGCCGACACCATAGGCGTCCGACAGGTCGATGCCGCCGTTCGTGACCTTCACGCGCGGGGCCGGGTAATCCATCACCGAAGCACGATCCTGGGTGCTGCCGGCGAAGTTGTGGAGGAAGCCCAGCGCATGCCCGACTTCGTGTGCGGCGAGTTGCCGGATGCGGGCGAGCGCCACCTGCGCCGGATCATTGGGGCCGCCGCGCCCGACCTGGCCGGCGCCAACCAGCCCTTCGTAGATGAGCATGTCCTGGCGCACGCGCAGCGAGCCGAGCAGGACCGAACCCTTGAGGATCTCGCCGGTGCGCGGGTCGGTGACGGCAAAGCCGTAGGACCAGCCGCGGGTGGCGCGGTTCACCCAGTTGACGACATTGTACCGGATGTCGAGCGGGTCGATGCCCTCGGGCAGGATCTCGACGCGGTAGGCATCGATCAGCCCCGCCGCCTCGAACGCCCCTTTCCACCACGACGCACCTTCGAGAAGCGCGGTGCGGATGGGTTCGGGCGCGCCATTGTCGATGTAGAAGACGATCGGCTTCTTGACCGTCGAGCGCGCCGCCGTCGGGTCGGTCTTTTCGAGCCGGAAGCGGTTGGCGAGATCGTAGACGATCGGCTGGCCGAGCGGGGCGGCATAGTCGAGCACCTGCGTCGCGAAGCTGCCGGCGCGGGGATCGAAGCGACGAGTCCTGTAGCCGGCCTCCGGCAACCGGATCAGCGAATGGCGGACGACGAGACCGATCTGGCGCGGGTCGGGCGCGATGTTCCTGACTTCGTCGCCCGGCGTCTCGGACGCATAGGTCTGGCGCGCCTCGAACTCGAGATTGTCCGGGAATGCCTTCACGGCGTTCGGATCGGCAGCGCTCAGCTCGGGCACCAGCTTGTAGCCCTTCTCGCCGCCGGCCTTGAGCTGATCGGCGATGCCCTTGTTGTCGCGCGCCAGGAAGCCCGAGATATCGACGAGCAGCCGGCCGTCGGGCGCGTCGATGGCATCGCCCAGCCACAGCGTGGAATAGGCGAAGGCATCGCGGGCAGCCGCCTGCTCGGACGCCGGGGCCGCCGTGGCGCGGAAGCGGGGGTTCTCAAGCTCGATCGCCACCTTCTTGCCGAGGCGGCGGAAGACCAGCACCTGTGCTGGCCCCGGCTGGGCGCGATCAAGGCCGATCGGTGCAGAGCCCAGGCCCGTCTTGAGGCTCGTCATGTAGAGGAAGCGGCCCGAGACGCCATCGGCATCTGCCGCCGGCAGCGCAAGCAGGATCCGCCCCTTCGAGCTGTCGACGTAGACCGGCAGCAGCCCCTCGCGCGCGGCGGTGCCCTTCAGCGGGTCGGCCGGCTTTTCCTTGGCGAAGGCCGGCGTGGTCAGCAGCAGCGAAAGCGCGATCGCCGAAGAAGCGATACGAACAGGATATGACGGCATCTGGCTCCCCCCTGGAAAGGGGGCGAACCTAGCGACCGTGTGGCGGCAAGTCCACGCAACCCTGGAAAGCTAAGCGAGCACCGCTTCGCGGGCGAAACATATAGGGAACGGGTTTGCGCTTCGATCGTAGGTAGGCGGATCAGAGGCGCCGTGTTCCAGCGCGATATGAGTGGTTTATGCGTTCATTAACCGAATCAGGGAATTATCTGGGCATGCGCAAGAATCGCATACCCGATGACTTTGCCCGGCTGTTCGAGGAGCTTTCGGAGCCCGTCGACCCTGCAGCGGTTCGCACGGGGCTCAAGGAGCTCTCGCAATGGCTCGGCTCGCCCCGCCGTCGCTGGCAGGCAGGCGCCCCGCACTGACGCCCGCCTTCGGCTACGTCAGCCGAGCATCGACCGCAGCATCCAGGCGGTCTTCTCGTGAACCTGCATGCGATCCGACAGGAGGCCCGCCGTCGGCTCGTCGTTCGCCTCGTCGGCGAGCGGAAGAACTTCGCGCGCGGTCCGTACGACCGTCTCCTGATCCTGAACCAGCTGGCGCAGCATGTCCTCGGCGGACGGCACGCCATCGGCTTCCTTTACCGACGAGAGGCGCGCGAAGGCGGCGTAGCTGCCCGGCGCCGGCTCGCCCAGCGCACGGATGCGTTCGGCTATCTCGTCGACCGCTGTCGCAAGTTCGGTGTACTGCGTCTCGAACATCAGGTGCAGCGTGTTGAACTGCGGGCCCGTGACGTTCCAGTGGAAATTGTGGGTCTTGAGATAGAGCGTGTAGGTATCCGCGAGCAGCCGCGACAGCCCATCCGCAATCGCTTTGCGCTGCTGCTCGGGAATGCCGATGTCGATGGATTGGGTGGCCATGATGCTCTCCTGGTGTCTGTCAGCGTTTCAACTGCAGAATTGAGGATCGGTGCCGTTCGCATCCAACGCTTTTTGTCGCTGACCGAGATCGAAACGATCGATCAGTCGGCGATCGGCGATCCGTCATAGCCGGCAAGCAAGGCGGCGACGTCATCGTAGATGGCGATGCAGCCGGCGGCATGCAGGTCATCATCCGAGAAGCCGCCCGATCGGACGCCGATGGTGCGGACACCGGCTCGCGACGCCGACACGGCATCCCAGGGCGAGTCCCCAACGGCGATGGCCCGTGCGGCAGGTATGCCCGCCATCTGAGCTGCGGCCAAGAAGATATCCGGATAAGGCTTCGATCGGTCGACATCGTCGGCGGTCGTGTAGCCGTCAACCAACTGCTCGACCTTGAGCAGGCGGAGATGGTGCTCGATCTCCCATTTATGGGCCGAGGAGGCGAGCACGATGCGCTTGCCTGCGTGACGGAGACGGAGAAACAGGTCCCCGACACCCGGCAGCGGCTTGATCGTCGGCAGCTCGTCGCGCTTGAAGATTTCCTGCCGGTAGGCGTTGATCGCCTCTTCGCAGCGGGCCAGCTGCTCCCCGGACAAGAAGACCGGAAGCAGCTGGTCACCCCCCTTGCCGATCTGCGCCCGCACCGCCTCGAACGTGACGTTCACGCCGAAATAGCGGAGCGCATTGGTCCACGCCCGTGCGTGCTGATCGACACTATCGATGAGCGTGCCGTCGACGTCGAAGAGGACGGCGTCGACACTCACGATGCGTTGCTGGCTCCACTGGTCTCGCCTGTTGCAGGCGCCTTGGCCGAAGCCCGCTTGGCACGCGGCTTGGCGGCCGTACCGCTCGACTTCGCAGCGCTCTTCTTGGCCGGTGCCTTGGCGGTCGAAGCCTTCGACGAGGCCGGCTTCTTGGTAGCCGTCGAACCAGCGGCCTTCTTGGCGCCGGTCGACGCGGCACCGGTCTTCGGCGATGCGGGCTTCGCAGCCGAAGATGACTTCGTCTGTTTCGGCGCTGCTTTTCCGATTGCGTCGCCCGCCGACTTGGCGGCATCGCCGACGGCATCGCGAACACGCTTCGAACTCAGCGCAGCCGCGCCAGCAACGATCGGCGCGGCGATCGCCATATTCTTGCGCGTAAAAAGCCTCTCGCCGAGTTTCTTCGCCCGATCCAGGAACGAACTATTCGAACTCTTTTTATCGGAAGCCATGATTATCCTCCCGTGATTTCAACGTTTCGGAGACGTCAATGTATGACTTGCCTGAACCGTTCCGCCAAGTACCGGGAACGGATTGATCGGCGTGCCCTCGTACCAGTTCTTCTCGGGGCCGAGCTTGAAGATTCCGAAGTGCAGATGCGGGCCTTCCGCCGACGCATTGCCGGTCGAACCGACATAGCCGATCACCTGCCCCCGCTTGACCTGCTGGCCTTCCGCCAGACCTTCAGCGCGGCGGTCGAGATGGGCGTAATAGTAAGCATAGCTTGCCGATGGATCGAACTGATAGATCGTTATGCCGCCCGGCACGCTGTCGAAGAATTTGGCGATCGTACCGTCCTCGGTGGCGACGACCGGCGTGCCGTGCGGGGCCATGATGTCGATCGCCTCGTGCACCCGCGCTCCGTTGCCGCGACTTTGCTCAAAGGTATCGGTTAGATGCGACGCGATGATGCCGGATACCGGTATCGTCAGCCTCCGCTGTGCCAGCGCTTGATAATCCGCCCGCAGATCCGGCTGGCCTTCAACCGGTAATGCCGTAGCAGACCTCGGAGGTGCTTGTGCCGGCGCCACAGGCTTGGCGGGCGGCTGCCGGGTAACGGTAGCCGTCTTCGTCGTCTGCTCGATCTGCCTTTCGCGAAGATTGAAGATCGCCAACCAGACCGCGCTCGTCACGGCGGCGGTGACGATCGCGGTAAGAATGACGGCAACGACCGTTCCGGCGCGCATGGCTACTCCTGCAGGATTGCGGGCGTGTTCGGCGCCACCATCTGCGCCAGCTTCGCGGCATCCCAATTGGCGAGACGAATGCAGCCGTGGCTTTCGGTGCGGCTGATCGTGGCCGGATTGGGTGTGCCATGGATGCCGTAATGTGGCTTCGACAGGTCGATCCACACGACGCCGACCGGGCTGTTCGGACCGGGCGGGAGGACAGCCTTGCCGTCGTCCGCCTCGGCATCCCAGAACAGGTCGGGATTATAATGGAACGGCGGCAGCTTGGCCGTGCCCTTGATCTTCCAGTTGCCGATCGGCAGCGGATCATGCTCGCTGCCGATCGTCGCCGGGAAGAAGGCGATCGTGCGGCCCTGCGCATCGAGCGCGCGAACCGACGTATCCGACTTGTCGACCACGACCTTGGCGGCTTTGGGCAGGTTGGGTGGCACCGACAGCTGGTTCAGCATGACGTCCCAAGTGAGCCGCGCCGGCGCGGCGCTGGCCGTGATCTGCGGCGACGTGCCGGGCTGAAGGCCGGCGACGCCGCGCACGTTCGGCACGAGGATGACGGCCCCGGGTTTCCGGAAATCGGCGTTCGGGTTGATCTGCTTCAGGAACTCCGGCGTCGTATGGAATTTCTCCGCCAGCGCCTCTTCGACCGACGTATAGAACAGCCCCGGCAGCTTGGCTTGGGCCCCCATGTCCTTGGGGATCGACGGCACGAACGGACCTGCCATGTCGCGCGGGCTGATCGCCAGCCGCACTAGGGGTGGATTCGGTTCACGCGGCAGAGCCGCCCATGTCGCCGTATCGAGCTTGCCGGTGACCGGCAGCCCCTTGGCCTGCTGATAGGCGCGCAGGGCCCGCTCCATGAGCATGCCGTAATGGCCATCTAGCACGCCCGGCGAAAAACCGGCGCGGTCGAGCATGACCTGCGCACGCAGCACCGCCGGGCCGCTAGCCCCCTTCGCCAGCGTCGGCGTGTCGGTGCCGTTGACCGCCGCTTCGCTGAAATCTGGTGCCTTCGCCTTCTGCGGTGGAGGTGCGGCTGCGATCGTAAATGCAAGACCGGCTGTGGCAGTAATGAGATAAGCGAACGCAACCCGGGGTGGACGACGCATGAGATACTCCCAATATGTCCAACCAGAACGCAGGGAGTTGCGGGTTTTCTCCAGAAGTAGTGGGGTTAGGGCTCACCATGCAGGATATGGCGGTTGCAAATCGCCGTCGGTTTCTGACCGCCGG
>JAEZQR010000046.1 GCA_023413015.1 Pseudomonadota bacterium
CGCCCATGCCAGCATCGTGGTCGTCATGAGCCGAATATCTCTAGCAGGGGAGCCTCGTAGCGCAGCTTGACGAGGCGGATCCATTCCGCCTCGTCGATGAGATCGAGCACATGGACGAGGAGGATGCCGCGGCCGCGATCGAATTGCACCCATATCGTGCCGGGTGTTGCGGTGATAATGAGCGCCAGCACGGCGAGGCCGTTGCGGTTGCGCAACTCGAGCGGTAGGCGAACGAAACCGGCGACCCGCTCCTGCCGTGGGAACAGGACGATCGCGGCGACAGCGAAGTTCGAGCGGACGATGTCGACCGCGACGCGGCCCGCAAGCTTGAGGCTCGCCTTCAGCGGCCCGATCGCGGACGGTTCCGGCCGCAACGCCGCCATCGCGTGCGTGGCCAGGATAGCGACAATGCCGCCGAGCAGGATCTGACCGGGCGAGAAGGACTGGGTAAGCAGCAGCCATACGATGAATAGGCTGAGCGCCAGTCGCGGATAGGGTAGCCAGCGCCTCATGGGTGGGCGGCTCCCGGCGCGGCGCGGGGCGCCCCGAGCACCGAGTCGATATAGCCTTGGCGGTCGTCGAGCGACTGTCCCGTCCGCTCCATGTAGCGCATCGCCGGCCCGGCGAAGATCGTCAGGCCAAGGCAGGCAGCAAGCAGGATGCCGACCGGGACCGCCTCGGCGATACGCAGCACCGGCTGCGGTTTGTCCGACGGCGTCCAGATGAGGTCGATGCCGGCGCGCGTGGTGGCGATGACCGTGGCGAGACCCGAGGCGATGATCAGCGCGATGAGCCCCCAGACAGGCGGCGCGATCGCTGTCTCAAGACCCAGCAGGCCATCGATGATCGCGAATTTGGCGATGAAGCCGGAGAGCGGCGGCAAGCCGGCAATCACCAGGACGCAGAAGACGAAGCCGCCGCCGAGGAGGGCGAGGGTGGCGGGGATTGCAACGCCGACTTCGCTTTCCCCTTCGTCCTCGATCGCGCCCGTATATTCGTCGTCAAAGACCGGCTCGCCGGTCGCCGGCAGATGGGCGTCCGCCTCCCGCCGTTCGACCAGCTCGACGATGAGGTAGAAAGCCGCGAGCGCAAGGGTCGAGCTGACGAGATAGAAGAGCGTACCGCCCAGCACCGCGCCCTTGCCGGCACCGATCGCCGCCAGCAGGGTGCCCGACGAGATGATCACGCAATAGCCGACGACGCGCGCCAGGGTGCGCACGGCGAGCACGCCGATCGTGCCGAAGGCGATTGTCGCCATGCCGCCGAACAGCAGCCATTCCTCGCCGAAATTGGCGGTCCAGCCAACCTCGCCACCGACCAGCAGCAGGTAGACACGGAGCACCGCATACACACCAACCTTGCTGAGGGTCGAGAACAGGGCAGCCACCGGAGGCACCGCTGTGGCGTAGGTGCGGGGCAGCCAGAACCCAAGCGGCCACATGGCCGCCTTGACGAGGAAGGCGATGCCGAGGATCGCCATACCGCTCTGGAGGAGCGCCAGGTCCGGCCCTGCAATTTCGGGAATTCGCGTCGCGAGGTCGGCCATGTTGAGCGTGCCGGTGACGCCATAGATGAGCGCTGTGCCGATCAGGAAGAGCAGCGACGTCGCGATGTTGATCGAAATATAATGGAGCCCGGCCTTCACCCGCGCCGGACCGGAGCCATGCAGCAGCAGGCCATAGGAGGCGGCGAGTAATACCTCGAAGAAGACGAACAGGTTGAACAGGTCGCCGGTCAAGAAGGCGCCGTTGAGGCCCATCAGCTGGAGCAGGAACAAGGCGTGGAAGCGGGGCCCCGCCCGATCCCAGCGGGCGAGCGAATAGACCAGCGTGGTAAGCCCCAGGACGCTCGTCAGGACCAGCATCAACGCCGACAGCCAGTCGATGACCAGCACGATGCCGAAAGGCGCTGGCCAGTTGCCGATCAGATAGGCGGTCGTGGCTGGTCCGCCGGCGAAGCCTGCGGACGCGGCGGCGCGGAGAAGCAGGACCGAGAGGACAAGCAGGGCGACGGTCGTGGCGAGCGCGAGCGCGCTCTTCACCCTGCGCCGCCGCTCATTAAAGAGCAGCATCAGCGCGGATGCCGCCAGCGGCAGCAGGATCGGCGCGACGATCAGATGATCGGTCCACACGGCCGTCACTTGGGCTCCTCACCATCGACATGGTCGGTCCCGGTGAGACCGCGCGAGGCGAGCAGGACGACGAGCAGCAACGCGGTCATCGCGAAGGAGATGACGATGGCCGTGAGCACCAGGGCCTGGGGGAGCGGATCGACATAGTGTGCCGGATCGGCGGCGCCCGCGCCGACGATCGGCGGCGCGTCCACCTTGAGCCGGCCCATGGCGTAGATGAAGAGGTTTACGGCATAGGAAATGAGCGAGAGGCCGACGACCACCTGGAAGGTGCGCGGCCTAAGGATCAGCCACACGCCCGATGCCGTCAGCACGCCAATGGCAAGCGCGAGGACAAGCTCCATCAGGCTTGCTCCGGATGGGGTTCGTTCCGCGGTATCGACGGCTGGGTCCGGGCCGGCGTGCGGATCGACTGGTGGGCGAGCGCGACCAAGATCAGGGCTGTCGCGCCGACGACCAGCAGGAACACGCCGAGGTCGAACAGCAGCGCCGACGCCATAGGTATCTCGCCGACCAGCGGAAGGTCGACATAGCGGAACCAGGAGGTGAGGAAGGGATAGCCGAACAACCAGGCTCCCACACCTGTACCCACGGCGATAAGCAGCCCCATCCCCATCCATCTGAGCGGCCGTACCCGAAGGCGGGCTTCGATGCTGCGCGTGCCTGAGGCCATATACTGCAGGATCAGCGCGATCGACATGGTGACGCCGGCCGCGAAGCCGCCGCCGGGCAGATCATGCCCCCGGATCAAAAGATACAGGGCGACGACGATGATGACCGGGAACAGCCACTCCATGATGACCCGCGGAACGAAGAGATAGTCGGCCAGCGTGTCGCCCGGCTCACGCCCTTCGCGCTCATGGTCGAATGCATCCTGGCGACGCTGCGGCTCGGGGCTGCGGACGCTTTCCCGCGCCGGCCGGAAGCGGCGCAGCAACGCGAAGACGGTCAGCGCGACAAGGGCGAGGACGGTGATCTCGCCCAAGGTGTCGAAGCCACGGAAATCGACCAAGATAACGTTGACGACGTTCCGGCCGCCGCCTCCCGGATAGGAGCGCTCGACGAAGAACCGCGAGATAGTGTCGGGCAGCGGTCGTGTCATGACTGCATAGGAAAGAAACGCCATCCCCACGCCCGCTGCGACGGCGATGACGAGATCGGCGCCGCGACGCAGCCTCACCCGTAACGGGGTACGACCCTCGGGCCAGATCTCCTGGAGCCGCTTGGGAAGCCAGCGGAGGCCGAGGAGCAGCAGGACGGTGGTCACGGTCTCGACCAGCAGCTGGGTCAGGGCGAGATCGGGGGCGGAGAGCCAGACAAAGCTGATACAGCTCACAAGACCGGCGCCGGCGAGCAGAATGAGCGCGGCGAAGCGGTGATATTTGGCCTGCCAGGCAGCACCAACAGCACAGGCCGCCCCGACGAGCCAGATCACGCCGAAGCCCGGGTCGAGGATCGTGCCGCTGTCCCCACCGACGCTATAGCCATGGCGGAGGAACGGCAGCAGGGCGGCAAGGCCAGCGACGGCGACCAGCACCCGCAGCTGGGACTGGAGCCGGCGCGTCCCGAAGAATGCCTCGAGTGCCCGGGCGGCCGAGATGATGATCGACAGTCCCGTCTCGAACATCCGGCGGCCCTTGAGCCGGCCGAGGAGGGGGACCGAGCGCGCGGCGTTCAATCGATTGCGGAACACGACGTAGCCAGCTGCACCGAGCGCGAGCGCGACGCAGCTGAGGAACAGCGGCCGGGTAAATCCGTGCCAGATGGCGAGACTGTAGGTGGGCGTGTCTCCCCCCAGAACAGACCGAACCGCGGCATCAAGGATCGGGCCGATGGTTACGGCCGGGAACATCCCGACGGCGAGGCAGGCAGCGACGAGGACCTCGATAGGCAGCCGCATCCATCGCGGCGCCTCCTGCGGCACGCGTGATAAGCCTTCGGGTGGCGGTCCGAAGAAGCTCTGGTGGATGAAGCGGACCGAATAAAGGACGCTGAACGCCAGGGCGACGGTCGCGACATACGGCATCGCCTGATCGAGCAGCGTATCATTATAGTCTCTGAGCGTCTCAGCGAGGAACATCTCCTTCGACAGGAAGCCGTTGAGCAGCGGGACGCCCGCCATCGCGGCAGCGGCGACCATCGCCAGCGTCGCCGTGATCGGCATGAAGCGGTAGAGCCCGCTCAGCCGCCGGAGGTCGCGCGTGCCGGCTTCATGGTCGATGATTCCCGCCGCCATGAACAGCGAAGCCTTGAAGGTGGCGTGATTGAGCGTGTGGAAGATTGCCGCCACCATCGCCAGCGGACTGCTGAGCCCTAGCAGCAGGGTGATAAGGCCCAGATGGCTGATCGTCGAATAGGCAAGCAGCCCCTTGAGGTCCTGCTGGAAGATGGCAGCCCAGGCACCGATGGTCAGTGTGATCAGCCCAACGCTCGTGACGGTAAAATACCAGGCATCCGTCCCGGACAGCACCGGCCATAGGCGGATGAGAAGGAAGACGCCCGCCTTCACCATGGTCGCGGAATGAAGATAGGCCGACGCCGGCGTCGGCGCCGCCATCGCATGCGGAAGCCAGAAGTGGAACGGGAACTGAGCGCTCTTGGTGAAGGCACCGATCAGGATCAGGCCCAGAGCGGGCAGATAGAGCTCGCTCGCGCGGATCGAACCAGCCGCGGCCAGAACCGCGTCGAGGTCGTAGCTTCCGGCGATCTTGCCGATCAGCAGAACCCCGACCAGCAGGCACAGCCCTCCCGCTGCCGTGACGATGAGCGCCATGCGTGCTCCGCTTCGCGCCGTCTCGTTCTGATGCCAATAGCCGATGAGGAGGAAGGAGAAGAGGCTGGTCAGCTCCCAGAAGAAGGTGAGCTGCACCAGATTGCCGGACAGGACGAGGCCCAGCATCGATCCCATGAAGCCGTGGAGGTAGGCGAAGAAGCGCGGGACCGGGTCGGCCGGGGACATGTAGTAGCGGGCGTAAAGGACGATGAGGAACCCGATCGCGAGAACAAGGAGCGCGAAGATCCAGGAGAGCCCGTCGAGCCGGATAAGGAGGTTCAAGCCGAGCGAAGGCAGCCATTCGATCTCGGTTCGGACAACCGCGCCGCCGGAAACGGTTGGATAAAGGAAGATGGCTAGCGTCGTGCCAGCCAGGGCCACGGCTCCGGCCAGCAGGCCGGCGGCGTTGCGTGCCCGTGAAGGAAGGACGGCGGCGAGCAGGCTGCCCAGGAACGGCAGCGCAAGCATCAACCACAACAGAATGTCGCCCGGCGCTGCTATTTCCGCCTCCCGTTGTGAATCAGCTGGCTACTTCTGAGTGCACAAGCCACGACTGCAGGGAAATCACGAAGCCCCTTGGACTGATGGCCCCGTACCCCAACCTTCCGACGGTCATTGCCGCATCAGCTCTCCCTCCCTTGTGACCGGGACGACAAGAACGTCTTGCTTGGCATCCAACAGCACCCTTTGCGCGACGCTGCCGAGCAAGAAGCGTTCGACCCCCTTTCGTTGGTTGGTTCCGACCACGATCAGGTCAACGTCCCGAGCGTCGGCACAGGACAAAATCTCGTGCGCGGGAGAGCCCGTCTTGGGTTGGAGGAGTGGCTGCGCACGCAGCAAGCCGGCGCCGGACAAGAGCGACGCGAACTCGGCGCTCACCCGCTGTTTCTCGTTGTCGACGTAATGGTCAATCGCTTCCGGCACCGACGTTCCGCGCTTCATCATTCCAAGTGCCGGAGCGTCGAAGAGGTACAACGCCATCACCTCGGTTTGCTCAAGAAAACCCAGCCGTTGGGCGGCTTCGACGGCAGATCGCGAAGCCTCATCGAAAGCGATTGCGGCAAGGATTCGGTTGTACCGAGCCGATGGCATCGCATTGGCCATGAGGACCGGATGCTGGCTGCGCCTGATCGTCCGCTCGGCAGTCGTTCCGATGAAGGTATCCATGAGTTGGCGGCGATGCGGCCCGACTATGACCAGGTCCGCGTCGGTTTCCCCCGCCGCCCATAGAATGCCTGTGAACGCATCACCCGCCGTTATCACCACTTCCGTCGCGACATGGTCCACCTCGGCGATGGTCCTGGCGGTTTGCTCCAGCAATTCTGATGCCGCTGCTCGCTGACGGTCGATCAGGTAAACCGGTTGGTCATCGTCGACCACGTGAACAAGGATGAGGGCGGCATCGAACTGGCCAGCAATCAGCACGGCCCTGCGCAGCGCGCGGTCTGAGCGGGTGGAAAAATCCGTCGCCGCTAGGATGCGCCTCATGGGATCACCTCAGCTAACATGACCTTCCGGCCCTGAATTGGTTCCGGCCGTCTTGAACGTAATGGCAGCCATCGATTGCCCAGTTTCTGCCACGCTGGGCCGCGCGCCTGAACGATCCGCTCGGCTCAAAGGTGAGGCGCCGATGCTCATCAAGCTGCAGCAGGCTAGAGCCAGTCTTGGCGCGTCACGCCTGATGCGTGAAAGCTCGCGATCGGAGGTCCCGTATACGGCAAGTGGGATTCCCAAAGGGCCTGAGTACGACCGGTACAGCACCCACTCGAATGTCTGCTTTGGGTGAAGAACTGACCCGCGCCTAGCTGTTGGTTCTGTCGTGCTCGTGCTGTGGCACGGGGAGCGGGGCGAGCCATGGCTCGCGTCGGCTGATCCAGCTCTCGTACTGCGGCGCGAAGCGGCCGGGCTCGTCGAAGCTACCGAGCGACAGCTCGACCTCGCCGTCGTTCACCCCGAGCACGCGCGATCCGCACACCCGGCAGAAGCGGCGCTGATAGCTGGGCGAACTCGCCCAGGTAGCAAGTGCGCCGGTGACTTTGACCTGGTCGGGGGCAAAAACGACGAAGGGATTGAATGCGGCGGCGTGCGCCTTGCGACAGGTCAGGCAGTGGCATAGCCCCACCCGCAGCGGTTGCCCGCGGGTGGTGAAGCGCACAGCGCCGCAGGCGCAGCCGCCGGTCAAGCGATCGTCGGTGGTCATGCCGCTGCAACGCCGCAGGCCACGCACGAGTGCTGCTCGTGACCGCTGTGGGTGGGAAGCGGACCTCACAACAGCTGCGGCACTCTTCTTGTGAAAGGGCTACATTTGCGGCACACTACATGTGTATGGCCGCTTAATGGGAATTCTGCCGCTCAAGCAAATTCAGAGCTTTAGCTGCGGCAAGCTTCCTGTGTCCCGACACTTTGTGTGCATTGCCGATCGTCCTCACCACCCAGTTCATGCCGCTCCTGCGTCGATCAAGCGCGCCATGCGTCGTGATGGTGTCGTCCGGCTATGCGCTGGCCCTGGCAACGCGGGCGCCGGTCTATGATGCCGGCAAGGCCGGGCTTCACGCCTTCACCAAGGCGCTGCGCCACCAACTTGCACCGCGCGGCGTCCGGGTGGTTGAGGTGCTGCCGCCGGTCGTCGTCGCCGCTACGCTCAAGGCGATCGCCCGCGGCCGCAGTGATGTGCTCGTCGGTCAGACCCGATGGCTGCCAACTCTGTTGCGGCTGGCGCCGGCGACCACCGGATGGCTGGGCGCTTGCACCTGACTAGCTAACCGGCGGCTGCCCTCAGCGACGGCGGCGCCGTCGGCTCGCTGCAAGGGCCGCCAGGCCGAGGGCAAAGAGGCTGATCGCACCCGGCTCCGGCACCGGCGCCTGCGCTGCGACCAGCCGCAGGATCATGCCGGTCGTGCCCTGCGGTCCGAGCTCGCGGCTGATAAGCGCATAGATTTCGCCGTTCTCGTCGATGCCGAGGCTCTTGAGGTAGCCGGGCAGCTCGTCCTTCAGCAACGCGAAGAACTCACCCGTGGCGGGGTTGCCAGCAAACAGCCGCCCGAACTCGCCCTCCTCAAGGTCGGCTGACAAGTCGCCGAAGATGTACATGCCGGTAAGCTCGGGGATCGCCGTGCCCTCGTACAGGAAGCCGCCGATCACCGCCTCGCCATCGTCGTGATCATACTGGAAGAGCGGGTCGATCAGCCCGGCGGGCACACCGGGGGACGCCGGTACGGTCACGGTGCTGTCCTCGGGCGCGGTGCCGTTCGGGTTGAACAGGAAGGTGCCTTCCTTGATGTGCCAGCCATAGTTGCCGCCGGCGCTCACCTGGTTGATCTCCTCGACATTCTCTTGCCCGGCATCGCCGACGAACAGCCGCCCGTCACTGGAGAAGCTCATGCGGAAGGGATTGCGGAGGCCGGAGGCGTAAATCTCGTCGAGCTTGCCGTCGCCGCTTGCCGCAAACGGGTTATCCGTCGGAATATTGTACTGGCCGTTGGCGCTGGGCGTCCCTTGCCCATCGACGTTGATCCGCAGAATCTTGCCGAGCACCGTCTGCATGTTCTGCCCGTTGCCTTCCGGCGCGTGGCCGTGCAGCGCCTCCGGTCCGAATTGCGGGCCCTGCGGGTTATTGTTCTGGTCGTCGGCCCCGCCGCCGTCGCCGATCGAGATGTAAAGATCGCCGTCAGGTCCGAAGGCGAGCGTGCCGCCGTTGTGATTCATCTGCGGCTTGTCGACCCGCATGATCTCGCGGGCCGAACTTGGATCGACCCGGTTCGGGTTGTTGGGATCGATCTTCCACTCGGTCACCACGGACTGGTGGTTCATCACCTCGCCGGCGGCGATCGGTACGGTGAAGTCGGCTTGGCCGCTCACGGGCTGACTGGTGTAGGTGTAGAACTTGCCGTTCTGGGCGAAGTTCGGATGGAGCGCCATGCCGAGCAGGCCGCGCTCGTCGTAGAAGGGCACGAGTGGTACCAGGCGGCTGGACAGGTCGGCCAGCGGCTGCGCCTGCTGGACACCATTCTTCAGGACCCGGATTTGCCCCGTCTGCTCGACGACAAAGGTGCGTCCGGTGCCGTCGTTGGCCGGGATGAAGGCAAGGGGCGAGATCAGACCGTTAAGGACGGGCTGCAGGCCGACCGTGACTGGTCCGAGCGGTACCCGCGCCGCGATCGGATCGACGAACTTGGCGGCGGCCGGAGCGGCTAAAGACAGGCTGGCGGCGGTCGCGAGGAGCAGCTTGCGTACGAGCGACATGGGCACCTCCACGAGCCCCGCTCCTGCGATTGACATGCAAGAACAGTTCCAGCGCGGGGAAGTGCCTGATTTGGGCCAAGCCGCTTGCCGGCGCAGCCGTCAAGGCAGAGCAGAGTGTAAAGAACTCCGACATCGCCGCGGAGGCGAGTCGGTGAAGTGGCCGCTGGTGGCAGCTCTTCTGTGCGCAGCGAGCCCGGCATTGGCGGTTGGCCTTAGCGAGAAGGTTTACGGCGCTACGGTTGCGGCGGGCGTGTCGGAAGCCGAAGCCTGCTATGGCCGGCTCACCGGCGGGAAGGCTGACGCTGCCGACGCGCTGGTCCTTGAGCTCGGGCACGGCGTCAGCCGACGCTTCGCCGCCGGCGCGCTACTGGAATTCGAGCACGAACTCGGGAAAGCGCGCGAGTTCGAAGCGCTAGGCTTGAGGGAATATCCGTGTTGGGCCGCAGCGAAGTGCTTGGTCTCAATGTGGCGCTCTACGGCGAATACGAGCTCGTCCGGCATAGTGCCGGTGCGCTTGAGACCAAGCTGCTGCTCCAGCACCGTCGCGGCGCGTTTGGCAGCCGCTTGAACGGCACGAAGATGACCTTGTAGCCGCTCGGTGGATTGCGGTTCCACGAGCCGTGCTGGCCGACGAACGCCCCCTGCGCAAAAAGCGACGTCCAGCGTGCCAGGGCGAGAGAAGGTGAGCCCCAGTGAGGCAGTATGGGGGCCGAGCACATAGTCAGGCTTGATCGCGCGAGCGGCGAGTTCGGGCCGCGGCGGTTTCACCTGCTTGTCGATGTTCTGTCCATAGTAGCTGTAGGGCCAGTCATAGATTGGCCCTTTTCTAGCCTTCGTCAGCGTCCCACCGGAGGGCTGAGCATAGCCAATTGCTGAAGGTCTGCGGTAGAGGGCTTCAAGTCGGGAAGCCGACACTCAATTTGCGATCGTGAGAGGCATCGACAAGAACGACTGGCCGGCGTTAGCATCGGTCGGTTGCCGACATGTTCGGGCTGAGCCTTGGCGCTTCGCCCGATGGGTATCTGGGTGCGTGGGGCTAGATGCGGCTTTTCAATTTTATACCTAAGCCGACTCGTCGATGTGATCGATTGGATCGAGGCGCCGGGCATGTTGGCGTGGCGCAACCCCATCAAGAGCAGCACACTCAAGAACGGCGCCCAACTGAACGTGCGTGAGGGCAATCCTGTATGAATCTGCGCCACATCGAAATTTTCCACTGCGTCTACGTCAACGGTTCCGTAAGCGCCGCCGCGCGGGCGCTCAATGTGTCGCAGCCGTCGGTGTCAAAGATGTTGCGCCATGCGGAAAGCCTGCTGGGTTTTCAGCTCTTCAGGCGCACCAACGGCGGACTGGTGCCGACCGAAGATGCGCATTCGCTGTTCGCCGAGGTCCGGGAGATTCAGGACCGGGTACACGCCCTCCGGGAGGCGGGCCGGAACCTTCGCCGCGGAACCGGCGGAACGCTGCGCATCTCGGCACTCCCTTCGCTGGCCCTCGAGGCGGTCCCCACCGCCGTCGCAAATTTTCTGCGCACCCACGGGAATGTGAAGTTCGACCTGCAAACCGTCCATCACGACGACTTGCTGCGCAAGCTTCACGAACGCGAAACCGACATCGCCATCGCCTATCAGGTGCCTCCGGCCGCGCCGATCGCCCAACACTGGCTCGGCGAAGGCGAACTCGTTGTACTTTATCGCGAGCAGGACATGCCGGATGCGCCGCCCTGCATCGATCTGCCCCGCCTCAAAGGGCAACGCTTCATCAGCCTCGCGGCGAGCGGCCCGACGGGGCGGATCTTCACCGAGGAGTTGCAGCGGCTGAACCTGGAGCTGGACGAGGTCGTCTCCGCCCGAACCTTCTATATCGCCGCCGCACTGGTCCGCCAGGGAGTCGGCATGACAGTGGTGGACAGCTTCACGGCCCAGGCCTGCCTTGCGCCTGGCTTGGCCATGCGCCCGCTGAAGCCGCGCGTGACGTTCGACATTCATGCCATGTTCTTGCTCAACAGGCCGCTCAGCGCGATCGCGAACGAGTTCCTGAAAGCGCTCAAGCGCGTCCTGGATACTCCATAGCGGCAGGCTATAGCGCGTCGCTGCATGGATATGTGCCAAGCGACGCGGCGGCCGGCTAGCTTGCCGCAACGATGATCTTTGCGTCTTTCCTTCTCTATCTGCGCCACTGCACCGACCCGCTTGCCACCAAGGCCTCGCGAGTCATGGCGGCGTTTCGGCAGAGAGGGCCGCTCTTGTGGCCGGTTTCGTCCTGCCGTTCGATCGGCTGCTCGACATGACGCGCACCGTGCCGAGCGCGAGCGCGAACCTCACCGTCGCGACGACCGTCGCGCGTTGGGAGGGGGAGCTCGACGAGAATGTCGTCAAGGCCCCGAACGAGAATTGAGATGGTGGATCCCGAAGCTTGGCACCGCGATGGCTATGCCATCGTCCGCGGCTTCTTCACGCCCGAGGAGGTCGCCGCGATCGGCGCCGGAATCGACCGCGTCCATGCCGAGGGCGTGGCGCACGGCCGCAGCTTCCGTCATGGCAACCTCTTCTACAAGATCGCCGAGGGCCTGAACGGACCGGTGGTGCAGATGGTACAATGGCCGTCCTACCATCGGCCCGAACTCGACGCGGTGCGGCTCGATCCGCGTTTCGTGGCCTTGCTGGAGCCGTTGATCGGGCGCGACATCAAGCAGATCATCAACCAGATCCACTGGAAGGCCCCGGGGGCCGTAGGCGACTTCGCCTGGCACCAGGACTCGCGCTTCCGCCGCCCCCCCGAGTGCTACCGCAATCTCGGCACGTCCTATGTCCAGACCGGCCTCGCGATCGATCCGCACGGGGCCGAGTCGGGCGGCATGCTCTTCATTCCGCGCAGCCATCTGCACGGCGACCTCAAGCTCGATACCGATATCGAGGTGCTGGGCACCGCGATGCAGGATGCGGCGCTCGAACGGGTGGGGCTCTCGGCGGCCGATGCGGTCCAGCTCGAACTCGATCCTGGCGACCTTGCCCTCTGGAACCCCTATCTGGTCCACGGGTCCGGCCCCAACCGATCGACCCATTACCGCCGCTTCTACATCAACGGCTATGTCCGTGCGGATGACTGCGACCGTGGCGAACGGGCCTTCCGTGACGGTCAGCCGGTGGCGCTCGGCCCCGAGCCGGCGCTAGTGCATTATGAGGCGCTGCGGGAGCGCGGCGAGCCGCACTATATCTGAGTGCGGCTCGCCGCGCATCTTCGGCCCACTCACGGCAACGGCTGCCGGCGCATCAGGGTGAGATCGAGGAAGTCCTCGGTGGCGCGGAGGGCCTGGAGCCAGCTTTCGTGGCGGAAGAAACTGTGTCGCTCGTTGGGAAAGACCAGCTCGCGGTAGGGAATGCCACGCGCCGTCAGCTCGCGGGCGAGCAGCAGCGTCTGCGAGAAATCCACATTGCGATCGTCGTCGCCGTGGATCAGCAGGACGGGTGAGCGCCAGGTCTCGATGGCGCCGAGCGGCGAGGAATCCCACTGAAGCTGGCGCGCGCGCTCCTGTGCCTCGGGCGAAAGCGAGTTCGGCACCGGGCGAAGCAGACTGTGGACGCCGTGGAGGTCGACACCGGCGATGAAGCGTTCGCTGTCGCGCGCCAAGGCAAGTGCGGTCAGATAACCGCCCCAGCTTCCGCCCCAGACGCCGATGCGGTCCACATCGTCCTGCTCTGCCAGCCAGCGGCCGGCGGCAAGGATGTCGCGATATTCCGAAGCGCCTTCGCGGCCCGTCTCGGGCGCGTCGCGGAACGCCTGTCCATAGCCGGTGCCGCCCCGGTAGTTCACGGCCAGCACATGATAGCCGAGCGCGGCCAGATGCTGGTTCATGACATAGGTCTTCGAATAATAGCCGGACGGGTGGAAGCCGAGCAGCATCTGCCGGCGCGGGCCGCCGTGGATGAAGATCAGGGCCGGTCGCCGCCCCGGGCCGCGGGCGCGGAAGAGCTGGCCCCGGATCTCCATGCCGTCCTTCGCGCGAAACACGACCGCCTCGGGGGCGATGAAGTTCGAGGCGATCGGCACAGGCACAAGGGGTGTCGTCCCGGCGCCGAGCAGGACGGGATGGGCTGGGCTGGAAATCGTCGTCGCGATCGCCGCCACCTCACCGCCGCCGATCGTCGGAAAGAAGTGCATGCCCTCGCCAGTACCCAGACGAACCGGCGCGCCATTTTGCAGCGGGCGGCGCCAGACCCGCCGGCGGTCGATCTCGCCCGCATTCGCGGCGTAGAGCAGCGCATCGCGTGCGTCGTCGACCACGAAGGTCTCGACCTCAAAGGCGCCACTGGTGAGGGCGCGCGGTTCGCCGCCGCGCCGGGCGTCGAGCGCATGGACATGGAGCCAGCCGCTCCGTTCCCACGGGAAGACGATCTGGCCGCTCCGGCTCCAGAAAAGATTGCGGCTGCGCGTGCCCGCATAGCGACTGCCGCGGCCCGGCGGTGCCGTCCACAATGCCCGTGCGGCGCCAGTCGCCAGATCGACGACCCGGATCGACCAATAATGGCCGCTGTCCGGCGCCGCTCCGGCTGGCGGCGACTGATAGCGGATGAAGGCGACCTGCCGTCCGTCCGGCGAGAACACCGGCTCGACCGCGTGGGCGGCGCCCGGATCGAGATAGCGGAGGCGCCGTCCGTCCGCCTGGAGCACGGCGATGTAGCTGTGGTCGTCGCGATCTTCGGAGAACAGCAATTGTGTCCCATCGGGCGCCCAGCTCAGCCGGCCGACATCGCCGCCCACCTTGGCGATCCGCCGCGCATCGCCGCCGCGCGTCCAGAGCCAGATCTCGCCTCGACGGGTGAAGGCGAGCCGTCCGCCGTCCGGCGAAAAAATTGGGGAATGGCCCTCGCCGATGTCGAGCGGCGTGCCGCCCTCCGCCCGGACCACGAACACCCGCTGGGGCGGCGTGATCGGTGCGGCTCCCGTATTGGGCAGATTCGCCTCATCCGGGAATTCCTCGTCGCCGCCGCGCACGAAGGCGAGGCTGGCGCCGTCATTGGTGAATGCGAGACCGTAGAGCTGCTGCCCGTCGTCCTCGGTGAAGGCCGTGAGCCGCCGCGCCGGCTGTCCGCGCGACGCCAACCAGATGTTGCCCACACCGGCGGCATTCTCGACCCACGCGAAGCGCGGCACGTCGCGCGCGCCGACGAGGCCGCTCGCCATCGGGAGGGCTAGCGTCTCGGCCAGCCGGTCACGTTCCTGCGTGACGCCCGGCTGCGCAAGCGCCAGCCCGATCACGGCCGCCCACAAGCGGATGAATATACGAAGCATCATACGGCAACTGTGCTGCTACGACCGCATGGTGCAAGGGCGGGAGGGGCCAAAATGCCCCTGCGTTATAGCGGCGGAAACGCTCTGAATGAGTGGAGCCATATTGCCCGAGCCGCGATGTGCCCTAGGCTCCGCGTCATGCTATCCGTCCGCTCCCATCTCTTCTCCGCCCTCGCCGTGCTGGCGATCGGCACGGCTTCGCCCGCTTCTGCCTCGCAGGATACGCTTCAGCAGCGAGTCGAGGCCGCGCTGACCGCAGCACCCGCCGGCACGCGCTTTGGCCTGGTAGTTACCACGGATGACGGCCGGGAGCTGATCGCGATCAATCCCGACAGCCGTTTCATACCGGCCTCGAACACCAAGATGCTGACCACCGCCGCCGTCTTTGCGAGCATGAACGGACTGGACCGGCCGGACATGGCAGGCGGCGCTGCGGTACGGCTCGGCTCGCGCGGACGCCGCGCGCCCGACGTGATCCTGACCGGTTACGGCGACGCGCGGCTGTCAAGCGCACCGGATTGCGTCACCAATTGCCTCGCCGCGCTGGCGGATGCGGTGGCCGCGCGCACCCGCCGGGTACGCCACATCATCGGCGACGACAGCCTGTTTCCCGACCAGCGCTGGAGCCCGGGGATGAGCTGGAACAATATCCAGAGCCGCTACGGCACCGCGATCTCGGCGCTGACCCTGGACAACAACGAACTGGCGATGCGCGTCGCCCCCGGCCGCACCGGGGACCGCCCGGCGATCGACATGCTGCCCTATTACGAGGTGGTCAATCTCGCGACGACGGTCGCCGAAGGAGCGACGAAGCTCCAGTTCCATCGGTTCCCGAACAGCCGCACCGTCCGCGTCACCGGAACGATCGCGGTCGGAGCAGAGCCGGAAACGCTGCGCCTCGGCATCGACGACCCGGCCCATTTCGCCGCTTGGCGGTTACGCGCCCTGCTCGAAGCGCGCGGCGTCCGGGTGAAGGGTGAGACGGAGGTCCGGCATCGGCCGTTCACACCGTCCGATGATGATCCGGCCGAGCGCAATGGCCCGCCGGCGGCGCAACCGCCTGAAGCGGAGGCGCTGGCGCGCCTCACCCCGCCGCCGCTTGCGGAGGATCTGACCCACGTCAACAAGGTCAGCCAGAATCTGCACTCCGAACTGCTGATCCGTCGCCTTGGTCTCGTCGCCGGTTCGGGTTCGATCGAGGATGGCGTGGCAGCGGTCGCGGGGATGATGGAGCGCGCCGGCGTGCCGCGGACGGCCTGGGACCTGTCCGATGGCTCGGGCATGTCGACCTACAATCGTCTGACGCCGCGTGCGGTCGCCACTCTCCTGCGCTGGGCAGCCGCCCAGCCTTGGGGCGCCGCGTGGCGCGCGACCTTCCCGATCGCCGGCGTGGACGGCACGCTTGCCCGCCGCTTCCGCGGAACGCCGCTCGAAGGGCGGCTGTTCGCCAAGACGGGATCGCTCAACGCAACCAACGCCCTGTCCGGTTACATGGTGGCCCGCAGCGGCCGGACCCTGATTTTTTCGGTCTATGCCAATGACGTTCCGGGCGACGCCGGGGCGACTCAAGTGATGGACGCGGCGCTCGCGCTGATCGCCGAGGCGAACTAGGCCGCGTCCCAAGCCGCGATCACGGCGTCGCCGGTCGCGCGGCGCAGCTCCAGGATACCCGTATCGCGATGGCGGGTCGGGTGGACGCGGTTGGAGAGCAACGTCCAGGCGAGGCCGCGCTCGAAATCAACCCAGAGGCCGGTGCCGGTGAAGCCGGTATGGCCGATGGTCTCGTCCGAGCAGGTGTCGCCGCCGGGCCAGCCGTCGAAGCGCCGCTCCCAGCCGCAGGTGCGGTGCTCGTGCACCAGCGTGCGGATCGCCCGGAGCATGAACGGCGAGGCGCCGCTGCCGTCGAGCAGGCCCGCGGCGAAGCCGAGCACCCCCGCGACCGTTCCAAACAGGCCTGCATGGCCGGGGGCGCCGCCGAGGGCCCAGGCATTCTCGTCGTGGACCTCGCCCTTCATGACGCGGCCGCGCCAGGGACAGGTCTCGGTAGCCACGGCCGGGCCGGGCGGCGGACCGAAGATCAGGCCCGGGCCGAGCGGCCATTCCGACAAGGGTGATCCGGTGATCCGCTCGACCGCGATGCCGAGAAGTATGAAGTTGATGTCGGAGTAGACCGACGGACCATGGCGCCACTCCCGCTGCAGCACGAAGGCGCGCAGGCGCGCTGGATCGTCGCCATAGGTGTAGATCGGCTCGACCGCCGGCAGGAAGGTGCGATGCGCGAGGCAATCCCTGAAGGTCAGCTTCCGTTCGGCGGCGTTCGCGACATCATATTGGCGCAGGTCCGGGATCGCGTCGGTCAGCGGGCGATCAAGATCGATCCGGCCCTCGTCTGCGAGCGTCAGGATCATCGTCGTGGTGGCGATCACCTTGGAGACCGAGGCGAGATCGAACCAGTGATGCTCCGTCAGCGCCTCCGGCTCCGGCAGGAGCGCGGCCATGCCGGCAACGCGAACCGCCCGCCACCCATCGGCGGACACGATACCCAGCGTGGCACCAGGAATACGGCCTGAGGCGACAGCCTCCGCCGCGGGCGCGAAGGCCCGTTCCGCGACTGCGTCGATCATGCCGGATCATTCGCCGGCCGGGGGCGGGCACGGGCGATCATCGGCAGGAAGAGCAGGGCGGCCAGACTCAGCACGCCGGACAGGAGGAAGAAGAGGTCGAAGCCCGGATAGCCGGCCCGGTCGAATGCCTCGACGAGCCCGCCTCCCGCTCCGGACAGCAGTCGTGGCAGCAGGAAAGCGAAGCCGGACAGGAACGCATATTGCGCGCCCGCAAAGCGAGGATTGACCAGTAGCGAAAGGTAGACGACGAACACCGCCCCGGCCATGCCGTTGCCGAACTGATCGGCGGCTGTGGCAATGTAGAGCGCCGTTCCGTCGACCGGCTGGTGGGCGAGCCAGACGAACGCGAAATTGCCGAGGGCAGCGAAAAAGGCGCCGACGGCAAGCGCCCATCCCTGCCGCCATCGCGCCGCCATCCAGCCGCCAAGCCCCACGCCGACGATGCTTGAGGCCAAGGCGACATAGCTGTCCGCCAGCCCGATCTCGGTGAGCGAGTAGCCCAGACCCCGGATCATCGGCTTGGAGAGGTTGAGAGCGAGCACGTCGCCCATGCGGTAGACCGAGACAAAGGCCATCAGTCCGAGGGCCATGAAGCCGTAGCGCCAGAAGAAGTCGACATAGGGGCCGAGCGCGACGGAGCGCCGCGCCGGCGCCGTCGACGGCAGCTGGCGGATCTTCGGGAGCGCCGCAGCCATGATCAGGAACGGCACCATGCAGATCACCAGTACAGGCACCGTGACATTGCTTTCGCCGCTGATACCGATCGCGGTGACAGCGCGCAGCAGCAGCCAACCGACCGCCGCGACGCTTGCGATCGCGGCACATAGGATGACAGCGCTCGCGCCGAGACCGGCCAGAAGCGCCCGGCCACGGCTGCCGCTATGGCCCGGATCCCGCCGCATCAGGGCGAGCAAGGGGAAAGGCAGAAGGGCTGCAGCAGCGATGGCGAGATAGGCGCCCGTCCAGCCCCAACCGGGCTGATCGGCGACGAGCAGCGCACCACTGCCCGCAGCGACCATGGCCGTGCGATAACCCCAGAGGTTGGCTGCGGCGAGCGGCCCCTGCTCCTCCTGGGTCGGCGCGAGCTCGATTCGCCACGCATCGGCGGCAACCTCCAGCGTGGTCGTCCAGAAGGCGAGCAGGACCGCGAACAGCGCCGTGATGCCGAGGTTCGAGTCCGACGAGGTAAGCCCCATCGCCACCATCGAAGTGAAGATGCCGAGCTGGGCGAGCATGATCCAGCCGCGCCGCTTTCCCCAGAAGCGGCCGAACCCGGGAATCTCGTAGCGGTCGAGTAGCGGGGCCCAGAGGAACTTGAAGGTCGGCAGCAGCTGCACCCAGGCAAAGAAGCCGATGACGACCAGCCCCACCTCATGCGCCTGGAGCCTCAACGAAAGCACGGTCGAGAACATGTAGAAGGGCAGGCCGGCGGAAAAGCCGAGCAGCACGTAAAGAGCCTGGCGCCCGAAGCCCTTCGGCACGACGGGGCCCACCAGCGCAACGTTGCCTTCTGCCTGCGACGCCAACGCTTCCCCTCTCTCGCGGGTAATCAGCCCGGTCCTGCCGCATCGCTACCACGCCGCCGACCACCCGGCCAATGGCGAGAGGTTATGGGCTTGCCAACAGAAATTATGTCGGCTCATTTCACCATTGTTACTTAATGCGGCCGACTGCCGCACAAGGGGGGAATTAACGATGGGCGCTTCCACGTCACTGAAAGCAGGGCTTTTCTCGGGAGTCGCCTTTGCCTCCCTGACGATAGCCAGTACCGCGTCGGCGCAGACCGCGCCGGCAACTTCGGCAGGCGGAGCAGCAGCGGTTCAGACTGCCGCTGCAGCGCCCAACGAAACATCGTCCGACACGATCGTCATCACCGGTTCGCGCATCGTTCGCGATGGCTTCCAGGCGCCGACCCCGCTGCAGGTGCTCACCGAAACGGACATCCAGAATTCCTCGCCGACCAACAACATTGCCGACTTCGTCAATCAGCTGCCGGCGCTTGCCGCATCGACCCGGCCGTCGAACTCGCGCCTCGAGCTCAGCAACGGCATCGCGGGGATCAACGCGCTCAACCTGCGCAGCCTCGGCACCGTTCGCACCCTCGTGCTGGTCGACGGGCGGCGGTCGGTGGGTTCGACCGCCAACGGCATCGTCGACGTCAACACGATCCCCCAGTCGCTGGTGGAACGGGTCGAAGTGGTCACGGGTGGCGCCTCGGCGGCCTATGGCTCCGACGCGGTGGCCGGCGTCACCAACTTCATCCTCAACAAGAACTACGAAGGGCTGAAACTGGAGGCGGATGTCGGCGTCACGGAGCGTGGAGACGGGTTCAACTACTCGGGAGCGCTTACCGGTGGCCTGAAGTTCGCCGATGGCCGCGGCCGCCTGATCGTGGCCGGCGAGATCGCGCACACGGACGGCATCTTCGAGGTCGGCCAGGATCGCGGGTGGAACCACACCGGTTTCGTGCGCATCCAGAATCCGGCCTGGACGGCCAACAGCACCGTGCCGCGCTACCTGATCCGCACCATGGTCGGGGCGGCGAACTCCACGCCGGGCGGCCTCATCACCGGTTCGGCGGGCGGTACTGCCAACCGCCTTTGCGGAACCTATTTCGGCGAAGGCGGATCGATCAATCAGTACCAGTACGGCGCCCTCACCTTTCCGTCGCCCGCCTGCTCCTCGACGCCGTCGCTGACGCAGGGCGGCGATTGGCGCGTCAACGATTCGGGCCGCCGCATCGGCCTCAATCCCGAAGAAGACCGCTACGGGCTGTTCGGTCGGCTGAGCTTCGAGGTCGCCGATGACGTCACGCTGTTCGCCGAGGCTTCGTACAATCGGCAGGAAACGCTGTTCAACGCGGGTCCGAACCTGATGACCGGCCTGGGGCTGAATGCGACCGGTTGCGGCACGGCAGCGACGGCAGCCGCGGCGCCACTGACCTGCAACGCCTTTCTCTACAACACGCTCGGTCAGGCACGGCTCGCCGGCATCACTGGCGTGACGCTGGCGACCACTGCCGTCGACTTGCCCAGCCGAGGCTCGAATAACGAGCGGAAGGTGCAGCGCTACGTGATCGGCGCCGAGGGCGGTTTCGAAGCTTTCGACCGATCGGCGCACTGGGATGTCTATGGCCAATACGGCCGCGCCGACCTGCACGAGCAACTGATCAACATCCAGCAGACGGTACGCCGGAACAACGCGCTCAATGCGGTGTTCGCGCCCGCCGGCAACCCCGGTGGACTCCCGGTCGGATCGATCCAGTGCCTCATCAACGTCAACGCCAGCACGACGGATGACGATCCGGCCTGCCGGCCGCTGAACCTGCTGGGCATCGGCGTCGCCGATCCCGCCGCGATCGACTACATATTGGGCGATCCCTACCGCGATCAGGTGCTCGAGCAGACCGTGATCGGCGCCAACTTGTCATTCGCACCGTTCGCAACCTGGGCGGGCGACGTCAGTGTCGCCGTGGGCGCGGAATACCGTAAAGAGGAAATCGATGGGTTCGTGCCGACCGAGTTCCAGCCGATTTTCAACTCTGCAACCGGCGCTTCGACGAGCGTATGGTCGGTCGGCAACTTCCGGCCCAGCAAGGGCAGCTACAACGTCAAAGAGGCCTATCTCGAAACGGTCGTGCCGCTCGGCTTCGGCCTAGAGTTCAACGGAGCCGTCCGCGGGACTGATTATTCGACTTCGGGCTATGTCACGACCTGGAAGCTGGGCGCGACCTGGCAGCCGATCGACGACATCCTGCTTCGCGTGAATCGCTCTCGCGACATCCGCGCGCCCAATCTCAACGAACTATATCAGGCGGGCACCGCGAATAGCTCGACGGTGACCAATCCCTTCTTCCCGGGTGCGGGACCGGGAACCGGCACCTATGGGGCAAGCCTGGCCTATCTCGGCACAATCACCGGCAACCTCGACCTGCGGCCTGAAAAGGCGGACTCGTGGAACATCGGCGGGGTCGTTACGCCACGCTTCCTCCCCGGCTTCAGCGTGTCGGCCGATTACTGGCGGGTCAAGGTGAAGGGCGCGATCGACAGCCTCAGCGCCGATGACATCGTGAACCGCTGCTTCGAAGGCCTGGCGGACTTCTGTGCCGCGATCAAGCCTGATCCGGCCAACCCTTCGCGCGTCCTTATCGCCCGGCAGCCGGTCAACTTCTCGAGCATTCTGATGAGCGGGCTGGATTTCGAAGCGGCCTATCGGATGCCTATCGCCGACGGCAATTTCTCCCTGCGCGGCCTGGTGACGCGATATATCAAGAACGTCGTCACTACCGGAGTAGAGGGCTTCACGCCGCTCAACTCGGTAGGAACGCTGGGTGTCGGCACCGGCACCCAGTCGATCACGCCGAAGTGGATCTATCGTGTCAGCGCGGCGTACGACACCGAAGGTTACACGCTGACGGCGGTGGCGCGCGGGGTCGGCGACGGCCGCTACGACGCCACCGGCATCGAGTGCGGGTCGACCTGTCCGATCTCGACCAACCAGTTCCCCACCTATGAAGACAACAGCATCGGGGGCGCGACCTACTTCGATCTCAACGCGACGTTCAAATTCAACACCTCCGGGGACCAGCCCGGCGAATTCTTCGTGAACGTCACCAACCTGTTCGACGCCGATCCGATCCTGCTGCCCGAAACCGGGCTTGCGGCGAACAGCACCTACAGCGACCTGCTTGGGCGCGCGTTCCGCGTCGGCGTTCGCCTGAAGTTGCGCTAACGATCACGTTCCCGGCAAAGCCGCGGCCTTCGGGCCGCGGCTTTTGCTTGGCGGGCTGGCGACGGCCGAGTAGCGAGGGGCGAGTCATGAGCCATTTCCACCTCCGGGACGGGGTGCTCCATTGCGAGGACGTGCCCCTGCCGGCCATCGCCGAGGCGGTCGGCACGCCCGTCTACGTCTATTCGGCCAATGCGATGCGGAGCCAGGCGCGGGCTTTGCGGGCCGCGCTCGCATCCCTTGATGATCCGCTGATCGCCTACGCGGTCAAGGCCAATCCCAATATCGCGGTCCTGAGTACGCTGGCGCGAGAGGGGCTCGGCGCCGATGTCGTATCCGGCGGCGAATATGACCGGGGGCGCGCGGCGGGAATCAGCTCCGACAGGATCGTGTTCTCCGGCGTCGGCAAGACCGCCCACGAGATGCGGCGCGCGCTCGCAGGCGGGCTCGCCCAGTTCAACCTCGAGTCCTTTGCCGAAGCCGAGATGCTTTCGGCGGTCGCGACGTCCATGGGCCGGACGGCGCCTGTTGCCTTCCGGGTCAATCCCGATGTCGATGCCGGCACGCACGCAAAGATCTCGACCGGCGCGGCGCACAACAAGT
>JAEZQR010000173.1 GCA_023413015.1 Pseudomonadota bacterium
CGACGCGGTGATCCACATCGCCGGCGTCATCAACGCCCGGACACGCGATGACTTCTTCCGGGGTAATGTCGAAGGCACGCAGACGATGATCGAGGCAGCGAAAGCAGCGGATGCCCGCCGCTTCGTCCACGTCTCCTCGCTGGCGGCACGCGAGCCCGATCTCTCCGTCTACGGCGCCTCGAAGGCCGCGGCCGAGGAGGTGGTGCGCAGGTCGGATCTCGATTGGACGATCGTTCGCCCGCCCGCCGTCTACGGTCCCGGCGACCGCGAGACCTTCGAACTCTTCGCGCTCGCCAAGCGCGGCCTCGCGCTCGTGCCGCAGCGCGGGCGCGGCTCATGGATTCATGTCGACGATCTCGGCGATGCGCTGCTCACGCTGACGCGGTCGGGAGAAACCGGCGTGACCTTCGAGGTCGACGACGGCGTACCCGGCGGCCACGACCACGCCGGCTTCGCCCGGCTGGTCGGCGATGCCATCGGCCGCAAACCGCTCGTCGTCCGCGTGCCGAAGCTCGGCATGCTGGCAGGCGCCGCCATCCAGACCGCCGCGGCTCGCTTTACGGGAGAGCTACCCAAGCTCAGCTTCGATCGCGCCCGCTACTTCGCGCATCCCGACTGGGTCGCGCGCGGTCCCGCCGTTCCCGGCTGGTCGCCGAAGATCGAAACGCGGGAGGGGCTCGCTGCAACTGCTACGTGGTACCGCGAACAGGGCTGGCTCTAGCCACGGCCCAGCCCCGTCTTCGCCATAAAGTCTTGGCATCCGCAGGCATGAACCATTAGGAGCCCGGCCCATGCCTGACCGCGCCGCCATCTTTAGCCGTCTTCGCGAGCTGATCGCGCCCGTCAACAAGAAGGGTGTCGAGATCACCGAAGGCACGTCCTTCGCCAACGACCTCGAACTCGATTCGCTCACGGTCATGGACCTCGTCGCCAATATCGAAGACGAGTGGGACATCGTGATCCCGCTCAACATGCTCCCCGAGCTGGAGACGGTGGGCCAGGTCGCCGACGCCGTCGCGCGCATGACGGACAAATAGGCCGTGGGCGATCTCCTTTCGAAGTTCGATGCCGTTATCGCCGAGCGTGCGGCGCTCAACGCCACCGGCGTGCGCGATCCCTTCTCGATCGTGATGTCGGAGGTGAAGTCGCCGACCGAGGCCGTCATCAACGGCCGCGACACCATCCTCGTCGGCACCTACAACTATATGGGCATGACGTTCGACCCGGACGTCACCGCCGCCGGCAAGGACGCGCTCGACCGCTTCGGCGCTGGCACCACCGGCAGCCGCGTCCTCAACGGCACCTATCAGGGGCACAAGGAAGTCGAGGACGCGCTGCGCGACTTCTACGGCACCGAGCATGCGATGGTGTTCTCCACCGGCTACCAGGCAAACCTCGGCATGGTCGCGACGCTCGCGGGCCGCGGCGAATATGTCGTGCTCGACGCCGACAGCCACGCCTCGATCTACGACGGCTGCGCGATGGGCAACGCCGACATCGTGCGCTTCCGCCACAACTCGGTCGAGGACCTCGACAAGCGGCTGGGCCGCCTGCCGGCCGAAGCCAACAAGCTCGTCGTGCTCGAAGGCGTCTACTCGATGCTCGGCGACATCGCGCCCCTGGCCGAGATGGTGCGCGTCGCCAAGTCCCACCCGAACGTGATGATCCTCGTCGACGAGGCGCACGGCATGGGCTTCTTCGGCCCGAACGGCCGCGGCGTCTACGAGGCGGCGGGCGTCGAGGACCAGATCGACTTCGTCGTCGGCACCTTTTCGAAGTCGGTCGGTACGGTCGGCGGCTTCTGCGTCTCGAACCATCCGAAGTTCGACATCCTACGGCTGATGTGCCGCCCCTATACCTTCACCGCCTCGCTGCCGCCGGCGGTGGTCGCCTGCGCGGCCACCTCGATCCGCAAGCTGATGCACGCGCACGACAAGCGCGAGCGGCTGTGGGCGCGCACGCGCGAGCTGCACGGCGGTCTCACCGCGGCCGGCTTCACCATCGCGACCAAGACACCGGAGAGCGCCATTATCTCGGTGCTGCTCCCGGATCAGGAAACGACGGTCCGCATGTGGGCCGCGCTCATCGAGCTCGGCGTCTATGTCAACATGAGCCGCCCGCCCGCGACGCCGGCCGGCGTGTTCCTGCTGCGCTGCTCGATCTGCGCCGAGCATCGGCCCGAGCAGATCCAGACGATCATCGAGCGCTTCAAGATGGCGGCGCAGGCCACCAGGCTGCAGCTCAAGGCTGCGGCCTAAGCGTCATTCGTCAGGATCGAGGTAGGTCAGTACTCGGCCGACAAGACCGGGCGACTGGCCGGCCGACTGTTCTTCCCGCTCGCGCATTTGGAGCGCGAGGCACCCCATGGCGCCATTCGGCCCGACGCTGGAGCAGGAGCCGCTGCCGCCTTCGCCTCGGTAGTGCGACAACGCGAAGCGTTCGGCTGCAACGCTACGCGCGGCGTTGCTGCCGGGCGCGGGCGAGCCCGGCGGCAGGCGGTAGCGCAGATTATCATGACGGCGCGCGCAGACGACGACCTCATCTGGCTTCGACGTGGCTGCGCAGTTCCGCTTCGGCGCCACACTGGTCAAGGCATGATAGCTGTCGAGAACCTCCGGCGCTTCGCTGGCTGATGCCGGACAGGCACCGATCAGCGCCAGCGCAGCGATTGCATATCGGCTGTCCAAGCTTGGAACCATGCGATCAACCTGCCACGGCCGGCAATCGTTCGCCAGCCGTGCCGAAGTAGCCGGCTAGCGCACCGCCCCCTTCCGCTTGAGCTGTGGCAGCAGGAGCAGTCCGGCCAGAATGGGGTGGCGGCGCTGCCAGGGGCTGATCGCGATGCTGACGCCCGAGTGTCTAGTAATCTTCCACGCGAGGTAATCGATGCCGCCATCGAAGGTGAGGCTCGCCTTGATGAGGCGGATCACGGAGAGGAACTTGCCCTCGGCACGGCGCCACACCCACGCGCGCTCGCCGGCAGCCCGGCTGGCCGGCTCTGCAAATTCGACGACCTCCCTGTTGAGGCGCGCCGAAAGACCGGCATGCGCGAGCGCCGGTGCAGTGAACTCGAGATAGCGCTCAGGGGCGGTATCGTAGAGCGTGCCACCCCTGCCCTGCTTCTCGGATCGTAATTCGGCATCATAGGTAAGCGCAAAGGCGCGGGTCCACAGATCGCGCACCTCGATCCGATCGGACACCATCGGGCGCGCGGCCAGCAGCAATGTCGGCGCTGCCTGCGCGACGGCGTCGATCGTCTTGGCTCGCGCCCGGGCATCGCGCGCCCACACCAGCGCCGATGGTTGGGCGAACCGTGCCCAGACCGAAACGTTGCGTGTGGCCGGCGACGCCAACCGCGCAAAATCATCGAGCGTCAGCACCGCATATTTCGCGCGCAGCGATCCATGTTCGACATAGAAGACGTTGGGCGGGATCAGGCGATTGGCGGCCGCGAGCCAAGGCTTCGCATAGGCGTGGCGGTAATCGTCCACCAGCAGGTAGAAATCGAGCATCAGCCCGTCCAGCTGACGCGACCACAGGCAGGAGCCGTAGAACAGTACCGCCTGCGCAGCATCCGGGTAGCGGGCGGCGAGCACCGTGGCGAACGCCCGCACCTCTTCGGCGACCGGTGCTTCGAGCTCGGCCGCCACCAGATCGCGGAGCACGGTCACGCCGCCAGACTGAGGAAGGGGACCGGCGCCGTCGGCGTCAGCACGATCGCGCGGCCTTGCGGTGCCTGGAATATCTCACCATCAAGGATGACACTTGGGCTGTCGCCCTCAATCCGAATTTCATCCCCGCGCTTCAGATGGAAGCCCTTGAAGCGGCTCTTGTCTAAACGCCCCAGAGCGGCATTGAACGCGGTCCGCAGCACGGTCCCCCGCTCCTGCTCGATCGCCATCAGCTTGAGCGAGCCGGAGCGGTCGACGCCATGCGAGCGCATATTGAGCAGCAGGCGCTCGAGCGTCGTCACCATGAGCACAAAGAAGCGCCCGTGCAGTTCGCCTTCGCGTTGCACCGAGACGCGAACGGGCTTCGTACGAAAGGGCGCCAGCCGCCCACGCCCACCCACGAGCAAGCTGAAGAAGACGGCAACCACCGTGATCACATGGCTGAGCCAGTTGGGCAGCCCTAGTGGATAGACCTTGTTGCGGCAGAACAGAATGCCTTCCGCCAACCCCGCTCCGCCGAGGAACATGCCGAGCACCGGCCGTGTGTTGTGACCGTCAGAAAGCGCAATGAGCTGCCGCGCGACGACATGCGGTCGCACGTCGGCTTGGACGATCGCCAGGATCTGCGCGAGCGCTTTCAGCGGGTCGCCCTGCGCGCCGAGGTCGAGCGCGATCAAGTTGGTCTTGCCGTTCGGCAGCACGGCGACCGGCGGCGGCGAGCCGGCGAAATGATCACCGTGATAAAGCTCCGTGAGCGCGGCCTGTACCGTGCCATCGCCGCCGTTGATGACGAGCACCGCCGGCTTCACCCGTGCGATCGTATCGAGCGCCTCGGGTACCTCGGCAACGTCCTGTACCTCGTAGTGAAAGATGTTCGGATGCGCCGCCACGAATTCACGTATGCGCGGAAGCATCGACCGGTTGCCGGTCGAACGCGGGTTCGAAAGGAGCGCGACGAGGGCCATCAGTTGCGACGCGCGACCAGCGGCTTGATCGACAGCCCGCTGCGATAATTCATCACCACGTCGACCACAGTCACGCCCTCCCTCGCCGCGAACGACACGTCCTCATAGTCCGGCTTGAGATTAGTGAGCGAGATCTTCGGGTTGCCCGAGAAGCCTCCACCGTCGTTCCAACCGCTCTTGTTGTTGCCGTCGCGGTCATGCCGGACGGCGATCGCATATTGGCCGTAGCGCGGCAGCTCGACACAGATATTCATGTCGCCCGAAGCGGTCATCGGCAGGTCGATACGCTTGAGCTTCTTGCCCTTCTCAAGGAAATCGTCAGGGTTGTGGCCGTAGACCTGCACGCGCAGCGTCCCGCCGCGATCCTTGAAGCCGTACACACGCACCAGCGCAGCCGGACCCGACGCGCCCGGACGGCAAGCCGCCGCATCGGGGCCGAGAATCTCCTGCGCCGTGGCTGGAGCCGCGGCGAGCGTGCCGGTGAAGGCGATCGCAGCAGCGAGCGTCAGGGCGCCGCGCCTCAACGATTTCGACATGACCTGTACCCTCCAGCGGGCTATACCCTGCCCGCGCAGCTATTCGCTGTTACCTGTGGGATATGGTCGTGGGATGCGGCCAAAGTTTGACGAGAGGGCGACGAAAACTTGCGTCTGTTCACGCGCTTCGATCGCTACCTCGCCCGTCTGATCGCCTTGCCGTTGCTGGCAACGCTGGTCATCTCGGCGATGCTGCTGCTGCTGGAGCGGATGCTCAAGCTGTTCGATTTCGTCGTCAATCAGGGCGGACCGGTCTCGGTCGTTTGGCGGATGCTGGGCAACCTGATTCCCCAGTATCTCGGCCTCGGCATTCCGATTGGTCTGCTGCTTGGCATTCTCCTGGCCTTTCGCAAGCTCGCACTTTCGAGCGAACTCGATGCCCTGCGTGCGGTCGGCATCTCCTACAACCGGCTACTCTTCGTCCCCTATCTCTACGCTGCTGCGCTGGGCCTGCTGACCCTTGTCATCGTCGGCTTCATTCAACCGTACGCGCGCTATGCCTATGAAGGTCTGCAGTTCGAGTTGCGCTCTGGCGCGCTGGGAGCCAGCATCAAGGTCGGCGAGTTCGCCAAGCTCGGCAAGCGCATCACCTTGCGAGTCGAGGAAAGTCAGAATCAGGGCCGAGACCTCAGCGGCATCTTCGTCCGCGCTGAATCGAAAACGGGCAAGTCGTTCGCGGTCAGCGCTGAGCGCGGCACCTTCCTCGCCACCGACGACCCCAACGTGATCCTGCTGCGCCTGCGCAATGGTGTGCTCGTCCATGACGCGCCAGGCTTCAAGGCGCCGCGTGTCCTCGGCTTTGCCGTCCACGACCTGCCGATCGACCTTCCGCGCATTGAGGCCTTCCGCGCCCGCGGCAACGAGGACGACCAAGAGCTCACCCTTCCCGAACTCGTGCGCGTCGGCTCCGACCGCAGCGCCAATGTTCCCAACCGCAACGCCATCGTCGCCAACTTTCACCGCCGGCTCATCCAGGTGGTTGTCGTGACCGTGCTTCCGCTGCTGGCGGTGGCGCTCGCGGTTCCGCCGAAGCGATCCGCTTCGGCGCTCGGCGTGTTCGTCAGCCTAGTGATCGTCATCGTCTACAACGAGATATCGGAATATGCCGAGCGGCTCGGCGCCACCGGCAGGGCCGATCCGCTGCTGGCGCAATGGATACCATTCGCCGGCTTCGCCGCGCTGTGCGGCTGGCTCTATTATGTCTTGGCGTTCAAGCCCGGCGGCCAGCCTATCAGCTCGCTTGACCGCGTGTTCGCCGGCGTCTGGTGGCGGGTTGTTCGCCTGTTCCGCGGGCGCAGGTTGCGCGGCGACGCGCTATCGGCAGGCTGACCATGGCGCAGCTGCTCCCTTCGCGCACGATCGCGCTGTATACGGCCCGGCTGTTCCTGACGCGCGTGCTTGCCTTCCTCGTTGCGCTGGTCGTGATCCTCCAGACGCTCGACCTGCTCGGCGAGTCGAGCGATATCCTCGCCGTCGCCGGCAACGGCGACGCCGAGCTCTGGCGCTACGTCACGCTGCGCATACCCCAGCTGGTCGCCCAGTTCCTGCCGTTCTCGGTATTGCTGGGCACGTTGGTGACGCTCGCCTCGCTCAATCAGAACAGCGAGGTCGTCATCTTCAAGGCGGCCGGCATCTCGGCGCACCAGATCCTCGCCCCCTTGATCGCCGCGGCGTTCGGCATCGCCGTGGTTCACTTCGCCTTCAATGAGCTGGTGCTGGTCAACACCAACAAGCAGCTCGATGCGTGGCAGCGGGTAGACTATGGCAAAGTCCCGCCTGCGACGTCGACCGGGAACGAGGCCTGGGTCCGCGAAGGCGGCATGCTGTTCCATGCCGAGCAGGTAACGGGCCGCGGCTCCGCCACCCGCCTGGCGGACCTTACGATCTACGATCGGAGCAGCGGACAGTTGAGCAACATCATCCGCGCCCAGAGTGCCCGCCCCACGGCCAGCGGCTGGCTGCTGGAAAATGTGCGCCGCTTCAACGTCGCGCGGGGCACGCAGGAAACCCTGCCCTCGCTCGCCATGACCACCGATATCGATCCTGCGCGCTTCACGGAAACGTCGGTAGTGCCGAGCGAAACCCCCTTCTGGGAGCTGCGCCGCGATATCCGGGAGGTGCGCGCTGCCGGGCGTCCCGTCGATACGCTCGTCGCCGGGCTGAACCACAAGATCTCCGGCCCGCTGTCGGCGATCCTCATGCCGCTCCTAGGGGCAGTCGCCGCCTTCGGGCTTGCGCGCTCGGGCAAGCTGTTCATCCGCGCCGTGATCGGCATGGCGCTCGGCTTCGCCTATTTCGTCGCCGACAATTTCATGCTTGCGATGGGCCAGTTTGGCGCTGTGACGCCCTCGCTGGCGGCCTGGGCGCCGTTCCTGCTGTTCTTCCTCGTCGGCGAAGCGGTGCTGTTCCGTACCGAGGAATAGCCCCTCTCGCTCCCTGCGACTAGGCATCGCCCTACGCGCGTCCTAAATCCGCCTCATTGCGTTATCATTTGCGCTGGGTTGAGAACCGCAAACTCGAAGGTGTGCGTCGTGAAGACTGCTTTCTGGAACCGCGTCGGCATTTGGAACCGCACGCATCACCTGAACAAGATGACGCTGCGGGAACTCGTCGTCGCCTATTTCCAATATTATGCGATCCAGGCGTATCTCGTGCTCGCCGTCGTCTCGACCGGCGTGGCGCTCGCCTATCCAACGACGACGCCGCGTGCGCTCGCCGCGGTCGCCTTCTCGGTCGTGGCCTATCCGCTTGCCTGGTACGCGCTGCACCGCTGGGTGCTGCACAGCCAGTGGATGTTCAAGTCGCCGCTGACCGCCAAGGTCTGGAAGCGCATCCACTATGACCATCATCAGGATCCCAACCATCTCGAGATCCTGTTCGGCGCGCTCTACACGACGCTCCCGACGATCGCGGCGCTGACGCTGCCTATCGGCTATGCCATCGGCGGCATCGGCGGTGCGGCGTGGGCGCTCGCCTCGGGCCTGCTGATGACCTGCTTCTACGAGTTCTGCCACTGCATCCAGCACCTGTCGTACAAGCCGAAGGCGAAGTGGTTGGCCGACATGAAGGCGCGCCACATGGCGCACCACTTCCATGACGAGACCGGAAATTTCGGCATCACCAACTTCACGTGGGACAAGCTATTCCGCACCTTCTACGACCGCCCGGACCGCCCGAAGAAGAGCGAGACGGTGTTCAACCTCGGCTACACGCCCGAGGTCGCCAAGACTTACCCATGGGTCGCCAAGCATTCGGGCGGCGTCGTGACCGGCCACCCGCGCCGTCGCGACGACGATCGCAAGGCGGCCTGAGCCGAACATGCGGGGGAACATCGCGATCAGGTCGGTCAAGACCTCAGCCGACCGTAAGCGCTTCATCGAGCTGCCGTTCCGGCTTTACGAGAGCGATCCCAACTGGCGCGCGCCGCTGAAATCGGAAGTGCGCGAGCTGATCGCAGGGCCGAAGACTAATCCGTGGTTCGAGCACGCCCGCGCCCGCTTCTGGCTCGCCGAGCGCGGCGGCGAGATCGTCGGCCGCATCTCGGCACAGATTGACGACCTCGTGCTGCAGCAAATGGGCGCCGGCACCGGCCAGTGGGGCATGTTCGAGTGCATCGACGACCAGACGGTCGCCGACAGCCTTCTCTCGACCGCCGAGGACTGGCTGCGCGAGCAGGGCATGACCCGCGCGCTCGGGCCGTTCAGCCTGTCGATCTGGGACGAGCCCGGCTTGCTCGTCGGTGGCTTCGAACTGCCGCCCACTGTCATGATGGGGCATCACTCGCCCTATTATCAGCGCCTCGTCGAAGCGCGCAGCTATGTCGGCGTCAAGGACCTCTACACTTACGAGCTCGACATCGCGGGTGGCTTCCCGGAGAAGGTCAACCGCATCGTCGCGGCGGCCGAGGGCAGCTCGCGTATCCGCATGCGCCAGGTCGACAAGTCGAAGTTCGATCAGGAAGCCGCGCTCATCCTCGACATCCTGAACGACGCCTGGTCCGACAACTGGGGTTTCATCCCGCTCACTCCGCACGAGGTCGAGCATGTCGGCAAGAAGCTGAAGCCGATCGTCTACGAGGACCTGATCCGCATCTGCGAACTCGATGGTGAACCCGTTGCGTTCATGATAACGCTGCCTGATCTCAACGAGCTGACCGCCGACCTCAATGGCGAGCTGCTGCCGTTCGGCTGGGCCAAGCTGCTGTGGCGCCTGCGCCGTCCGCAGGTGAGCCGCATGCGCGTGCCGCTGATGGGCGTGCGCAAGAAGGTGCAGGGTTCGCGCTTTGCCTCGTTCATGGCGTTCCTGATGATCGAGCATATCCGCCGGGCCGCGGTCACCAACTATGGCGCCACGCGCGGCGAGATCGGCTGGATTCTCGACGACAACGGCCCGATGACCAGCATTGCCGAAGCGATCGAGAGCGACATCACCAAGACCTACCGCATCTACGAAAAGGCGCTCTAGCCAGACCAGCAGGTCTCCCCCTAGATGACGGACGCGGCAGCCGCCGGACGGTCGAGCAGGAAGGCCAGATGCTGAAGGGTGCGTTCGAGCCTCTCGCGATCGGGCACGACACCCAGCGACACGCGAACCGCCTCCGGCGGCCGCGCGGTCGTCGCGAACGCATCGCTGGGCACCACCGACAGCCCCGAGTGCAGGGCTTGCCGAACGAACTCGGCCCGCTGCCAGTGGCCGGGAAGCGCCAGCCACAGGTGATGGCCTTCCGGATGTGCCGTTCCGGCCGGGCCCAACAGGCGTCCGGCGATCAATTGGCGCTCGACGTTCTCGGTCCGGATCGCCTGAACGATCTGGTCCATCGTGCCGTTGGCGACCCAGCGTGCGGCGAGCGCAGACGTCAGAGGCGACGCCATAAGGCTCGTCGCTCTAATCTCGGCGGACAACCGTAGCGTCTCAGGCAAGCCGGGCGTGACAACATAGGCAATGCGCAACGCGGGCGTCGCACACTTCGACAGGCTGGCGATATGCCATGTGATCTCCGGCGCGAGCATCGCGAGCGGCGGAAGCGCCGGGCCGGGGAGCGCCCCGTAGGCATCGTCCTCGATGATCGTGACCCCATGACGCCGAGCCACCTCGGCGACGGCATGCCGGCGGTTGACCCCCATCGTCGCCGTGGTCGGATTGTCGATGGTCGGCACGACGTAGAGCAACTTCGGCCGGACGCGCCTGCAGGCGGACTCGAAGGCGTCGGGGTCGATGCCCTCGCCGTCCATGGCGAGCGGCTCGATGCTGTAGCCGCCGCGTTCCGAAGCGGCCTTTAGGCCGGGATAGGTAAGCTCGCCCGCGCAGAGGGTATCGCCGCGATCGAGCGTCAGGGCGAGGATAGCGGCCAACGCACTCTGCCCGCCGCTGGCGACGAGGATGCGATCATAGGTCAGCGTACCGAGGCGTTGCGCGAGCCACAGGGCGGCCGCTTGGCGGTGAGCGGCGATGCCGGCGCTGTCCTGATAATGAAGCTGGGTCAGCGCATCGGGCGTGGCCATGACCGCCGCTACGCCCTCGGCGATGCGCGCCCGCAGCCGCGCCTCGGCCGGTTGCGGCGGCATGTTCATGCTCATGTCGATGACCGCTGTGGGCGCTGGCTGGTCGAGGCGCGCGTCGCGGATGAAGCTGCCGCGCCCGACACGGCCATCAAGGAGGCCGCGCCGCTGCGCCTCCCCAAAGGCGCGGGTGACAGTCGTGAGATCGACCGAGAGTGCCTTGGCGAGTTCGCGCTGCGGCGGCAGGCGATCGCCTGTGCGCAGCGTGCCGGCCGCGACCGCATCAGCAATCGCATCGGCGATGGCGAGATACTTGGGGCCAGTCACGCCATCGAGGCGCGGCAACCACATCGTCTCAGCCGTTCTCTCGGTCATTCGTCTTGCCGCCCTCCAGCCGTGAGGTCCGGACCCGATCGAGTTCGTCGAACAACTCCTCGGTCCCTGCCTCCTGCGCCTTGTTGACGTATTGCGAGGCGACGAGCCAGCCCTTCAGCGGGCGCAGGCTGAGCACGCAACTGCCGATCATCAGCGGCCCGGAGGTAACGAAGTGCACCCAGAACGGCGGCTCGAAGGCAAGCTCGACCCACATCGCGAAGAAGATGAGCGGGAAGGTGACGAAGCACAGCGCAAAGAAGGCCGGCCCATCATCGGGTGTCGCATAGCCATAGTCGAGATCGCAGACCTCGCACCGCTTGGCGAGCTTCAACCAGCTTACGAACATGTGGCCCTTCGCGCAGCGGGGGCAGCGCCCTCTCAGACCCGTCTCGGCAATCCAGCGCAATCGGTCGTTACCTTCCAGTTCGCGCGCGTTGACGTCCTGATGCTCCATCATGCTTGCCCCCTTATCAAACTGGCGGCCCTATGTATGGATTCCTTTATGTCATTGCATGCATATTTATGTCGCATACTCGCGATATTGCATGGATCGACTACTAGGGTACAGGAGGCCCTCACCAGCCGCCCCCGGCCCAGCGAGGACGCAACAAGGCTAATCATTTCAGAAAATTCTCTGATTTCGATCGCTGCGGAGGCAACAACTCCGCCTCACAAATTGAGCACACCCAATTTGAAAGTGGTTACCTAAGACCATAACTGTTCAGCATTTTATGACGATTTAGTTTTTAACTAAACTTAATCAACATATACTAAATCCACATGCGAATTGCCGTACTAATGTCAAGAGCCTTGGCTCGCTGGCCGTAAAATGCCGAGGACATTATTACTCGAAGATATTGATCAATATGATCAATATCTTCGCCTCGGCCTCTTCTTCGCCCAGCCGATGCAGCTTGGCTCTGGCATGAATCAGATAAGAGCCGGCAAGAAGGGCCTTGTGGTAATGAACTTAAGTAATCTGTCGATTAACAGTAGCTTGCGCCTTCTCAGCGGCATTCTGATGGCGATCATCGTCATCCTTGTTGCCATCACTGGCTTTTCCGACATACGCGGCCTGCATACGATCACCCAGGTAGATCGGGTCATGCGCGTCAATGGAGCCGCGATGATGCTCGAGAAGGATTTTGCCTCTCTCGCGCGCGACATGTTCAGGGCAGCTGCAAATCCGACTGCTGAAACGATCTCGGCAGCCAGAGAGAATCTGAAGCAATTTGACGAGTCGATCCGACAGGCGGACGAAGCGATCGAAAACCCCGAACGTCAGCGGCTTATCCAAGAGGTTGCCGCTCTCGAAAATAGCTATGAACAGCTGTTCCAGCGCTTTGCATCCAATCTGGAAGCTGGTGACAGGACAGGCGCGCTGGGCATGATCCCGGCTTTCGACAAGGTCGGGAATGACATAGACACCGCGATTGAGAAAATCCGCGTTAGTTCGACCGACGAGCTGGCAGCTGCCAGCGCATCGCAGTCGTCCGATGCAGAAGCGTCATTCCTCCTGGCATCCATAATCAGCATCGTCGCACTTGGCGCCGGTCTCGCCCTGAGCGCGGCCATCGCGCGGAACATCAGGCGACCGATCACGGCAATTACGGCCTCGCTCAAGCAGATCGCCGATCAGCAATACGATATCGAAATCACCGGCGCGGAACGCACCGACGAGATCGGGGAGCTCGCGCGCGCCGCTCATACTTTACGCGAGCGGGGCCGCGAATTGCAGCGGCTGGAAAGCGACCGAGCGGAGGTCGTCGATATCTTGGGCAGATCTCTGGCAGGCCTTGCTGGCGGGAACCTGACGGAAACCATCACCCGCACATTCTCGCCGAATTTCGCCATGCTCCGCGATGACTTCAACGCTGCGGTCGCTCGATTGCGCGAGGTGATGGTTTCGGTTTCCGCCCGAGTGGAGGCGGTTCGCTCCGCATCGGCCGAGATCGAGAATGCGTCTTCCGACCTGTCCGATCGCACGACGCGCCAAGCCGCGAGCCTGGAGGAAACCGCGGCGGCGGTCGAGGAGCTGACCGGCACGGCACGGGCAACCGCCGAGAACGTGCGAGCGGTCGCTAACGGCACTGGCGCAACGCAGCAGTCGGCTGAACAGGGGGCGGAAGTCGCCCGTGAGGCGGCGGCCGCGATGACGAAGATTGCGGGCTCGTCGCGCGAGATCGGCAACATCGTCTCGCTGATCGACGAGATCGCGTTCCAGACCAACCTGCTGGCGCTCAATGCCGGGGTCGAAGCCGCGCG
>JAEZQR010000183.1 GCA_023413015.1 Pseudomonadota bacterium
GTGACCATGCAGCCGGTCCAGAACCCACGCGACAATCGTGGCAACCGGCACTTGCGCCGACGCAGCGACCGTGAGGCTTAGCTGACCATTTTCGAGCATCGCGGGACCTATCATCTGATTGCCCGCATAATATGTCCCAACACCTGCGCATTGGGTTTGCAATCTTCCCGTGCAAGAAGGTTTCTCTGCATCAAGTCAGCTTGAAAAACGGGATCGGCGCATCAATGATGTGGCAATGATGGACAGCTTCGACTGGAAAATCCTCGCCCTGCTACAGGAGAATGCGGACCTGTCGGCGGCCGAGATCGGCGAGCGGATCGGGCTGTCGGCGTCGCCGACCTCGCGACGGATCGTCCGGCTGCGCGAGGCGGGATACATCAAGCGCCTAGTGGCGCTGCTTGATCGGGGACGCGTGGGCCTCAAGACCCAGATCTTCGCCCAGGTGAAGCTGAACGCTCACGGCCGGACGCATCTCGACGAATTCACCCAGGCGGTGCAGAGCTTTCCGGAAGTGCTCGAATGCTATGTGCTGATGGGCTCAACCGATTTCCTGCTGAAGATCGTGACGCCGGACATCGAGACCTACGAGCGCTTCTTCTTCGAGCGTCTGTCGAAGGTGCCGGGCATCCAGGAAGTCAATTCGACAGTGGCGCTCTCCGAGATCAAGGCGACCACCGCGCTGCCCTTGGGCACGGGGTAAGCTGCCGGAACATCATCGGCACGCGTCACCCAGCTGGCGTCAACGAAGCTCGCCGAGGGACTGGAGCCGCATGCCGCGTGGTTCTTCATCCGCCGGCAGGATCGTCCTCAGGAGTGGGGCGACGCGGCTGATGTCGGCCTCGATCGCGGCAACCGCCTCATAGGCTTCGACATTTGCCGGATCCACCTCGAGCCAGGTCGCGAAAGCTTCCCAGTCGGTATCCTCGCCTTCAAGGGCAGCCGACCATTCGCAGGCCTCGCTCAATCTATCATCGAAGCTGTGGGACACGTCTGCCGATCCTATTGCTGATAACAAGCGTCGCCGGTTTGCGGGTAAGACGTCACTGCTTATCCTCTCCCTCAGTTCCGAAGGCGCGCACGAGGTGGCGGAGGGCGACGGCCATGTGCTTTTCGACCGCACTCTTCGAGATGCCGAGCTCTGCGGCGATCTGCGCATGGCTCTGTCCCTCCAGCTTATGACGCTGGAACACGCGGCGCGCACCTTCCGGAAGATGCGCGATGGCCTCGGCAAGACATGCGGCCTGCCGTCGCCCATCAGCCACCGCATCGGCGGGCGGCGTCTCGTCGACGGCTTCGGCTCCGTTGCGCATCGTTGTGGAGTCGACCCAATCCGCTTCCCGCTTCGCTCTCCGGCGCCGCGACCGGTCACGATCGTTGGCGAGGTTGAGGGCGCTACGATGAAGATAGGCGAGCGGATCGCTAACCGGCCCGGAGGGCAGCTCGCCGATCTTCAGCCAAAGCTCCTGCAGCAGTTCCTCAGCCTCGTGAGGATCGCGCGTCCGCGCCGTCAGGAATCGCAGCAGGCGCGGCCGGTTCGCCAGATAGGCGGCCGCAAGCCCCGACGATGGAGCTGCCTGCGGAGGGGCGGAATCTTGTCGGATATCAGCCACTCGAATGCCTGCGGGTCATGGAGGGTTGATCGCCCCATCATAGCCGCAATGGCGGAATCGCGACAGGCCGAGGGGACAGGCGTCAACTGAGGCGACGGCGGCGGGTGGCGTCTTTCAAGAGAGATGCAGCGCGCCCTTGCGACATCGCGAAACAGGGACAGCCTCGTGCCCGTCGAGGCCGCTCCTGGGTTATGGGTGTCAACCGCGTGACCCGCCGGCTCCTGGCTTCCGTCCATGACGTCACGCCCGTGCATGCGGCGCGGCTCGACCTTCTCGTCCCGATGCTGGAAGCTGCCGTCGGGCCCGGCCGTTTCGCCCTGCTCGTCGTCCCGGACTTCCACGGCGAGGCGCCCCTACGCGCCGCCACCCCATTCGCTCGCCGGCTGTGCGCCTGGGCGGATGCCGGCTGCGAGCTGTTCCTCCACGGCTACACACATCGGGACGATCAGGCGCACTGCACCGCGACGGCCCGCTTCAAGGCGCGTTGGATGACGGCTGGCGAGGGCGAGTTCCTGGGTCTCGACTATGCCGAGGCGGTCCGCCGGCTGCGCGACGGCCGGGCGCTCGTCGAGGACGTGACCGGGCACGAGGTCGCGGGCTTCGTCGCGCCGGCCTGGCTCTATGGACCGCCGAGCTTGGCGGCGCTGGCCGACCTCGATTTCGCGCTCGCCGAGGATCATCTGCGCGTCTGGCGTCCCCAATCCGGTACGGTCGTCGCTCGTGGTCCGGTCATCAGCTATTCCGGCCGCACGCGGGCCCGTGCCCTGTCGTCGATCGCATGGTCGCAGGCGGCGACGCGGCTGTTGCGAAACACGGAGACCGTTCGCCTCGCCGTGCACCCGCATGATCTGGATCAGCCGGCGATCGTCCGGGAGATCGAGCGGGCGCTTCGCAGCTTCGCCGGCAGCCATGCTGCGTCAGCTTATCGCGGGCTTGCCGACTGCGGCGCCGGCCGTGCGAAAGCGTTACGTCAGGGCAGGGGACGAGGTGGACGCAGGCCGGGCGGCATCGCTCCGAACCT
>JAEZQR010000287.1 GCA_023413015.1 Pseudomonadota bacterium
ATCATCGACCATCCGGCGCAGCTGCATGCGCTGGTCGTCTATTTCGCGGTCGGGCCGGTGGTTGCGGTGGCGGTCGGCGCGATGCGCCGCGCGATGACCCGCCAGCGGGCTGCCGAAGCGCATCTCCAGCTATTGGTCGCCGAGCTGCAACATCGGACACGCAACCAGCTCGCGGTGGTCCGGACCATTGCCGACCAGACCCTGCGATCGAGCGACTCGCTCGCGACCTTCGGATCGCGGTTCAGCAGTCGCCTCGCCGCGCTCGGCCGCGTGCAGAGCCTGCTGTCGCGCGGCAACGACAGCATCGATCTCGGCGAGCTGGTGCGCAGCGAGCTGGTTGCGCTCAACGCCGAGCCCGATGGCGATCGTATTCGGCTGGCCGGTCCGCCGCTGCTGCTCGCCCCGCAGGCGGTGCAGGTGATGGCGCTGGCGCTTCACGAACTGGCGACGAATGCGGTGAAGCATGGGGCGCTGGCGCAGGACGACGGTCGGCTCAACGTGACGTGGACGGTCACGGAGCCGCATGGGGAAGTCACGGCCGTGATCGACTGGGTGGAGAGCGGGGTCGTGCTGACCGGGGGCACGAGCCCACGCGGATCGGGCTTCGGCCGCCAGCTCATCGAGCGCGCGCTCCCCTACGACCTCGGCGCGACGACGAAGCTGGAGTTCACGCCCGACGGCGTGCGGTGCCGGATCGAACTGCCGCTCGCTGCGTCCTGATTCAATAGCAAGGAACGGGGTGGCCGAGGCCCCTGTCGCGGCTAGTTTGGCAGCGCGCCGCCCAGTGCGCAGGAGGTTTCATGCTGCGCAACATGCCTGCACAAATTCGGGAGCCGGCCGTCGACGTCGCGGCTCGGATCGCGGATCTCGATTGGCGGCGGATCGCGACCGATCTCGACGAAGGCGGCTATGCCACGACGGGACCGCTGCTGGATGCGGATGCCTGCGCCGATCTGCGCGCCGCCTACGCCGACGACGCGCGCTTCCGCAGCCATATCCATATGGTGCGGCATGGCTTCGGGCGCGGCGAGTACAAATATTTCGCCTATCCACTGCCCGGGCCGGTCGCGGCGCTGCGCACGGCGGCCTATCCGCACCTGGTCGCCATCGCCAACCGCTGGCAGACGGCGATGGGCTCGGCGCTACGCTTTCCCGACGATCATGCCGATTTCCTCGCGCGCTGCCACGCCGCCGGCCAGCGCCGCCCGACGCCCTTGCTGCTGCGCTACGGTTCGGGTGACTACAACTGCCTGCATCAGGACCTCTACGGCGAGCATGTCTTTCCGCTGCAGCTCGCGGTGCTGCTGTCCACGCCGGGCACCGACTTCACCGGCGGCGAGTTCGTGCTGACCGAGCAGCGCCCGCGCATGCAGTCGCGCCCCGAGGTGGTACCGCTATCCCAGGGCGAGGCGGTGATCTTCGCGGTCAACGAACGCCCGGTGCAGGGCGCGCGGGGCGTCTACCGGGTGCGGATGCGCCACGGAGTCAGCCGCCTGCGCAGCGGCGAGCGCTACACGCTGGGCGTGATCTTTCACGACGCGGCGTAAGCGCCGATCGCTTCAGTCCCGGTCCGGCGCGCCGAGCGGGAAATACGGGCGGAAGGGCCGTGCCTCGTCGACGGCGCGGGCGAAGGACGGCCGGGCGAGCAGGCGCGACCGATAGGCCCGCACATTCGGGAACGCCGGGCCGATCTCGCGTACCCAGTCGGCGTAGAACAGCGAGGGCGCCGCGGCGCAGTCGGCAAGGCTGAAGGCGTCGCCCACCGCCCACTTACGGCCAGCGAGCCGGGCTTCGAGCCAGCCATAGGCGGTATCGAGCGCCTCGGCGGCCTTGGCCAGCGCTTCCGCCTTGCGCCCGCCGTCGGGCCGCAGCGCCTCGAACACCGGGACCTGCATCGCCGACATGACGTGATTGTCGAAAAAGCGGTCCATGAACCGCACCTCAAGCGCGGTCTCGGGATCGTCGGGGATCAGCCGCACCGGGCCGCCGTGACGGAGCTGCAGATGTTCGATGATGATGCTCGATTCCACCACGGTCCGCCCGTCGTCGACGAGCACCGGGAACTTCCGCAGCGGCCAGAGCGACGCCCATTCGGCCGCAACGTCCGGGTTCTCGGGCCCCACAACACGAAAGTCGAAGGGCACGTCATTCTCATAGAGCGCGATCAGCACCTTCTGGCAGTAGGACGAGAAGGGGTGCCCGTAGAACAGCAGCGGCAAGGGCGGTCCTCCAGCTTGATCGATGACGCCGAGCTATCGGCGCCGTAACGAAAGCATGTCAATAGAATGAACGAGCGGTATCGAGCCGCCGCAGGGGAGGACAGGAACGATGGCGACCACGCCGGCCGAGGGCGCATTGCCCAAGCATCATGCCGCCACACAGAGCGAGAAGCTGGTGATCACCGCGTCCTCGCTCGGCACCGTGTTCGAATGGTACGACTTCTATCTCTACGGTCTCCTCGCCACGATCATCTCGGCGCAGTTCTTCTCGGGCGTGAACGAGACCACCGGCTTCATCTTCGCGCTCGCGGCGTTCGCCGCCGGCTTTGCGGTGCGTCCCTTCGGCGCCCTGCTGTTCGGACGCATCGGCGATCTCGTCGGCCGCAAGAACACCTTCCTCGTCACCATGGGGATCATGGGCCTGTCGACCTTCCTCGTCGGCCTGTTGCCCAGCCATGCGTCGATCGGCGTTGCGGCCCCCATCCTGCTGGTGACGCTCCGGCTCCTCCAGGGCCTCGCGCTCGGCGGCGAATATGGTGGGGCGGCCACCTATGTCGCCGAGCATGCGCCGAACGATCGCCGCGGCCTCTACACCAGCTTCATCCAGACCACCGCGACGCTCGGACTGTTCGCGGCGCTCCTCGTGGTGATCGGCACGCGCACCGCGATGGGGGAGGAAGCCTTCGCCGCCTGGGGCTGGCGTATCCCCTTCCTCGTCTCGATCGTGCTGCTCGCCGTCTCGATGTGGATTCGGCTGCAGCTCGCCGAAAGCCCCGTCTTCCAGCGCATGAAGGCGGAGGGGCGCACCTCGAAGGCGCCGCTTCGGGAAGCCTTCGGCCAATGGGCGAACCTCCGCCTCGTGCTGCTCGCCCTGTTCGGCGCGGTCGCGGGGCAGGCGGTGGTCTGGTACGCGGGCCAGTTCTACGCGCTGTTCTTCCTCGAAAAGACGCTCAAGGTCGATGGTGCCACCGCCAACATCCTCATCGCCATCGCGCTCGCGCTCGCTACCCCCTTCTTCGTCCTCTTCGGCTGGCTGTCCGATCGGATCGGGCGCAAGCCGATCATCCTCGCCGGCTGCCTGCTCGCCGTCCTCACTTATTTCCCGCTGTTCCAGGCGCTGACCCAGGCCGCCAACCCGCAACTCTACGCCGCGCAGCAACGCGCGCCTGTAACCGTGGCGGCGGATGCCGCCACCTGCTCCTTCCAGTTCGATCCCGTCGGCAAGAACAAGTTCGACCGCACCGGCTGCGACATCGCCAAGGCTTATCTCGCCAAGGCCGGCATTCCCTACTCGAACGTCGATGCCGCGGGCTCCGCGGCGGTGTCGATCGGCGGCCTCACCCTGGCCGCACCCGATCCGGCCGCGCTGCCGGACGCCGAGCGCGCCGC
>JAEZQR010000283.1 GCA_023413015.1 Pseudomonadota bacterium
GCCGTAGCCGCCGCCACCGCCACCGAAGCGGTCACCGCCGCCGCGGTAGCCGCCGCCACGGCCGCCACCGAAGTCGCCACCACCAAAACTGTCGAAGTCGCGGTCGCCACCGCCGCGCTTGTCGAACCCACCACGGCCGGAACCACGCCGGCGATTATCAAAGCTCATTTAGGGGAAGTCTTTCGTATATCACTCGTTGTGAGCGGCCCAATACCACCGCCGGCAAAAACGCCTATCGGCGCATAAAGCTGCGCCGAGTTCCCTAATAGACGAAAAAAAACTTGGCGGCGAGGGAAGAATCTGTCTTGGCGCCGTTCCAACCTGCGCACGGGCGCGGCTTAACCGGCGGTTCAGTGCCCGCAGATCATGAAGCGGGCAGTTGCGGTACAGGCTATCGAGGATTAACGACGCAGGCATGACGGTTTATCTACACGAAGGCGACCTACCCGAAGGGCTTCTGGCCGAGGGGGCGATCGCGGTCGACACGGAGGCGATGGGGCTCGACCCGCATCGCGACCGGCTGTGCGTGGTCCAGCTTTCCGACGGTGGCCCCGACGAGCATCTCGTCCGCTTCGATCCGGGCGCCTATGACGCACCCAACCTCAAGCGGCTCCTGGCTGACCCCGGCCGCCTCAAGCTCTACCACTATGCGCGCTTCGACCTTGCCATGATCCGCCAATATCTCGGCGTGATGGCGGGGCCGGTCTACTGCACCAAGACCGCCTCGCGACTGGTACGCACCTATACCGACCGTCACGGCCTGAAGGACCTGATCAAGGAGACGCTCGGCATCGACATCTCGAAGCAGCAGCAGTCCTCCGACTGGGGCGCCCCCGAGCTGTCCGAAGCGCAAAAGGAATATGCCGCTTCCGACGTCCGCTACCTGCACCGCGTGAAGGCCGTGCTCGACGAGCGGATGGCGCGCGAGGGCCGGGCCGAACTGGCGCAGGCCTGCTTCGATTTCCTGCCGTGGCGTGCCGAGCTCGACCTCGCCGGCTGGCCGGAGGTAGATATCTTCGCGCATGTCTGATGCCACGGTACCCGCCGAACATTCCGCCCGGGGGCGTAATGCTGTCCCGCCGGGCGGCGGCTGGGACCGGTTCGTCGGGCTGATGAAGCTGGCACTCCCGATTGCGGCACTGGCGATCCTGCTCATCTCGCTGATCTGGCCGCTGATGGCCCGGCAGGAATTCTCTTTCATCCTCTCAAAGGACAGCGTCGAGGCGGCGCGGGAACGGCTACGCATGGAGCGCGCCGTCTATCGCGGCGAGGACAGCCGGGGGCAGCCCTTCGTCATCACGGCCGCGAGCGCCGTGCAGAAATCCTCCGACACGCCGATCGTGGAGCTTCGTGACATCAGCGCGGAACTGCGCACCACCGACGGCCCTGCGCGCGCCGACGCGCGCGTCGGACGATATGATATGGAGCGCGACCGCATCGACATCGTGGGTCCGGTCGAACTCGAATCCGCTTCCGGCTACCGCTTGCAGACCCGCGACGTCAGCGTCGATCTCAATACCCGGCAAGTGGCGAGCCAGGGCGCGGTGACTGGGCGGATGCCGCTCGGATCGTTCCAGGCCGGCCGGCTCCACGCCGATGTTTCGGGCCGCACGGTCGTGCTCGATCGCGGCGCCTCCTTGCACATCGTCCAACGCTAGCGCAGATGAGGACCATGCGCCGCATCCTCCTTATTGCCGGCCTCGTGCTGGCCGCACCTGCCGCCTCACAAAGCAGCGGGAGTGGCCTCGCGTCATCGGCGCTGGCCCGTCATGATACCAAGGCGCCGATCGACATCGACGCAGCGCGCATCGAGGTGCGGGACCGCGAGAATCTGGCGATCTTTTCGGGCAACGTCGAGGTGAAGCAGGCGCGGCTCACGCTCGACGCCGCGCAGATGCGTGTCTTCTACGAGCGCGGGCAGGGTTCGAATTCGAACCTGACGATCCTGCGGCTCGATGCCTCGGACGGGGTCACGCTCACCAGCCCCTCCGAGCGGGCGCGCTCCGCCTATGCCGTCTACGACGTCGAGGATCGGCAGATCACGATGATCGGCAATGTCGTACTCACGCGGGGGGACTCCATCCTCCGCGGGCAACGCCTCGCCATCGATCTCGAGAACGGCCGCTCGACGCTCGACGGTGCCGCCGCGGGCACGACCGGCGGGACCCGGGTGACCGGTCGTTTCGTCGTGCCGGAGCGCCGCGCCAACCCCTGAGCGGCGCGGTCGCCTTTCCATTCCTTCCTCTACACAGTAGGATGCACAAAGCGCACCAAATGGGCGGCCCGCCCTGCGCCGAGTGGCTTGGAGACGTATCGATCATGGCGGACGCTGACGCAGTGATGGACCGCGACGCGGCGCGTCGCACCGATCCGCTGCAGGGTCTGTCGGTGGTCTCGATCGGCAAGCGCTACGACAAGCGCGTGGTGCTGCGCGACGTCTCGATGAGCGTGAAGCGCGGCGAGGTCGTCGGCCTGCTTGGCCCCAACGGTGCCGGCAAGACCACCTGCTTCTATTCGGTGATGGGCCTGGTGATGCCGGATCAGGGGCGCATCATGCTCGATGGCTCCGACATCACCGGCCTGCCGATGTACCGTCGCGCCGCGCTCGGGCTGGGATATCTGCCGCAGGAAACCTCGATCTTCCGCGGCCTCACCGTCGAGCAGAACATCATGGCGGTGCTCGAGGTGGCCGAACCGGACAAGGCCAAGCGCTCCGAGCGCCTGGAGAAGCTGCTCGACGAATTCTCGATCACCCGCCTCCGCTCCGCGTCCGCCATGGCGCTGTCGGGCGGCGAGCGCCGGCGGTGCGAGATCGCCCGTGCGCTGGCGGCCAACCCGTCGATCATGCTCCTCGACGAGCCGTTCGCCGGCATCGACCCCATCTCGATCGCCGACATCCGCAACCTCGTGTACCACCTCAAGGATCGCGACATCGGGGTGCTGATCACCGATCACAACGTGCGCGAGACGCTCGATATCGTCGACCGCGCCTGCATCATCTACGACGGCCGCGTGCTGTTCGAAGGAACGCCGCAGGCGCTGGTCGCCAATGAGGATGTGCGCCGCGTCTATCTCGGCGAAAGCTTCGAGTTGTAACCGATGTCGCTGGGGCCTCGCCTTGACCTGAGGCAGTCGCAGCAGCTGGTGATGACGCCCCAGCTGCAGCAGGCGATCAAGCTGCTCGCGCTCACCAACCTGGAGCTTGAAGGTTTCCTCGCCGGCGAGATCGAGAAGAATCCCCTGCTCGAGGCGGCGGGCGGCGAGGGCGAGGCCGCATCGCCGAACGACGAGCCGGAGGGCGACGAGCGCGGCGAGGCGGGCGGTGACGGACTGGAGAGCGACGAGCCTTCGACCGCCGACCAACTGATCGTGGCGGGCGACGGCGTCGCCGATGCCCCGCTCGACGTCGATTATATCGCCGAGACCTTCCACCACGACTCTCCATCCGACCTGCCCTCCCAGGGATTGGATGGCACGCTCGGGCTGAACGGCGGCGGATTAGTCGGCGGTGGTGGCGAGGCGTCGGAGGGTTTCGAGGCGATGCTGTCGGAAGACAGGTCGCTCACCGACATGCTGATGATGCAGGCGGGCACCGCCTTCGAGGGCGCCGACCTGCTGATCGCTCAGCATATCATCGATCTGATCGATGAGACCGGCTATGTCGTCGGTTCGCTTGCCGACATCGCTGCCCGGCTCGGTGCCGATCTGGCGCATGTCGAGCGCGTGCTTAAGGTGATCCAGACCTTCGAGCCGACCGGAGTCGGCGCTCGCTCGCTCGCCGAATGTTTGCGCATCCAGGCGCGCGAGGCGGATCGCTGCGACCCGGCGATGGCGCGGCTGCTCGACAACCTACATCTGGTGGCGCGCGGCGATCTCGCGGCGCTGCGGCGCAGCTGCGGCGTCGATCAGGAGGATCTGACCGACATGCTCCGCGAGTTGCGCAGCTACAATCCGAAGCCTGGCCTCGCCTTCGGGGGCGAACGCGCGCAGGCGGTGGTGCCGGACATCTATGTCGCGCGCACGCCGGCCGGCGGCTGGGCGGTCGAGCTCAATTCGGCGACGCTGCCCAAGCTGCTGGTCAACCGCAGCTACTATGTCGAGCTTGCCGCCGGGGCGAAGGGGCGCGAAGCCAAGAGCTATCTGTCCGAGTGCCTGGCTTCGGCCAACTGGCTGGTGAAGGCGCTCGACCAGCGGGCGCGGACGATCGTCAAGGTGGCGACCGAGCTGGTGCGTCAGCAGCAGACCTTCTTCGAGCATGGCGTCCAGCACCTGAGGCCGCTCAACCTGCGCACAATCGCCGAGGCGATCGGGATGCACGAATCGACGGTGAGCCGCGTCACCTCGAACAAATATCTGTCGTGCGACCGCGGGCTGTTCGAGTTGAAATATTTCTTCACCTCGGCAATCCAGTCCGCCGATGGCGACGAAGCGGTGTCGTCGGAGGCGGTGAAGACGCGCATCCGCGCTCTGATCGCCGCCGAGACCGCAGATAGCATCCTCTCCGACGACAAGCTCGTCGAGCTGCTCCGTGGCGAAGGTTTCGACATCGCCCGGCGCACCGTGGCGAAGTACCGCGAAGCCATGGGCCTCGGATCAAGCGTGCAGCGCCGCCGCGCCGCGCTTCTGAGCGGGGCGTGCGTGCCCTGACGCGGCTTGGGCTGCTCCTCAGGCGACGGAACGGCGCGAGGCCTGTTCGCGAGGCGGCGTGGCGGAGCCGGGATCGATCCGGCGGCCGGGAATGGCCCGCGAAGCCGGGTTGAGCTTGCGATCATCCGCCGGCGCCGCTGGAAGCGAGACGCCGCTGTCGCTGAGGTCCGCCGTCCATAGGCGCTTCAGGAGAGCGGCGGTCACCTGCCAGGCACTGGCGTGGCCGCTGTATTGCTCGATACGGCCGGTGAAGAGATGCGTGATCAGGCGGTCACGCTCGGCCGAGTCGGCGAGATCGAAGGCGATGGCGAGACGGGCCCCGGTGCGCACCACATGGCCGGAAATCGCGCCGACCTCGCCGATCAAGACGCTTACCGTTTCGCCGAGACGGAAGACCGGCGCCTCCTCGCGGAGGCGGATGCCGAGGCCGGTCAACGAAATGTCCCC
>JAEZQR010000129.1 GCA_023413015.1 Pseudomonadota bacterium
GCCCCCGCGCCGTCCGCACCGACGCCGGCTGCGCGCCGGGTCACGGAAGATGACGAGGAGCGCGTCGTGCGCCGTCCGGGCGCCCCGGTTGCGCGTCGTCCGGAACCTGCGCCCGCCAAGCCGTCGCGCGGTCGCGACGATCGCCGCGAGCGCGGCAAGCTGACCGTCACCAAGGCATTGGATGACGAAGGCGGCGTCCGTTCCCGCTCGCTCGCCGCGCTGAGGCGTGCTCGCGAGAAGGAGAAGCGCGCGTTCATGCAGTCGGGCCCGCAGGCCAAGCAGGTCCGCGACGTCGTGGTGCCCGAGGCGATCACCGTCCAGGAGCTCGCCAACCGCATGGCCGAGCGCGGCGCCGACCTCGTGAAGGCGCTGTTCAAGATGGGCATGATGGTCACCGTCAACCAGACGCTCGACCAGGACACCGCCGAACTGCTCGTCACCGATTTCGGTCACAATGTGAAGCGCGTGTCGGAGAGCGATGTCGATATCGACACTGCGGCCGACGTCGACGCGCCGGAGACGCTGAAGCCGCGTCCGCCGGTCGTGACCATCATGGGCCACGTCGACCACGGCAAGACCTCGCTGCTCGACGCGCTGCGCGGCACCGACGTGGCCGCGGGCGAGGCCGGCGGCATCACGCAGCACATCGGCGCCTATCAGGTGACGTTGAAGGGCGGCGAGAAGATCACCTTCCTCGATACGCCGGGCCACGCCGCATTCACCGAGATGCGCGCGCGCGGCGCCAACATCACCGACATCGTGGTGATCGTGGTCGCCGCCGACGACGGACTGATGCCGCAGACGATCGAGGCCATCAACCACACCAAGGCGGCCGGCGTGCCGATGATCGTCGCGATCAACAAGGTCGATAAGCCGGGCGCCAACCCGCAGAAGGTGCGCGAGGCGCTGCTCCAGCACGACGTCCAGGTGGAAGCCATGGGCGGCGAGGTGCAGGATGTCGAGGTGTCGGCGCTCAAGAAGACCGGCCTCACCGATCTTACCGACAAGATCCTGCTCCAGGCCGAGCTCATGGAGCTCACGGCCAATCCCGACCGCGCGGCGGAAGCCACGGTGGTCGAGGCGAAGCTCGACAAGGGCCGCGGACCGGTAGCAACCGTGCTGGTGCGTCGCGGCACGCTCAATGTCGGTGACATCTTCGTCGTCGGCGCGGAGTCGGGCAAGGTGCGCGCGCTGGTCGACGACAAGGGCCGACAGGTCAAGACCGCCGGACCGGCGGTGCCTGTCGAAGTGCTGGGTCTCAACGGCACGCCGATGGCGGGCGACCCGCTGTCGGTCGTCGAGAACGAGGCGCGTGCCCGCGAGGTCGCGGCCTATCGCCAAGGCGTGGCGCAACGCAAGCGCACCACCCAGGCACCGTCGAGCCTCGAGAACATGTTCTCGGCGCTCAAGGCCAACAAGGCGGTCGAGTATCCGGTGGTCATCAAGGCCGATGTCCAGGGCTCGGTCGAAGCGATCGTGGGCAGCCTCAACAAGCTGTCGACCGACGAGATCAAGGTGCGCATCCTGCACTCGGGCGTCGGTGCGATCACCGAGTCCGACGTGACGCTCGCCAAGGCGAGCGGCGCGCCGATCATCGGCTTCGGCGTCCGCGCCAATGCCAAGGCCCGCGAGATCGCGCAGCGCGACGGCGTCGAGTTCCAATACTACGACGTCATCTACGAGCTGCTCGACGAGGTGAAGGGCGCGATGGCCGGCAAGCTGTCGCCGGAGCGTATCGAGAACGTCGTCGGCCGCGCCAACGTGCTCGAGGTGTTCCCGGCCGGCAAGGGCAAGGCTGCCGGTCTGCGGGTGGTCGAGGGCATCATCCGTCGCAACCTGCGCGCCCGCGTCATGCGCGACGATGTGGTCATCTGGACCGGCGGCATCGCTTCGATCCGTCGCTTCAAGGACGACGTCAACGAAGTGCGTGCGGGTCTCGAGTGCGGCGTGGTTCTCGAGGGCAACATGGACATCAAGATCGGCGACGTCATCGAGACCTTCGAGGTCGAGGAGCGGGCGCGCACCCTCTAAGGGTGCCGCCCGGCCACTCCTATGCGCCAGCAACGTGACGAGCACGGCAAGTCGGTTCGCCTCCTCCGGGTCGGCGAGCAGATGCGGCACGCGCTTGCCGACGTGCTGTCGCGCGGTGAGGTGCGCGATGAGGTGCTGGAGAGGCACATCGTCAGCGTGACCGAGGTGCGCGTGTCGCCCGATCTGCGGCACGCGACCGCCTTCATCCAGCCATTGGGCACGAAGGGCGAGGAAGCCGACGCGGTGATCGCGGCGCTGAAGCGCAACGTCCGTTACCTCAAGGGCGAGGTGGCGCGGCGGGTGAACACCAAATATGCCGCCGACCTCCACTTCCGGCTCGACGAGAGCTTCGACGAGGCCACCCGCATTGATGCCATCCTGCGCTCCCCGCAGGTGGCACGCGACCTCGACCACGACTGAGGTTCAGTCGTAATTCAGCGGGAATCATCCTATTATCCGGTTCTAACAACCGAACCGGGAGCAAACCGCATGACGAGCCTTTCCAAGGTCTTGGCGGCCGCAGTAGCGCTAACGGTCGCTGTTCCTGCCGTCGCGGCGGAAACACCGAAGGAGCCAAAGGAAGCGCGGATCGCCTTCGCCAACCATGGCGGCATCTACAACTGGCGCGCAGTCGATCGCGATACGCTGCTGATCCAGGGGCAAGGCAAGCACTGGTACAAGGCCGAGTTGTTCGCGCCGGCCTTCAACCTGAAGGCCGTCGAGACCATCGGCTTCGAGACGTCCCCCGGCGACACCTTCGACCGCTACTCCAGCATCATCGTCGAAGGACGGCGCTACCCGCTCCGCTCGCTCGTCGAGGTTCCGCCGCCGGCCGAACCCGCCAAGCCGAAGAAGAGCAGCTAGGTCCGTTCGCCGGAAGCACGCCCCGGTGTTGACAGGCGGCGAGCGCCCGGCCACCACCGGCGGATGCCATCCGTCGCCAGAACGATCGTCGATACCCTGGTCGCCCAGGGAATTACCCACGCCTTCGCCGTGCCGGGCGAGAGCTACCTGCCGGTGCTCGACGCCCTCTATGACGTGCAGGACGGGCTCAAGCTCGTCACCTGCCGGCACGAGGCCGCCGCCGCCAACATGGCGGAAGCCTATGGCAAGCTGACCGGCCGCCCCGGCATCGCGATGGTAACGCGTGGCCCCGGTGCGACCCATGCTGCGATCGGCGTCCACACCGCGCGGCAGGATTCGACGCCGATGCTGCTGTTCGTCGGCCAAGTCGGCACCGACATGCTGCAGCGAGAGGCATTCCAGGAAATCGACTACCGGCTGATGTTCGCCCATGTCGCCAAGCGCGTAGTGGTGATCGATCGCCCTGATCGCGCAGCCGAGCTGGTGGCGAGCGCCTACGCCACCGCCGTCTCCGGCCGCCCCGGCCCGGTCGTGGTGGTACTGCCCGAGGACGTGCTGGCCGAGGAGGCGACCGAAGCGGTCGCGGCACCGATCGCCGCCGCCGAACCGTCGCCCGATGCCAGCGCGATCGCCAAGCTCGCCAACCTGCTTCAAGAGGCCGAGCGGCCGATCCTGTGGCTTGGTGGCTTTGGCTGGTCGGACGAGGCAGTGTCGAACATCGCCCACTTTGCCGAGGATGCGCAAATTCCGGTCGTGACCGCGTGGCGGCGCAAGGACCGCTTCGACAACGCCCACCCGAAATATGTCGGCGAGCTGGGACTGGGCGCCAATCCCAAGCTGGTCGAACGGGTGAAGTCGGCCGACCTCATTATTGCGCTCGGCACCCGGTTGGGCGAGGTGACGAGCCAAGGCTACACGCTGCCCGCCGTGCCGACGCCGACGCAGAAGCTCGTCCATATCCATCCCGACGGCGATACGCTGGGCGCCGTTGCCCATCCTACGCTCGCCATCCAGTCATCGGTTCGGTTGGCGACCGCTGCGCTCGCTGAGCTCGGCTTCATGGTCGATGCCTCGCGCTGGGCCGGCTGGGCGGAGGCCGCCCGTGCCGATTACGAAGCATGGGTGGCGCCGACGGCCGTGCAGGCCGGCGTCAACATGGCCGGGGTGATTGCGCATGTGGACTCGGTCGTCGGGGCGGACGCGATCTTCGCCAACGGCGCCGGCAACTTCGCGGCGTGGCTGCACCGTTTTCATCAGCACCGCCGCCTGCACACGCAGCTCGCGCCGACGTCGGGCGCAATGGGCTATGGCGTGCCGGCGGGCATCGCCGCCAAGATCCTGCACCCTGAGCGCGAGGTGGTGATCGTCGCGGGCGACGGCGACTTCCTGATGTCGGGGCAGGAGCTGGCGACCGCCGCGCGTTATGGCGCGAACGTGATCGTGCTCGTCGTCGACAACGGGCAGTACGGCACGATCCGCATGCACCAGGCGCGCGATTTCCCCGGCCGCCAGTCCGGCACCGCGCTCACCAATCCCGACTTCGCCGCCTTTGCCCGCAGCTTCGGCGCGTTCGGCGCGACCGTCGAGCGGACGGAGGATTTCCCGGCGGCGTTCGAAGCAGCACGCGCCGCGGGCACGCCCGCGCTGATCGCGCTCAAGACCGACCCGCAGGAGATCGCGCCGGGCCGGCGGTTGTCGTAACGCCCTTCATACGGCTAGAAGCCTTCCATGCCCGGCCTGTCCTCTCAAGAGCGCGAGGTGCTGAGCACGCTCGATGGCAAGCGCGACGCAATGCTCGCGCACGTTGAGGCGTGGGCGGCAATCAACTCGGGAAGCCGCAATCTCGCCGGCCTCGCGCGCATGGCGGACGAACTAGCGGGCGCCTTCGCGCCGCTCGGCACGGTCAGCCTGCGCGAGCCGGCGCCGGTCGAGGCGCCCGACGCAAGCGGCAAGGCGCAGCCGCTGCCGCATGGCCGCAACCTGCATGTCGTTCGCGACGGCGAGGCGATGACGCGCGTGCTGCTCACCGGGCACATGGATACGGTGTTCGCCGCCGATCATCCGTTCCAGTCGCTCACCTGGCTCGACGACAACCGGCTGAATGGCCCCGGCACCGCCGACATGAAAGGTGGCATCGCGGTGATGCTGGCCGCGCTTGAGGCCTTTGAGGTGTCGCCGTTCGCGCGGCACCTGGCGTGGGAAGTGGTGATCAACAGCGACGAGGAGGTGTCGTCGCTGGGCTCGGCGCCACTGCTTGCCGAAGCCGCGCAGCGCTGCGAGGTGGGGCTGACCTACGAGCCGGCGCTGCCCGACGGGACGCTCGCTGGTGCCCGCAAGGGCAGCGGCAACTTCTCGGCGGTGATCCGCGGCCGCGCCGCGCACGCCGGACGCGAGCCGGAGAAGGGGCGCAACGCGATTGTCGCGGCGTCCGATCTCGCGATGCGGTTCGCGGTGCTCGCGCGCGACGGGCTGTCGGTCAATCCGGCGAAGATCGACGGCGGCGGGCCGAACAACATCGTGCCCGACCTCGCGATCCTGCGCTTCAACATGCGCCCCTCGACGCTTACCGACCAGCGCGCGGCCGAGCAGGCGATCGCCGAGGCGATCCATGGGGTGAAGTCACTTCATGAGGTGAGCATCGAGCTCCACGGCACCTTCGCCCGCCCGCCCAAGCCGATGGACGAGAACCAGCTCCGCCTGTTCGAACTGGTGCGCGACTGCGGCGCCGATCTCGGCCTGCCAGTCGGGTGGCGCGATACCGGCGGCGTGTGCGACGGCAACAATCTCGCCGCGCAGGGGCTACCGGTGGTCGATACGCTCGGCGTGCGCGGCGGCAGCATCCACTCGTCGGACGAGTTCATGCTCGCCGACAGCCTCCTCGAGCGCGCCAAGCTGTCGGCCTTGATCCTGATGCGCTTGGCGCAGGGACGGTTGCCGTCCGTATCAGACGACGCCGGAGAGGGGCGCCTGTCATGAGCTGGTTCATCCGGCCGGCGCGCGAGGCTGATCTCGACGCGCTTCTCGAACTCGCGAAGATGACCGGCGGCGGCTTCACCAACCTGCCGCCCGACCGCGACGCGCTCGCGCGCCGCATCGCCTGGTCGGTCGAATCCTTCGCCAAGGACGTGCAGGCGCCCGACAACGAGCTCTACATGCTCTTCCTCGAGGAAGCGAGGACGGGGCGCATCGGCGGCACCGCCTGCCTGTTCAGTCGCGTCGGCGTCGAATGGCCGTTCTACAGCTACAAGATCGGGCAGGTGACGCAGACCTCGCGCGAGCTGAAGCGCACATTCGTCGAGAAGGTACTCTACCTCACCAACGATTATGACGGCGCCTCCGAGGTTGGCGGGCTGTTCTTGCACCCCGAACTGCGTACCGGCGGACTGGGCCGGCTGCTTGCGCGCAGCCGCTACCTGTTTCTGGCGCAGCATCGCGAACGCTTCGGCGACCGAGTGCTCGCCGAGCTGCGCGGCTGGCTGGCGCCCGATGGCGGTTCGCCCTTCTGGGACGGGCTCGGCCGGCTGTTCTTCGGCATGCCGTTCCAGGAGGCCGACCGCTTCAATTCGCTCCACGGCAACCAGTTTATCGCCGACCTGATGCCCAAGCACCCGATCTACGTCTCGATGCTGCCCGAGGCATCGCGCGCCGTGATCGGCAAGCCGCACGACACCGGCATTCCGGCGATGAAGATGCTCGAGAGCGAAGGGTTCAACTTCGACGGCTATATCGATATCTTCGACGGCGGCCCGACCGTCTGCTGTCGCACCGATCATATCCGCACGCTGCGCGAGAGCCGCGTCGACGCGGTCGCGAGCATTGCCGACGATGCCTCGACCTTCGCGCGGCGGCTGCTCGCGCGCGGGCGGCTCGACGACTTCCGCGCCTGGTTCGGCGAGGCCGACCTGTCGGGCAACGGCCTTGTCGTGACCGCAGCGGACGCCGAGATCCACGGTCTCACCCCCGGACAGGAAGTGCGTCATGTCCCAGCCTGAACTCGTCTCGATCGACCCCTGCACCAATCAGGAGATCTGGCGCGGCCCGATTGCGGACGCGGGGGCGGTCGATGCGGCGGTTGCGGCGGCGCGGCATGCCTTCCCGGATTGGGCCCGGCGGCCGCTCGACGAACGGCTGGTGCTGCTGCGCGCCTATCAGGACGTGGTGCGTACCCGCGCCGACGACTTCGCGGCGCTGATCGCGCGCGAAACCGGCAAGCCGCTGTGGGAGACGAAGACCGAGGTACAGTCGGTCATCGCCAAGGTCGACATCTCGATCACCGCGCACGCAGAGCGCACCGGTGTGCGCGAGGGCGAGGCGGCCGGCGTGCGGCAGGTGCTGCGCCACAAGCCGCACGGCGTGCTGGCGGTCCTCGGCCCCTATAATTTCCCGGCGCACCTGCCGAACGGACACATCGTGCCGGCGCTCATCGCCGGCAACACGGTGGTGTTCAAGCCGTCCGAGCTGACGCCGGCGGTCGCCGAGTTCATGGTGGACTGCTGGCGCGAGGCGGGGCTGCCGGACGGCGTGATCAACCTCGTGCAGGGCGCGGGCGACACGGGCCGGGCGCTCGCCGGGCATCCGGGCATCGACGGGCTGCTGTTCACCGGCTCGCCCCAGACCGGTCTGGCGCTCCACCGCCAGTTCGCCGACACGCCGTCCAAGATCCTCGCGCTCGAGATGGGCGGCAACAACCCGCTGATCGTATGGGACGTGTCCGAGGGTGACTTGCCGGCCACCGCCGCGCTGATCGCGCAGTCGGCCTATCTGTCGGCCGGCCAGCGCTGTACCTGCGCACGCCGCCTGATCTTGCGGGACAATCGCGCGGTCGAGATGATCGCGCACATCGTCGAGCTGATCGACCGCATCATCATCGGCGCGCCGTTCGACGAGCCGCAGCCGTTCATGGGGCCGGTGATCGACAACCGCTCGGCCGATCGGCTGATCAAGGCAGCGGCGGGTCTTGCGGCGACCGGCGCCTCGGTGATCCGTCCGCTCGAGCGCCTCGTCGCCGATCGTCCGTTCCTGACGCCGGCGCTGATCGACGTGACCACCGCCACCGAGCGGCCCGACGAGGAGTTGTTCGGGCCGGTACTCCAGGTGATTCGCGTGCCCGATTTCGAGGCCGCGCTAGCCGAGGCCAACAACACCCGCTTCGGCTTGTCCGCCGGGCTGATCGGCGGCGACCCGGCGCTCTACGATCGCTTCTGGGCCGGCACGCGGGCGGGGGTCGTCAACTGGAACCGCCCCACCAACGGCGCGGCCTCGAACGCGCCGTTCGGCGGCGTCGGCCTGTCGGGCAATCATCGGCCCAGCGCCTATTACGCCGCCGACTATTGCGCCTTCCCGGTCGCTAGCCTCGAGGCCGACCGCCCGAGTGGCGGCATCGCGACAGGTTTACGCGCCGTCGAGCAATGACCTTCACCGAGATCAACTTCGATGGCTTAATCGGGCCGACGCACAATTACGGCGGCCTCTCGCTCGGCAACGTCGCGAGCCGTCTCAACGCCGGCGCCGCCTCGCGGCCGCGCGCCGCGGCGCTGCAGGGGCTCGCCAAGATGCGCGCCCTGATGGACCTGGGGCTTACCCAGGGTTTCTTCCTACCGCACGACCGACCGAATGTGGGCTGGCTGCGCCGGCTCGGCTTCGACGGCGATGACGAGGCGGTGCTCGCCGCCGCCTGGGCCGAGGATCCGGTCCTGTTGCGCAATGCCTCGTCGGCCTCGGCCATGTGGACGGCGAACGCTGCCACCGTCTCGCCCGCGCCCGACACGCGCGACGGTCGCTGCCACCTGACGGTCGCCAACCTGTCGTCGATGCTCCACCGCACGCTCGAGTGGGAGCAGACCGAGCAGCAGCTTCGCCTGATCTTCGGCGACGACCGCCATTTCGCGGTGCACGCGCCGGTGCCGCACCGCCTCGGCGACGAGGGAGCGGCCAACCATATGCGCATGGGACCGCATCACGGCGCCGCGGGAATCGAGATCTTCGTCTATGGCCGGGATCAGCGCGACGGCTATCCGGCTCGCCAGAGCCGCTATGCCAGCGAGGCGGTTGCCCGCCTCAATGGGCTCGATCCCGCCCGTACCTTCTTCGCCGCCCAGTCGGATGCCGCGATCCAGGCGGGCGCCTTCCACAATGATGTCGTCGCGGTCGCCAACGAGACGGTGATGTTCGCGCATGCCCAAGCGTTCGAGGACAAGGCGCCGCTGTTCGAATTTATCACCGCGAACGTGGCCGGTGCGACGATCATCGAGGTGCCGGCCGAGCAGGTGAGCCTCGGTGATGCGATCAGCTCCTACCTGTTCAACTCGCAGCTGGTGACGCTGCCGGCTGGCGGCATGGCGCTGATCCTGCCGCAGGAGGCGCGCGAGAACGCGAACGTCTGGCACTATCTCCAGACGCTGGTGGCCGGCAACGGCCCGATCCGCGCGCTGCACGTCATCGACGTGCGCGAGTCGATGCGCAACGGTGGCGGCCCGGCATGCCTGCGGTTGCGCGTGGTAGTCGACGAAGCCGCCAGGGCGGCGATCGACCCGCGCTTCCTGCTCGACGCGGCGAAGTGGGAGGCGCTCTACCGGATCGTGGAGGCGCATTGGCCCGAGCAGATCGGGCCGAACGATCTCGGCAATCCGGACCTGTGGCGCGAAGCGCGCGCGGCACGGCGCGCGCTCCTCGATCATCTGAAGCTATAGTTCAGCCGCAGCGGGCGGCGATCACGATACCCTTGTCGTCGGTTTCGAGGTTCAGCCGTTCGGGGCTGAACTCCATGGTGACGACCTGGCCGGGCACGAGGCGTCGGACGATCTTCGCACCCGCCGCCTGCCGTGCGCGGCCGGCCAGAGCCCCGCTGTAGCTCTGACCGACCGCGAACTGCGCCTTGGTCGCATCGCAGGCTGCCGCGCCCTGTTCGATCCGGCCGTCACCCGCCACCGTCGGCGCGCAGCCGTGGAGCAGGATCAGGCCGGCGATCGCGGCGTACCTCATGCCGGTTTCCTGAACCGGTAGACGACGCGGTCGGTCTTGCCGCGCACCGCCGGGTCGAACACCAGCTTCGAGACGTCGTCCGACGGCACCCGCAGCACGTCGCTCTCGCCGTCGAGCACGAAGCCGGCGCGGGCGAAGTCGGCCTTGATCGTTGCGGGGTCGATGCGGTGCAGCTTGTCGGCAGTCTCGCGCGTATCGCCCGGCTTCGCCACATGGTCGATCACGCCGATCACGCCGCCCGGCTTCATCGCCGCATAGAGCTTCCTGAGTGCCGCATCGGGGTCCATCCGGGGGAACTTGAACTTGTCGCTCTCCCAGTAGAAGTCGTGATAGACGAGGTGCAGCATTGCGAAGTCGAAGCTGTTGGGGGCCAGCGTCATCGTGCCCGGCATCTGCGCCAGCAGCGAGACGTTCGGGGCGCGGGACCGCAGCTCGGCCCACGCCGCCTGGCCCTTGTCGTCGAGGAACACCGGCGGTTCGAGCGCGACCACCGCGCCCTTCGGTCCGACGGCCTTGGCCATGATCTCGCTATAATAGCCGTTGCCCGCCATCACATCGAGCGCGCGGTCGCCGCTCTTGAGACCGAGGAAGCCGAGCACCTCAGCCGGCTTGCGGCTTTCGTCGAGCTTGCGCGCGTCCTCGGGGCGCTGGGTAGCAGCGACTGCTGCGGCGACCTTGGCGGGTGCGGCGGCGACGGCAGTCAGCGGCAGCGAGGCCAGCAGCGCAGCGGCGGCGAGGCAGCGGAAGCTTTTCATCGAAGGTCCCTCATGGTTTGTTTAGTGCCCGTAAGGGTCGCACGTCCCTTCGAGAAGCTGCCAGCGGCTTTCTGCCAAACCCCTTCCACCATCCACGAACGTCATCGACGACGGCGAAGGATGATATAGAAGGCGCCGCCGCCGCCGTGACGCGGATGGGCCGGACGAAGCGCGGCGACGTAAGGACGGAGCGCCGGCGTCTCCAGCCAGTGCGGCAGGCTCGCGCGGATGACGCCGCGCGGGCGCTCGGCCTGGTCGTCGCCCCGTGCCCCCTTGCCGGTCACCACCAGCAGCACGCGCTGTTCGGCGAGCGAGGCATCCTCGATGGCGCGGGCGAGCAGCGCATAGGCTTGGTCGCGGCTGTACCCGTGCAGGTCGATGCTGCGGTCGGGGATCAGCCGGCCGCCGCGCAGTCGCCGATCCCAGCCACCATCGAGCGTCGACGCATCGACCGGCGCCTTCAGCGCTTGGCGAGAGACCCTGGGCGGCTCGGGTGCCGGCGTAGCGGATATGATCGACTTCGGTGCCGGCGCCGGCTTGACGCGCGGTCGACCCTTGAGGGGGCGGACGGTTGCGGCGACGCGCGACCAGACCGCCTCTTCCTCAGGGCCGAGCTTGCGAGCCACCGCTCAGCAGCCGTGCCGCGGCCGCCTTGGGCAGCAGCAGCGTCGCGCGACCTTGGCTCGACAGGCCGCCGGCCACTTTCCGCGCCCGCTCGCCGGGACCCCAGAACAGATCGAAGCGGTTGGCACCCTTGATCGCGCCGCCGGTGTCCTGCGCTACCATCAGGCGGCGGAAGGGCGTCATGGTGTAGCCGGTTGCCGGGCCGGCCTGCCCGGCCGGGGAAACGGCGGGACTCGTGATCGTCTTCGGTTCGGGGATCGAAGTGTCGAGCCACAGCGGCGCGCCCAGCGGCACGAACTTGGGATCGGCCGCGACCGAATATTCGGGCGTCAGCGCGATGTTGAGCGCTCCGAGTGGACCTTCGCCGGTCAGCTGTTTGAAGAAGATGTAGCTCTTGTTCTCGCGCATCAGCGCGCGGCCCTGTTCCGGATTGGCGCGCAGCCAGGCGAGGATGCCATCCATCGACGCGCCGCCGGGCGGCAAGATGTTGCGATCGCGCAGCACCTTGCCGATGCCGACATAATCGCGGCCGTTCTGCCCATCGTAGCCGATGCGCATGATCGAGCCATCGGGCAGCCGCAGTCGTCCTGAGCCCTGGATGTGCAGGAAGAACAGCTCATAGGGGTCGGCGGCATAGCCGATCTCGAGCCCCTTGCCGGCAAGCGCGCCGTCCTCGATCTGCCCGCGGTCGAAATAGGGCACCAGCGCGCTGCCGTCGACGCGCCCGCGAATGCGGCGACCCTTGAGGCTGTCCGAGAACAGCCCGAGATCGACTTCGATAAGATCGGACGGCTTCCTGTAGATTGGCACCGGATAAGCGGCGGACGGCACGCGAGAGCCGACAAGCTCGGGCTCGAAATAGCCCGTGTTGAGCCCGGTGCCGGCGCCGACCGTCACGGGCGTGAAGTAGGTCTCGAAGAAAGTGCGCGGATCGGTCGCGGTCGTCGCCGCCGTGCAGGCCTCGTTCCAGTCCGCCGCTTGCGTCAGGCCGCTGGCGTCGGTGCGTCGCGTCACGGCACGGCAGGACTTGCGGAAGGCATCGAGGCTCGGCTTCAGGTCGGCTTCCGCCCATCCGGCGAGGCTGCTCAGCGCGGGCGCGGCGCTCACGCCGAGCTGCGCCGCCGTCTCGGCCGCGGGAGGTGCCGGCGGCTGAACCTGGGTCGGTGGCGGCGGGGCCGCCGTTTCGTTCGGTGGCGCGACGCGCGGTGTGGCGCAAGCGGCCAGGGCGGTAAGGGCGAGGAGCGGGAGTAGACGGCGCATAAGGCCGCGTTAAGCACAATGCGGCGCCTACGTCACGGGTATGCGAGGTTATTCCTCGTCGGTCTCGATCAGCAGCCAGTTCGGATCGGACGAGCCGAGATGGCGGCTGAAGGTCCAGACGTCGTGCGTCTGGATGGCATCCGAGGTCGAGCCGGCGACGAGATTGCCCTGCGCGTCGCGGGTGACGGCGACGAGGTCGGCGTCGAAGCGAACCGTTACCTCGGCCATCATCGCGGAAAGTCGCGCGCCGACGATCTGCGCGCGATCAATGCGCACCAGCCGATTGTCGAGCGTCAGCCCCTGCTCCTCGCGCGCGGCGATCGCGCGCTTGAAGTCGGTCAGCACGTCGTCGGCGACGAGGTCGTTCAGGGTGGCGGCGTCACCCTTCCAGAAGGCCTCAAGGATCATCCGGTAGGCGGCCTTGGCGCCCTCGACGAAGCGGCCGGGCTCGAAGCTCACGTCGGCATCGGCGATCGCCTGCAGCGGCTCATGGAGCTTGGGGTCGAGGTCGGCGGGCATGTCGAGCACCACCGGTCCCCGCATGCCGGGCGCCGGCGCCTGCGGCGGCGACACCTCGGGAGCGCCGCCGCGATAGGCGGTCGGTGTCGGGTTCTCATGGCCCGTGCGGCGGCCGAGCACGCTCACCAGCCGCAGCGCGATGAAGCCCGCGAGCATGGCGAGGAAGACGATCTCGATCCACCAGCTGCTGTCCGACATGATATTGTTCGCTTCCTCAGTTCCAGGCCTTCGTCGGCCGATCTTAACGACCGTTGTGCCCTTTCGCCACAGATAGGCGCAGATGCACAACGCGCAAGGCGTGCGCTTGCTTCCACAAGGCGCGCCTGCTAGCGCACACGCCGACTTTTACAGCTCTTTCGACAGGACGAACATCATGGCCGACACCGATACCGGCACCCCAGAAACCCCGGCCGCCAACGGCGCCGACACCCAGCCGCAGGTCGGCATCCTCGCGCAATATGTGAAGGACCTGTCGTTCGAGAACCCGAACGCGCCGCGCTCGTTCCAGATGCAGGGGCAGCCGCAGATCGAAATCAATGTGAACGTCCAGGCGCGCCGCGCCGGCGAGGATATGTTCGAGGTCGACCTCAAGATCGAGGCGAGCGCCAAGTCCGAGGATCAGACGAGCTTCATCGTCGATCTGCTCTACGGCGGCCTGTTCGGTCTGCGCAACGTGCCTGAGGAAGCGCTCGAGCCCTTCCTGATCGTCGAGGCGCCGCGCATCCTGTTCCCGTTCGCGCGCCGCATCATCGCCGACGCCACCCGCGACGGCGGCTTCCCGCCGCTCCTCCTCGAGCCGATCGACTTCGCCGCGCTCTACATGGCGCAGCGTCAGGCGGCGATGGGTGAGGGCATGCCGGTCGAGGGGCAGGCCTAATCTGCTGTCCTCGTTGTCGCAGCCTTCGCGGCGACGACGGAAATAGCTAGTGTCGCCGATCATCGGAGCGGGGGATCGGGTGGCTGACGCCAAGCAGGACAAGGGTGGGGTCGCTGGTGGCCTCGTGAAGGCGACCGGCGTCATCGCCGGGCTGACGCTCGTCAGCCGCTTCGCCGGCTTCGCGCGCGACATGTTGCTCGCGCGCATCCTCGGCGCCGGGCTTGCCGCCGATGCCTTCCTCGTCGCGCAGCGGCTGCCCAACCTGTTCCGACGGCTGTTCGCCGAAGGCGCCTTCTCGGCCGCCTATGTGCCGATGTTCAGCCGCAAGCTGCACGGACCCGGCGGCGAGGCGGCAGCGAAACGCTTCTCGTCCGAAGTGCTCTCGCTGTTCCTCGTCGTGCTGCTGCTGTTCACGGCGCTGTTCCAGTTCATCATGCCGTGGGTGGTCTATGCGCTCGCCAGCGGCTTCCGGAGCGTGCCCGGCAAGTTCGAGCTGACCGTCGAGCTGACGCGGCTCGCCTTTCCCTATCTGCTGCTCATCAGCCTGGTGTCGCTGCTGACCGGCATCCTCAACTCGATGTCGCGATTCGCCGCCGGCGCCGCGGCGCCGATCCTGTTCAACCTGACGCTGGTCGTCGGCCTCCTGGTCGGCGACTATCTGCGCGGCGACAGCGGCGACGATCACATCGTCGCGGTGTGCGCGGCGGTGTCGATCTCGGCGTCCGGGCTGGTGCAGTTCATCTGGCTGCTGTGGGCGGTCAAGCGTGCGGGCTTCGACCTGCGGCTGCGCCGCCCGCGGCTGACGCCCGACGTCAAGGAGATGGGCCGGATCATCCTGCCTGCCACCTTCGGCGCGGGCATCTATCAGATCAGCATCTTCATCGACACCTTCTTCGCGACCTCGCTGCCGCAGGGGTCGATGTCGTATCTCAACTTCGCCGACCGGCTGAACCAGCTGCCGCTCGGCGTGATCGGGATCGCGCTCGGCACCGCGATCCTGCCGACGCTGTCGCGCTTCATCGGCGCCGGCGACGGGGAGCGCGCGACCGAGGTGCAGTCGACGGCGATCGAGCTGGCGATGCTGCTGACGCTGCCTGCCGCCTTCGCGCTCGCGATCTGCGCCGAGCCGCTGGTCACTGCCTTCTACCTCGGCGGCAAGTTCACGCTGGCGGACGCGCAGGTGACGGCTGCGGTGCTCGGAGCGCTGGTCTCCGGCCTGCCCGCCTACGTGCTGGTGAAGGTGCTTACCCCTGGCTTCTTCGCGCGTAAGGACACTAAGACACCGGTCAAGATCGCCACGATCGTACTCGTCGCGAACGTGGCGCTGAACTTCCTGTTCATCTTTGCGCTCGACTTCGGCATCGTCGGACTGGCGGCGGCCGGCGCCACCGTGTCCTGGCTCAACTGCGCCATGCTCTACGGCGTGCTGCGCGCGCGCGGCCACTTCCGCGCGCCGCGCGCCCTGTGGTGGCGTCTCGCGCGCCAGCTGCTGTGCGCCGCGCTCATGGCGGCGCTGCTGATCTGGTTGCGCGGCCTGCTCGCCGACCGTTTCGTCGGATCGACCGGCGACCGGCTGATCGGCATCGGCGCGCTGGTCGCCAGCGGCTTGGTCGTCTATTTCGGCCTGGCATGGCTGACCGGCGCCTTCGACCGCGCCATGCTCCAGCAACTGCGCCGCCGCCGAGCGGCTTGAGGAAGTGAAGATGAAACGCGTCGTCTCGGGCATTCAGCCCACCGGCAACCTGCACCTCGGCAACTATCTCGGTGCCATCCGCAACTGGGTGCGGATGCAGGATGACGGCGAATGCCTGTTCTTCCTTGCCGACCTCCACGCGATCACCGTGTGGAACGAGCCGGCCGAGCTGCGCGCGAACATCCGCAACATGGCGGCGGCGCTGCTGGCGGCCGGGATCGACCCGGCGCGCTCGATCCTGTTCCCGCAGAGCCTGGTGCGCGCGCATGCCGAGCTCGCCTGGGTGCTGAACTGCACCGCGCGCATCGGCTGGCTCAACCGCATGACGCAGTTCAAGGAGAAGTCGGGCAAGGACCGCGAGGGCGCAAGCATCGGCCTGTTCGCCTATCCCGTGCTGCAGGCGGCCGACGTGCTGCTCTACCGGGCCAGCCACGTGCCGGTCGGCGAGGACCAGAAGCAGCATCTCGAGCTCGCGCGCGACGTCGCGCAGAAGTTCAACAACGATTACGGCGTCGAGCTCTTCCCGCTGCCGGAGCCCTATATCCTCAGCCGCGCGGCACGCATCATGTCGTTGCGCGACGGCACCGCGAAGATGTCGAAGTCGGACCCGTCGGATATGAGCCGCATCAACCTGACCGACGATGCCGATGCGATCGCGAGCAAGATCAAGAAGGCGAAGACCGATCCCGAGCTGCTGCCGGGCGATCCGAAGTTGTTGGAGGGACGCCCCGAGGCGCAGAACCTCGTCGCGATTTACGCGGCGCTCGCCGACATGGAGGAGGCCGACGTGCTCGCGCAGTTCGAGGGCAAAGGCTTCGGCGCGTTCAAGCCGGCGCTCGCCGATCTGACGGTCGCGAAGCTGGCGCCAATCACGCAGCGCTTCAACGAGCTTCGGCAGGATGTCTCGCATCTCGATGCGGTACTCGTGCAAGGGGCCGAGCGCGCTGCGGCGATCGCCGACCCCTTTCTCGCGGAGGTATATGAAACCGTTGGGTTTCTAAGCCGTTGACGAAGGATTGTTCACGACCTGTTCAGTTGCTTTAAACTAGTATCGGTCCGAACAAGAACCCTAGCCAAGGTGTGTGCGTCATGCGCGCCGTTCGCCTCATTCCCATCGTCCTGCTGACGCTGCTCGCGGCCTGCGCCTCGACGTTCCCGGCGCAGGTTGCCCGCTTCCAGCAGATGCCCGCGCCAGCGGGCCAGACCTTTGCCATCGAAGCCAAGGATCCGGCGAAGGCCGGCAGCCTGGAGTTCGCCACCTACGCCAACCTCGTTCGCGGCCAGCTGGTCGCGCAGGGCTACCAGCCGGCTGCCACTCAGCAGGCGGCGACGCTCGTGGTCGGGCTTGACTACGGCGTGTCGAACGGCCGCGAGAAGCTCGCGACCCGTCCGGGCTTCGGCCCCGGTTTCGGCCCCTACTATGGCCGCGGCTTCGGCTACTTCGGCTACCCCGCTTATTTCCCCTATTCGCGCTTCGGGTTCCCCTATCGCTGGGGTTTCTACGATCCGTTCTGGGGCAGCCCCTTCGACTATCCGGAGGTCTACTCCTACACGGTGTACCGAAGCTTCGTGGACATGGAGATCAAGCGTACCGGCACCAACGACAACGTCTTCGAAGGACGTGCCGAGGCGACGACCCGCTCGGACGACCTGACGAAGCTGGTGCCGAGGCTGGTCCAGGCGCTGTTCACCAATTTTCCTGGCCACTCGGGCGAGCGGGTAAGGGTGAACGTGCCGCTCGAAGCCAAGCGCTCGTAAGGCTTTGCCGTCGCCCCCGGCCGCGCTAGGCTGGCGGGATGAGCGAGCCGGCCCGCAATTATCTCGTCGTCGTCGACGACACGCTGGAGAGTCGCGTGGCGCTGCGCTTCGCCGCCCGCCGCGCGAGGAAGACCGGCGGCCAGCTCCTGCTGCTGCATGTCATCCCGCCGACGGACTTCATCCAGTGGGGCGGCGTCCAGAATGTGATGGAGGCCGAGGCGCAGGAGAAGGCCGAGGCGCTTCTGGCCGAGGTTGCCGAGCAGGTGGTCGCCGAGACCGGCCTGCGCCCGTCGATGGAGGTGCGGACGGGCAAGCCGGCGGACGAGGTGCTCAAGGCGCTGAGCGGCGACATGACGATCCACACGCTCGTCCTCGGCGCCGCGGCCAAGGGCGCGCCGGGACCGCTCGTCGCCTTCTTCTCCGGCGAAACGGCCGGGCAGCTTCCCTGTCCCGTCGTCATCGTTCCCGGCGGCGTGACGGCCGAGGCGGTCGCGCAGCTCGCCTGCCCCGGTCGCGTTGCATAGGCCCAGGGCAAGCGGCGGCTTGATCTCCGCCCGCCTGCACGCCACATCGGCAGTCAGACGCACGCGAGGCATTCCATGTTCATCGAAACCGAGCGCACGCCCAATCCGGCGACGCTGAAGTTCCTTCCCGGTCGCCCCGTCATGGCGAACGGCACCGCCGATTTCCCCGATCCCGAAAGCGCGCAGGATTCGCCGCTCGCCGCCGCGCTGTTCGCGCTCGGCGACATCCAGGGCGTGTTCTTCGGCGGCGACTTCGTCTCGGTGACCAAGGCGGAAGGTTCGGCCGACTGGGCGTCGCTGAAGCCGCAGGTGCTCGGCGTGCTCGTCGATCACTTCGCGAGTGGTGCACCGCTGTTCACGGGCGAGATCGATGCCGACGAGGAAGAGCTGCACGACGATCCGGCCGACGCCGACATCGTCAGCCAGATTCGCGAGCTGATCGACACGCGCGTCCGCCCGGCGGTCGCGAACGACGGCGGCGACATCGTCTACCGTGGTTTCGACAAGGGCGTGGTGTTCCTGCGCATGCATGGTGCCTGCGCCGGCTGTCCGTCCTCGACGGCCACGCTCAAGAACGGCATCGAGAACCTGCTCAAATATTATGTGCCCGAGGTGACCGAGGTCCGGGCGGTCTGACCGCCCGCCGGCAACATGCTTGCGCAAAAGGCGCGCCCGATCCTGTTGCGGCCGTGCCGGCTGAGGTTCTAAGGGGAGGCATGGCCGAACATATCCTTTCCGACCGCGACCTCGATACCATCTTCCGCCAGGCACGGACCTATAACAGCTGGGCGGATACGCCGGTTACGCGCGTGCAGATGCAGGCGATCTACGATCTCGCCCGCATGGGGCCGACTTCGGCCAATGCCCAGCCGGCGCGCTTCGTCTGGTGCGAGAGCCGGGAAGCGAAGGAGAAACTGGCGGCCTGCGTGAGCGACGGCAACCGCCCCAAGGTGCTGGCCGCGCCCGTCACCGTGATCGTCGGCATGGACATGGCCTTCTACGAGAAGCTGCCCGACCTGTTCCCGCACGACCAGACCGCGCGCAGCTGGTTCGAGGGCAAGCCCGACGTGATCCGCGACACAGCTTTCCGCAACTCGACGCTGCAGGGCGCCTATCTGATCATGGCGGCGCGCAGCATCGGTCTCGATTGCGGCCCGATGTCCGGCTTCGACAAGGCCAAGGTCGACGAGGCGTTCTTCGCCGGCACAGCGATCGAGGCGAACTTCCTCTGTTCGATCGGGCATGGAACCGAAGAGCGGCTGTTCGGGCGCCTGCCGCGCCTGTCGTTCGAGGAGGCCTGCGACATCCGCTGATGTGGCTCGCGATCGAAACCGCGCTTCACGCCTGCTCGGCGGCGCTTGTCGACGGCGAGCGCATCGTTGCCGAGCGACATGAGATCATCGCGCGCGGGCACGCCGAGCGGCTGATCCCGCTGATCGCCGAGCTGCTGGCGGAGGCGCGGGTCGACCGTGCCGACGGCGTCGTCGTCGATATCGGCCCGGGCAGCTTTACCGGCATCCGCGTCGGCATCGCGGCCGCCAAATCGTTTGGCCTTGCATGGGGCGTACCGGTCGAAGGCTGCACGTCGACGGCGCTGGTCGCGGCTGGCGTCTTCGCGACGCAGCCCGGCCTCGAACGCCTGTACGTGACGTTCGATGCCTCGCGCGGCGAAGTCTATGCGCAGGGTTTCCACCGCGACGGGCTGCGGCTGATCGGCGACATCATGGCGCTGGTGCCGGAGGCGGCGGCCGCCGCGGCCCGCGGCTATGATGCGGTCGCGGGATCCGGCGCACCGTTGCTGCTCGCGGTCGACCCTTCGCTGACGTCGCTCGATCATCCGTGGCCGCGCGCGGCCGATGCTCGGCGGCTCGGGGCGGCGTCGCGCCAGCCCGCCGCCAAGCCGCTCTACATCCGTCCGCCCGACGCCAAGGTGCCGGCATGAGCCTTCGGCTGTCGCTTGCCGCACCCGACGATGTTCCACTGCTCGGCCGTATCATCGGCGAGGCGTTCGATCCGCGGTTCGGCGAGGCGTGGACGACGGCACAGCTCGCCGGCGCGCTGGGGATCGCCGATACCTGGGCGCAGCTCGGGCGCAACGATGGAGAGGCGTTCGGCTTCTCGCTGACCCGCCGCATCCTCGATGAGGCCGAGCTGATGCTGGTGGCGGTGCGTCCGGCCGCGCGCGGCAAGGGTTGCGGGCGCTTGCTCGTCGAAGGCGCAATGGAGACGGCACGACTGCGTGGCGCCCGCACGATGTTCCTTGAGGTCCGCGACGGCAACGAGACTGCGCTTCGTCTGTACGAAAGCTTGGATTTTACGGCCGCTGGTCGGCGTCAGAATTATTACACGGGCGCTGCCGGCGAACGTTTCGATGCGATCACCATGCGCCGTGATTTGTTTTAACTAACATTTCCACATCTTTTCTTGCTCCTGACACTTGCCAAGCGATGACGGCGGCGACTATTCGCTGTATATTCCAATCTAAATTTACTGCATGGCAGGGAGATGCGACATGGACGACGCAAGTTCAGTTCATAATGATTTGCTTACGCTGACCGCCGAGATCGTTTCCTCGCATGTTGCGAACAATACGGTCGCGGTTTCGGACTTGCCGAACCTCATCGACAACGTCTTTTCGACGCTGTCGCGCCTCGGCACCGAGAAGAAGGCCGAAGCGCCGAAGCAGGAGCCTGCCGTTTCGGTCCGCGCGTCGGTGAAGCCGGACTACATCGTCTGTCTCGAGGACGGCAAGAAGCTCAAGATGCTCAAGCGTCACCTGATGACGCACTACAATATGACGCCTGAGGAATATCGCGCGAAGTGGAATCTTCCCGCCGATTACCCGATGGTGGCGCCCAACTATGCAGCGCAGCGCCGGACCCTCGCGAAGAAGATCGGCCTCGGCACGAAGCGCGGCGCCAAGCGCTGAACCAAACCGAGGCATCGCGCCGGACGCTCTGGCATTCGGCGCGATGCCTCCGTACATACGAACCATGACTGGTCGCATCGATCTCGAGGCGCTTTGCGCCGAAAAGGGCCTCCGCATCACCGAACAGCGCCGTGTGATCGCGCGTGTCCTGTCCGACTCCGCGGATCATCCCGATGTCGAGGAGCTGCACCGTCGTTCGGTCGCCATCGATCCGCACATCTCGATCGCCACCGTCTACCGCACGGTACGCTTGTTCGAAGAGGCCGGCATCCTCGAGCGGCATGATTTCCGCGACGGTCGTTCCCGCTACGAGACCGTGCCCGACGAGCACCATGATCACCTCATCGATCTCGAAACCGGCAAGGTCGTCGAATTCCACGATCCGCAGATCGAGGAACTGCAGCAGCGCATCGCCGAGCGGCTGGGCTATCGGCTCGTCGATCACCGGATGGAACTCTACGCGGTGCCGCTGAACGCCGCCCGCAAGGATTGACCGCTTCCGACCCAGATTCGGGATTGCCTCGATGGGGCGTGGCCAAAGGTGCCATCGCTGTCGGTGTTGCCGCCGCCACGATGGCGCCGGCCCAGCTTCTCCTCCAGCGAGCCTGGCCAGCCGCGCCGCCGCACCTGCCGCGCCTGTTCCATCGGACGCTATTGCGCGGGCTCGGCGTGCGGGTCGTGATGCAAGGCCAGCCGGCGCGGCGGCAGGGCGTGCTTTTCGTGTCGAACCACCTGTCGTGGCTCGACATACCGACCCTCGGCTCGCGCCTGCTCGGCGAGTTCGTTGCCAAGGCCGAGGTTGCGGCCATGGGGCCGGTCGGCTGGTTCGCCAGCCTCCAGCGCACCATCTACGTCGACCGCGAGCGCCGGCACCGGACCGGCGAGCAGCGCAACGCGATCGCCCAGCGGCTAATGGCGGGCGCCAACGTCATCCTGTTCCCCGAAGGCACGACCGGCAGTGGGATCGGGGTTCTACCGTTTAACTCCTCGTTGTTTGCCGCGCTCGAAGCCGTACCCGACGCGCTGGTCCAGCCGGTCAGCCTTGCCTATACGCGCATCCGCGGTGTGCCGGTGACGCGACGGCGGCTGTCTGAGGTCGTCTGGCTCGGTGAGACCGGCATCGGCGAGCACGCGCTCGACTTCCTGCGGCTCGGCCGGGTGCAGGCGGAGATCATCTGCCACGAGGCGGTGCGCGCCGACGACTTCCCCGATCGCAAGGCACTGGCGCGCCATTGCCAGGCCCAGGTCACCGACGGCTATATCCGGCTGATGCGCGGGGCGTGAGGTTTTCTTGGAAACCCGCTTGCCCTATATGGGCGCCTCTCCGATCATGAGTGCCGCGTGACCAAGCCCAAGACATTCTTCGTGAAGACGTTCGGCTGCCAGATGAACGTCTATGACTCCGAGCGCATGACCGAGCTGCTCGGCGAGCAGGGCTTGCGCGCCGTCGACAACAGCGACGA
>JAEZQR010000142.1 GCA_023413015.1 Pseudomonadota bacterium
CATTCCGGTGCCGGGACGGCACCACAGCCGGCGGAATGAGTTGGACGCTAGGTGAGGCTTGATCAGCTAGACCTGGCGTCCCATCCCGCCCGCGGCATGAAGCTCATCGCGACGAGCCTGCTCGTCGTGATGGCGGCCGTCTTCATCGTCGCGAGTCGCTACGACGAGTTTTATCCCTGGCTCGGCTATGTGCGCGCCTTCGCCGAGGCGGCGATGGTGGGCGGGCTGGCCGACTGGTTCGCGGTGACCGCGCTGTTCCGCCATCCGCTCGGGCTGCCGATCCCGCACACCGCGATCATCCCGCGCAACAAGGATCGGATCGGCGACAATCTCGCCACCTTCCTGCGCCAGAACTTCCTGATACCGGGCATCGTCGCACGCCGGTTGGAGCGGTTCGACATGGCCGCCGCCGCCGGCCGCTGGCTCGCCGCGCCGTCAAGGCTCGGCCCGACGCGCGGCGGCTTCAAGCGCCTGCTGGAGCAGACGCTCGAAGCGCTCGACAACGACGCCATCGGCGGCCTGATCCGCAACATGGCGGCCGGGCGCCTGCGCGCGATGGAGGTGTCGCCGCTCTTAGGCTCGGCGGTCGAGGCCGCGATCGAGGACAACCGGCACGAGCCGCTGGTGGATGCGGTGGTGCAGTGGATCGGCCGCGCGCTCGACGCCAACGAGTATATGATCCGCGATGCGGTACGCGAGCGCAGCGCGTGGTTGTTGCGGGTCGCAAACCTCGACGAGACGATTGCCGACCGGATCATCGCCGCGATCCGTTCGATGCTCGACGAGGTGGCGGGCGACCCGGGTCATCCGATCCGGCGGCGCATCACCAAGGGGCTGCAGGATTTAGCCTTCGACCTCCGATACCTGCCCGAGACACGGGAGCGCGTAGAGCACATCAAGAACGAACTGCTCGATAACCCGGAGGTGGGGAAATATCTCGGCGGGCTATGGTCGAGCATCAAGGCGGCGATCCTGCGCGCCGTGAACGATCCCGAGGCGGCGCTCGCCGGCCGCCTTGGCGAGGCGGCACGCCAGCTGGGCGAGGCGCTCGAGGCGGACCCGAAGCTGCGCGCGGCGGTCAACCTCTATGCCCGCCGCGCGATCGTCGGCATCGTCGCCGAATATGGCGACGAGCTGGTGCGGATCGTGTCCGATACGATCCGCGGCTGGGATGCGCGCACCGTCACCGACCGGATCGAGAACGCCGTCGGGCGCGATCTCCAATATATCCGCATCAACGGCACGCTGATCGGCGGCCTCGTCGGCCTCGCGATCCACGCGGTGTCGGATCTAATGTAGCCTATTTCAGCGCGGCGCAGGCGCGCTGGATGCGCCTGCAGGCTTCCTCCAGCGCCTCGGTCGAGGTCGCGTAGGAGATGCGGAAGGCGGGCGAGCCGCCGAACGCGCCGCCGTGCACCACCGCGACACCTTCGTTTTCGAGGAAGTAGCCGGCCAGCTGCTCGTCGTTCTCGACCGTCGCGCCGGAAGGCGTCCGCCGGCCAATGAGCCCGGCGCAGTCGGGGTAGACGTAGAAGGCGCCTTCGGGGCGGTGGCAGCGCAGGCCCGGCGCCTGGTTGAGCATCGAGACCACGAGGTCGCGCCGCGCCTGGAAAGCGGCGTTGCGTTCCTTTAGGAAATCCTGTGGGCCGTTGAGCGCGGCCGCTGCCGCGGCCTGCGCGATCGAGCAAGGGTTCGAGGTCGATTGCGACTGGAGCTTCGACATCGCCTTGATGAGCGGGGCAGGGCCCCCGGCGAAGCCGATGCGCCATCCGGTCATCGCATAGGCCTTCGAGGCGCCGTTCACCGTGAGCGTGCGTTCGTAGAGATCGGGGCAGACCTGCGCGAAGGTCGCGAACTCGAAGCCTTCGTAGACGATGTGCTCGTACATGTCGTCGGACAGGATCCAGACGTGCGGGTGGCGCCGCAGCACCTCGCCGATCGCCCGGATCTCGTCTGCCGTATAGCCCGCGCCGGTCGGGTTCGACGGCGAGTTGAGGATGAACCAGCGCGTGCGCGGCGTGATCGCCGCATCGAGCTGCGCCGGCGTGATCTTGAAGCCGGTGTCGATGCCGGCCTCGATGAACACCGGCGTCGCGCCGGTGAAGTTGACGATGTCGGGGTAGGAAACCCAGTAGGGCGCCGGAATCACCACCTCGTCGCCGGGATTGAGCGTGGCGACGAGCGCGTTGAAGATCGTGTGCTTGCCGCCGACGTTCGCGATGACCTGGTCGAGGCCGTAGTCGAGACCGTTGTCGCGCTTGAACTTGGCGCGGATCGCCTCCTTGAGCGCCGGCGTGCCGTCGACGTTGGTGTACTTGGTCTCGCCGCGCCGGATGGCCTCGATCGCGGCTTCCTTGACGAAGTCGGGCGTGTCGAAGTCGGGCTCGCCGGCGCCGAGACCGATGATGTCGCGCCCCTGTCGCTTGAGCTCGGCGGCCTTCGCGGTGACGGCGAGCGTCGCCGAGGGCTGAATACGGCGGATGGCGGCTGAAAGCTGCGTCATGGGCATCTCCGGGAAGGCAGGCGGAACCGTATAGAGGCCGGCCGCGTCGAATCCAATGCCGCTGACGCCGCATGATTGCGGCTTGCCGTTCGTGATGTGATAATATAACAAGGCGCTCATGAATCGCAGCAGCTGGATCGACCGCTCGGCCTTGGGACTATCGGGGCTGTGCCTTGTGCACTGTCTCGCCGGCAGCCTGCTGCTCGCCGTGCTGTCGGCCACCGGCGGCTTCATCTTCAGCCACAATATCCACATGGTCGGCATCGCGATCGCGATGCCGCTCGCCGCGTTCGGGCTATGGCGCGGGGTCCAGCGGCACGGCCGCTGGCTGGTCGCGGCGCTCGGCGGGCTCGGGCTGGGGTTCATGGCGGGTGCGCTCCTTGCCGCCCACGGGGCGAGCGCCGAGGCCTTCTACACCGTCGTCGGCGTGTCGCTGCTCGGCGGCGCGCACTTCCTCAACCTGCGCTGGAGCGCTTGAGCCCGGGGGCCGGAAGGCCCATAATCGGGCCATGGTCCACACCGCCCACCATGATCATGTGAACCGTCACGGTGACGAGCTGGTGACGGCCGCGCGCGCCGCGATGACGGCCGCGGGCGAGCAGTGGACCGACATGCGCGCCGCGGTGTTCGAGGCGCTCGCCGCCTTCGATCAGCCGGCCAGCGCCTACGATATCGCCGAGAAGACGAGCGCGACGCTCGGGCGCCGGGTGGCGGCGAACACCGTCTACCGCATCCTCGACCTGTTCGTGGCGACCAATGTCGCGATGCGCGTCGAGAGCCGGAACGCCTATCTGGCGAATGCCCATCCGGACTGCCTGCACGACTGCATCTTCCTGGTTTGCGACCGCTGCGG
>JAEZQR010000251.1 GCA_023413015.1 Pseudomonadota bacterium
GATCCCGAGCATCTGCGCGCGCTCGCCGAGCATATGCTGGGCGAATGGAACCACCATCCGCTGATGAAGGCGCTATGGGCGCCGCGCGTGCTGCGCGCCGTCGACTGGGCGGCGGACGCGATGCGCGACTGGATGGCCGAAGGCTGGCGCCCGGCGGCGGCCGAGGCGAAGGGCCGGGCGGCGCTCAAGAACGGCATCACGCTCACCGGCAAGGCCGACCGCATCGACGTTGCCGCCGAGGGCAGCCTCGCGATCGTCGATTACAAGACCGGCATGCCGCCGAGCCACGCGCAGCTGAAGGGCGGCTATGCGCTTCAGCTCGGCCTGCTCGGCTGGCTGGCGCAGAACGGCCATGTGCCGGCGATCAAGCCCGGCGACGTGGCGGCGCTGCGCTACTGGCGGCTGTCGGGCGGCACGATCGCCGGCAAGGTCAGCGATCCGCTCACCTTCAAGAAGCAGAACTGGACCGATCCGCAGAGCTTCATCGACGCCTCGATGCGCCATCTCGACGACCTGTGCGCGGCGATGCTGCTCGGCGATGCGCCGTTCACCGCGAAGCTCCACCCGGAATATTCCACCCGCTACCGCGATCATGACCATCTGGCGCGTGTCGCCGAGTGGATGGGGAGGGCGGAGTGAAGCGCGACCCACGGCTCGGCCAGATCGACTTCGCCCGTGACCTGCGCCGCTTCTCGACCGAGGCCGAGAAGCGGTTGTGGGCGCATCTGCGTGGGCGGCAGCTCGACGGTTGGAAGTTCCGGCGGCAGCAGCGCCTCGGCAGCTACATTGCCGATTTTGCATGCCTAGAAGCTGGGCTCGTGATCGAAGCCGATGGCAGCCAGCATGCCGAACAAGTTGCTTATGATGACGAGCGTACCCGCTTCCTTGAGGGTGAAGGCTTTCGAGTTCTGCGCTTCTGGAACAACGAGGTGCTGGCCAATACTCAGGGCGTCGTCGAATCCATCTGGGCCGCGCTCCAGAACCCCTCTCCCTTGAGGGGAGAGGGAGGGGCCCATGCGTCAGCATGGGAAGGTGAGGGTGACGGCCTCCGCCCGGTGAGCGATCTCCGGCTTAGCACCCAGCCCGACCCGTCACCCTCACCCCGCTCGCGCTCCCGCGCGAGTCGCCCTCTCCCCTCAAGGGAGAGGGGGGAAGCATGACGGTCAAGCCGCTTCTGCCCTTGCGGCCCGAGCAGCGGTTGGCGGCCGAGCCGTGGGACAATGCGTGGGTGTCGGCGTCGGCGGGGACGGGCAAGACGCAGGTGCTGACGGCGCGCGTACTGCGGCTGCTGCTCAACGGGGCGGTGCCCGAGCGCATCCTGTGCCTGACCTTCACCAAGGCGGCGGCGGCCGAGATGCAGGAGCGCATCTTCGCGCGGCTCACCCGCTGGGTGCGGGCGTCGAACGACGAGCTGGACGCCGACCTCGCGGCGCTGGGCGAGCCCGAGCCGGAGGTGCTTCGCGAGCGGGCGCGACGGCTGTTCGCGCAGGTCGTCGATGCCAAGGGCGGGCTGCGCATCCAGACCTTCCACAGCTTCGCGCAGTCGCTGCTTTCGGGCTTCCCGGTCGAGGCGGGCGTCGCGCCCGGCTTCTCGGTGCTCGATGACCGCACCGGGGTCGAGATGCGCACGCGCGTGCTGACCGAGGCGCTTGCCGACGAGGCGTTCGCGGAAGACGTCGCCGGCATGGCGGTCAAGCTCGGCGAGCGGCGGTTCGCGGGCGTGGCGGCCGCGATGCTGCGGCGACGCGAAGGGCTGCGCGCGATCGGCAATCCGGCGGGCCACCGCGCGCTGCTGCGCCGCGAACTCGACCTGCCGACCGATGGCGACCGCGACACGGTGCTGGCCGAGGCACTGTCGGACGGGCGTTTCGATTGCGCGGGGCTTCAGGTCTTCGCGCGTGCCTGTGCCGGCTGGAACACCAAGACGGGCCTCGAGCATGCCGACGTGATCGCCGGCTGGCTGGCCGCGTCGCCGGTCGAGCGTCTCGCGCGCTTCGCCGACCTCAAGACTGTGTTCCTCACCAAGACCGGCGAGCCGCGCAAGCTGTCGGCGAAGCTGCTCGATCAGGCGGTCGGCCTGGAGGGCGTCGCCGTGCGGCTGTGCGATGCGATCGGCGCCGTCGCCGAACTCGATGCCAGGTTCATGCTCGTCGAGGTGGCAGCGGCGCACCTGCGGGTCGGACATGTGCTCGAGGCGGGGTTCCGCACGCAGAAGGCGCGGGCGGGACTGCTCGACTTCGACGATATGATCGCGCGCGTTGCCGCGATGCTCGCCGAGGACCGCATGGCCGAGTGGGTGCGGTTCAAGCTCGACCAGTCGATCGACCATATCCTCGTCGACGAGGGGCAGGACACCAACCGCGCGCAGTGGGAGATCGCGCGCGTCATCGCCGAGGAATTCTTCGCCGGCGAGGGCGTCCGGGGTGACGTGCCGCGCACGCTGTTCGCGGTCGGCGACTACAAGCAGTCGATCTTCAGCTTTCAGGGCTCCGACCCGCGGGTGTTCGAGGTTTACCGCGATCACTTCAACCAGCTCGCGGCCGATGCGCAGCTGCCGTTCCACGACGTGCCGCTCGCCGAATCCTTCCGCTCGGGCCGGGCGGTACTGGAGGTGGTCGACAAGGTGATCGATGACCTCGGCCATGACACGCTCGGGCTGGCCCATCGGCCGGAGCCGCACAAGGTCGGCCGGACGGGCGATCCGGCGGCGCGCGTGGTGCTGTGGCCGCCGATCGCGCCCGATGCCGAGGCCGATGATGAGGCGGAGGCCGCCGCCGAAGCCGACGGCGACGAGGCACCGTGGCTGCCGGGCCCGGTGCTGCGGCTGGCGAGCCGGCTGGCCGAGCAGATCCGCGCCTGGATCGACGATCCCGACATGCGGCTCGCCGACGGGCGGCGGGTACAGCCGCAGGACATCCTCGTGCTGGTGCGCGCGCGCGGCGAGTTCGTCAGCGCGCTCGTCGCCAACCTCCATGCGCAGCGCGTGCCGGTCGCCGGAGTCGACCGGCTGCGGCTGACCGCGCCGATCGCGGTGCAGGACTGCCTCGCGCTCGTCCGCTTCGCGCTGCAGCCGGACGATGACCTGACGCTGGCGACGCTGCTGGTCTCACCCTTCCTGGGGTGGAGCCAGGAGGCGCTGTTCGACCTGGCCTTCGACCGGGGCGACCGCAGCCTGTGGTGGTGCCTACGCGAGGCGGCGGAAAGTGATGCCCGGGCGGCCGAGGCCTGCGATTGGCTGCGCGGCGTGTTGGCGCTCGCCGATCGCAAGCCGCCCTACGAGTTCCTCGAGACTATGCTGTCGGGCGCGTTCGGCGGGCGGGCCCGGCTGCTGGCGCGGCTCGGCGAAGAGGCGCGCGACCAGCTCGAGGCGCTGCTGGCGCAGGCGCTCGCCTTCGAGAGCGGGCATGCGCCGTCGCTGCAGGGTTTCCTCGCCTGGATCGAGAATGACGAGTTCGACCTGAAGCGCGATCCCGATGCGCCGGCGGACGCGGTGCGGATCATGACGGTGCACGGCGCCAAAGGCTTGCAGGCGCCACTCGTGGTGCTCGCCGATGCCGCGCGCGCGCCGAGCGCCATGCCGCCCGACCATGTGGTGATGAACTGGGGTCCGGACGGCGAGGAGATCCCGATCTTCTTCGGCGGCAAGGCCGGGCGGATCGGGCCGATCGCCGAGCGGCTGGCCGAGGACCAGCGCCGCCAGATGGAGGAGCATTGGCGGCTGCTCTACGTGGCACTCACCCGCGCCGAGGACATGCTGTTCGTCGGCGGCGCGCTCGGCCTGCGCGAGACGGTGCCGCATCCCGACAGCTGGCACGCGCGGGTGCGGACGGCGCTCGAAGGGCTGGACGCCGAAGCGGTGGACGATCCGCTGTGGGGCACCGCGCTGGTCCACGCCAATGGCCGTCAAGCATCGCCACGCGAGGCCGAACCCCATATCGCGCTCGATGCGGCCGATGTGCCCGACTGGGCGCGGACGCTGCCGGCGCCCGAGCCGGCGCCGCCGCGTCCCTTGAGCCCGTCGCAGCTGGCCGAGGACGATGTCGCTTCGCCGCCGCCGTCGAAGGCGATGATCGATGCGGCGCGCAAGGGCTCGCTGCTGCACAAGCTGTTCGAGCGGCTGCCGGCGGTCGCGCCCGAGCGGCGGCTGGAGGCGGCGCAGCAGTGGCTCGCCCG
>JAEZQR010000303.1 GCA_023413015.1 Pseudomonadota bacterium
CTCGATATCGCCGGCATGGTGTGGACGGCGAAGCCGGGCGCGCTGTGGGACAAGGGCGCCACCGGCTACGGCGTCCGCCTGCTCGACAAGTTCGTCGAAGACAATTTCGAGACCCGGTGACCCCGCGAGAATGACTGAGATCGGTTTCTACCATCTGACGCGGCAGCCGCTCGAAACCGTGCTGCCGCGTCTGCTGGAGAAGGCGCATGCCGCCGGCCACCGCATCCTCGTTCACTGCGCGAACCCCGACCAGCTCAAGCGCCTCGATGAGACGCTCTGGACCTATGATGATCGGTCGTTCCTGCCACATGGCAGCGATTACAAGGAATTGCAGCCGATCCTTCTGACAACGTCTGAAGGCGAGTGTGCCAACAACCCCGACCTGCTGGTCGCGCTGGCCGGCCTCGACGGAACCAACTTCGCCAACTTCGCCCGCGTCCTCTACCTCTTCGAGGAGAGCGATGCGCAGGCCCTGTCCGCCGCCCGAACCGCCTGGGGCGCGCTCAAGAGCCGGGACGATGTCACCCGGACCTACTGGCAGCAGGACGATCGCGGCCGCTGGGTGAAGAAGCAGTAGGCTGGTTGCGTTCCGTGAGAGCCGCCGCTAGAGCGCTCGCGCAATTTCATAACCTTCCCACGGAGCAGAAACGATATGGCCATCGAGCGCACCTTCTCGATCATCAAGCCCGACGCGACCCGCCGCAACCTCACCGGCAAGGTGACCGCGATGCTGGAAGACGCCGGTCTGCGCGTCATCGCCTCGAAGCGCATCCACATGACCAAGGAGCAGGCCGAGGGCTTCTACGGCGTCCACCGCGAGCGTCCGTTCTTCAACGACCTCGTGTCGTTCATGACGTCGGCCCCGGTCGTGGTTCAGGTGCTCGAAGGCGAGAACGCCGTCGCCCGCAACCGCGAGGTGATGGGTGCCACCAACCCGGCGAATGCCGACGAGGGCACGATCCGCAAGACCTTCGCCGAGAGCATCGAGGCGAACTCGGTCCACGGTTCGGACAGCCTCGAGAACGCCAAGATCGAGATCGACTATTTCTTCAAGCCCGAAGAGATCGTCGGCTGACGCGTCTTCCATAGCTGGTCGAGGCGGGCCTGCGCTTCCGAAGCGCGGGTCCGCCCGATCAGCGACAGGCCTCTCAGCTTCACGGCGCCGCCGCGCAGGAAGCGCTTCTCCACGCCGTAGCCGACATCGTAGAGCGATAAGTCGGTCACCGGCGTGCCGTTCACCACGAAGCGGGTGGTAATCGCCACCGGCAGCCGCTCGTCGCCTGCATCCTCGTCCCGCTGCCCCGCCGACTTCCGCGCTTCCCGCAGGGCATCGTCGAACCAGTCGGCCTCAAGGCGCGGCTCGGTAGTGTCCACGGGGTCGAGACCGAGCGCGGACGGGAAGGCGATCGTCTGATCCTGGATGGCCTGATCGCCTTGCGACCACAGCGCTAGCCGCCGGCCGTCATTCTCGGGCGTGCCGCGCAGCACCAGCGTCCGGGCCTTGGCGTCGGCGCTTCGCGCCTCGCTCGCGCGCGCGACCTCGCCACTCCGCCGTTCGCTATAGTTGTTCCACAGCGTCAGCGCCGAGATGATGACGGCGATCACGCCCAGCGTCTCGCCGAGCGTAAGCCAGCGGCGTCTCACGGCAGCCGCTTCCGCTTCGGCCGTCGTTATTCTTTCATCCGACATCGCCGCACCCGCTAGTTGGTTTGCGACAAGATAAGCTCGGCCAGCGCTCGCGGGTAGAGCTTGTGTTCGGCCTCCAGCACCCGCTCGGCGAGCGTCTCGGGCGTATCATTCGGCAGCACGGGCACCTCGACCTGCGCGAGGATGGGGCCATCGTCGAGTTCGGGCGTGACGATATGAACGGTGCAGCCATGCCGCACCTCACCGGCGGCAAGCACCCGCCCATGCGTGTCGAGACCCTTGTAGGCAGGCAGCAACGACGGGTGGATGTTGACGAGCCGTTCGGCCCAGCGTTCGACGAACCCGGGCGACAGCAACCGCATATAGCCGGCGAGCGCGAGCCATTCGACACCCGCCGCGCGAAGCTCGCGGTCGATCAGCTCGTCGAACGTGGCGCGGTCCATCCCCTTGTGCGGATGGGCAAAGGTCGGAATGCCTTGCGCCCGCGCGTACTCGAGCCCGGCGGCGTCCGGATTGTTCGACGCGACGAGCACGACTTCATAGGGGCAGTCGGCCGTGCGGGACGCTTCCACCAGCGCCCGCATGTTGCTGCCGCGACCGGAGATCAGGATGCCGACGCGCGCCCTCTCAGGCGGCATGCGTCGCTTCCCAAGGCGACATGGCGTGCCATCCCTCGTCCGAGCCGAACACGGTGCAGCCGCGCGGACCGGGCTCGATCGCGCCGATCGTGAAGACGGTCTCGCCGGCTTCCTGCAGCATCTCGGTGACGAAGCCCGCCTCGTCGGCGGCCACCACGACGACCATGCCGATGCCGCAGTTGAAGGTGCGCGCCATCTCACCCGGCTCGATGCGCCCTTGGCCCTGCAGCCAGGCGAAGATGGCAGGCTGCTCCCACGCGTTGGCGTCGATGCGCGCATGGCAGTTCTCGGGAAGCACGCGCGGCACGTTCTCGAGCAGGCCGCCGCCGGTGATGTGCGCCAGCGCCTTGATGCTGCCGCGCCGTATCAGCGGCAGCAGGCTCTTCACGTAGATGCGGGTCGGCTCGAGCAGCGCGTCGCCGAGCAGGCGTTCGTGATCGAACGGCGCCGGCCGGTCGAGCCGGAAACCCCGATCCTCGACGATGCGGCGTACCAGCGAGAAACCGTTCGAGTGCACGCCGGAGGAGGCGAGGCCGAGCAGCACGTCGCCCGAGGCCACGGTCGCGCCCGTCAACTGCTGGCCGCGCTCGACGGCGCCGACCGAGAAGCCGGCGAGGTCGTAATCGCCCTTGCTGTAAAGGCCCGGCATCTCCGCGGTCTCGCCGCCGATCAGCGCACAACCGGCCTGGCGGCAGCCCTCGGCGATTCCGGCGATCACCTGCGCCGCGGCCTTCGGGTCGAGCTTGCCGGTCGCGAAATAGTCGAGGAAGAACAGCGGCTCGGCGCCCTGCACGATCAGGTCGTTCACGCACATCGCCACGAGATCGATGCCGACGGTGTCGTGCTTGCCGGTGTCGATCGCGAGCTTGAGCTTGGTGCCGACGCCATCGGTGGCGGCGACGAGCAGGGGGTCGCGATAGCCGGCGGCCAGCGGATCGAAGAAGGCACCGAAGCCTCCCAGGTCGGCGTCGGCGCCGGGACGCACGGTGGCCTTGGCCAACGGCGCGATCGCCTTGACCAGCGCGTTGCCTGCCGCGATTGAGACTCCGGCCTGCTCATAGGTCAGGCCCGGCTGTTGATTATGCTTGGGATCGGCCATGAGCGCACGCATAGAGATGTCGCATTGGGATTTCGACTCTCATTTCGTAAAAGGTCGTCGATAGCGACGGGGTGGTGCGTGCTGATCGTTCGTCTTCTGGCAGTTTTGGGCTTGGTGCTGGGTGCCACCGTGGCATCGCGCGCGCAGGACGGATCGGCCGCGTTCGTCGTCAACAACATCGATGTCGACGTGCTCGGCAAGAGCACCAACGACGCGCGGCTTACGGCCTATCGGGAAGCGCAGCGTCGGGCCTGGCCGCAGCTCTGGGCGCGGATGACCGGCAATCCGGTCGCGCAGGCGCCGAAGCTCAACGACGGCGCGCTCGATTCGATGGTGGCCGGCATCGAGGTCGAAGCCGAACGATTCTCGCTGAACCGCTATATCGGCCGACTGGGCGTGGTGTTCGACCGGGTCCGGGCCGGCAAATATCTCAGTAGCGACGTCGAGGTCCTGACCTCGCCGCCGATGCTGCTGCTGCCCGTGGTCACCGATGCCGGTGCCACCACTGTCTATGAAACGCGCTCGCCGTGGCTCCAGGCGTGGACGCGCTACCGGGCGCCCGCGTCGCCGATGCAATATGTCCGCGCGACGACGATGGTCGGCGATTCGGTGCTACTCAACGCTTATCAGGCACGACGCGACGACCGGAAGCTGTGGGGCAATATCCTGAACCGCTTCCGCGCCGCCGACGTCCTCACCGCCGAGGCCAAGCTCGACCGCAGCTATCCCGGCGGGCCGATCGTCGGCACCTTCACCGCGCGTCACGGCCCCGACGCCGAGCTGATCGCGCGCTTCCGCCTGCGCGCCGCCAGCGCCGGCGAGCTCGATGCGATGCTCGACGAGGCCGTGCGCCGCATGGACGCCAGCTATGCCCAGGCACTTCGCGAAGGCCGGCTGCGCAGCGATCCTTCGCTTGTCGCCGACACCGGGGCTGTCGTGAACGCGGCTCCGATGCTCGCGCTGACCGCGCCTGCCTCGGGCGTCGAGGTGAACGTCGCGACGCCGGACGCCGGCGCCTGGGCGGCATTGGAATCGACGTTGCGCGGCACGCCGACGGTGCGCGGCGTAACGCTGCTCAGCCTGTCGCTCGGCGGCACGTCGCGCGTCAGCATCGGCCACTCGGACAGTTACGAGTGGCTGCTCTACAACCTCGACCAGCGCGGCCTGCGTCTGGAGCCGAGCGATAGCGGGCCACGACTGCGCCGCAAGCTGCCGACCGATGCACCGATCCCGCGGCCGCTCACCGCCGAGGAGATCGAGGCGCAGCAGCAGGCGGCCGCCGCGCAGCAGAACGGCGCGCCGTCGGCGCCCGTGCCCGCGGCCAATCAACCCAAGCCGCCGCAGGGCCAGGGCCCGACGCAACTGCTTCCGGACCGCCCGTCGTGACGATCGATCGGGGGGAGGCACGCCTGATCCTGCCCCGCATCCGCTGGGGCTGGCTGCTGGTCGCGGCGGCGACGCTGCTGTTCTTCTACAGCGCGCGCGCCGTGCTCGGCCCGTTCCTTGCGGGCTTTGCGATCGCCTACCTGCTCGACCCGCTGACCAACCGGCTGGAGGCGAGGGGCGTGCCCCGCTGGCTCGCGACGACGGTAGTGCTCGGGCTGTTCCTGGGCGCGATCGCCGGGCTGGTCCTGGCGACCGCGCCGATCGTGCAGGCGCAGCTCCAGCAGCTCATCACCAACCTGCCGACGATCGTCGACAGCTTGCGCCCTTGGATGGACGAGTGGGCGCGTCGCACCGGCCACCCCGTCGATGTCCAGAGCGTGCCGACCCAGTTGATGGAGCGTGCGCTCGCCTGGCTGACGGGGGCGGCCGGCGGCATCATCGCCGGCGGGCTGGCCTTCTTCAACATCGTGTCGCTGGTAGTGATCGCGCCGGTCGTGGCTTTCTACCTGCTGCGCGACTGGGCGGGCGTGACCGAGCGTCTCGCGAGCTGGTGGCCGCGTCGCTACGACGCCACGATCCGCAGCCTGCTGACCGATGCCGACAGCGCGCTCTCCGGTTTCGTGCGGGGGCAGTTCATGGTCTGCGTCTGCCTCGCGGTCCTCTACGCGATCGGCTGGAGTGCGATCGGACTCGACTACGCCGTCGTACTGGCGCTGCTTGCGGGCCTGCTCGGCTTCGTCCCGTTCGTCGGCCCGCTGTTCGGCGTGACGATGAGCGTGCTGGTCGGGATCGGCCAGTTCGGGCTCGACTGGACGCAGATCGGCCTGGTCTTCACCGTCTTCGTCGTGGTGCAGGCAATCGAAGGCTCGGTGCTCACGCCCAACCTGATCGGCAACCGCATCGGTCTCCATCCGGTCTGGGTGCTGTTCGCCGTCTTTGCGGGCGGCGAGCTGATGGGTGTCCTCGGCATCTTCCTGGCCGTGCCGATCGCGGCGGTCACCGGCGTCCTCGCCCGATGGCTTCTTAACCAGTATCTCGGCAGCAACTTCTATCGGAAGAAGGCCGAAGCCCAGCCATGACGCAGTTCCCGCTGCCGCTCGCCTATAAGGCGGCGGACGGCGAGCGCGATTTCTTCGTCTCCGAAGCCAACGCGCACGCCGTCGCCTATCTCGATCGCTGGCCCGACTGGCCGCGACCAGTCGCGCTTCTGGTGGGACCGGCCGGCTCGGGGAAGAGCCATCTCGGCCGCATCTTCGCGCGACAGACAGGCGCCGAGGTCCTCGACGATGTCGACCGCACGGGCGACGACGAAGCCGTCTTCCACGCGTGGAACCGCGCGACCGACAGCCGCGCGCTCCTTCTGATCGCACGCGCCCCGCCGTCGGCCTGGAACGTCCGCCTGCCAGATCTCCGGTCGCGCCTCGCCGCGACGCCGCAGATCGCCATCCAGTCGCCCGACGATGCGCTGCTCGGCGCGGTCATGGCCAAGCAGTTCCGCGACCGCGGCCTGAAGGTGGCGCCCGATGTCGTCGCCTACGTGCTCACCCGCATCGAACGCAGCTTCGCCAAGGTCGCCGAAGTTGTCGACGATCTTGATACCCTCTCGCTAGCCGCCCACCGCGCCGTGACCGTCCCACTGGCGCGGGAGGCACTGGCCGAACAGTTCGACTCGCTCGACCCATAAGCGTCTGGCAGAGGAGGGGGAAACATCCTACCTTTTCGACATGAGTAGTGCCCCCGTGCTCGATCATGTCGCCGAAGGCCCTCGACTCTTCAATCGCGAGCTGTCGTGGCTCGCGTTCAATACACGCGTATTGGAAGAAGCGGAGAACTCCAGCCATCCGCTGCTGGAAAGGCTCCGCTTCCTGTCGATCTCAGGCAATAACCTCGACGAATTCTACATGGTTCGCGTCGCGGGCCTGCGTGGGCAGCTCGATCAAGGCGTGGAACGGCTGACCGCTGATGGTCTCACGCCGACGCAGCAGCTCGCCGCCGTCGTTAGACGCGCGGACGAGCTGATGAGCAAGCAGCAGGAAGTGTGGACCGATCTGCGGCGCCAGCTTGCGGATGCCGGCTTCTTCGTGCTGTCGCGCAGCGATGTTGGCAAGGAGGAGCGGGGTTGGCTCGAACGCCACTTCCTCGAGCAGGTATTCCCGGTGCTGACGCCGCAGGCGATCGATCCAGCGCACCCGTTCCCGTTCATTCCCAACAAGGGCTTCACTATCGTTCTCGAACTGCGCCGCCAGTCGGACGGCGAGACGCTGCGCGCTCTGCTGATGCTGCCGACGATGTTGCCGCGCTTCATACGCCTGCCGGGCCCGACCGCGCGCTACATACCCGTCGAGGATACGATCCGGCTATTCTTCGAGCAGCTGTTCCCCGGTTATGACCTAGTCGGTGATGGCGCTTTCCGCGTCATTCGGGACAGCGATATCGAGGTGGAGGAAGAGGCTGAGGATCTCGTCCTCTTCTTCCAGACCGCTATCAAGGAGCGCCGCCGCGGTCAGGTAATCCGTCTCAAGATCAAGTCATCGATGCCTGAGTCGCTGCAAGCGTTGGTGAAGACCTCGCTCCACGTTGATGACCGCGACGTCACTACCGTCTCCGGTATCATCGGGATTGCCGATCTCGCGCAGCTTGTCGAGGAGGACCGTCCCGACCTCAAGTTCGAGCCCTACACACCGCGTTTCCCCGAGCGCATCCGCGAGCATGGCGGCGACTGTTTCGCAGCGATCCGCGCCAAGGACATCGTCGTCCACCACCCCTATGAAAGCTTCGACGTGGTGCTCGCCTTCCTGCGGCAGGCCGCGGCCGATCCCGACGTGGTCGCGATCAAGCAGACGCTCTATCGGGCCGGCAAGCAGTCGGCGGTCGTGCGCGCACTGATCGATGCGGCCGAGGCGGGCAAGTCGGTGACGGCCGTCGTCGAGCTGAAGGCGCGGTTCGACGAGGAGCAGAACCTGATGTGGGCTGCTGCGCTTGAGCGAGCGGGCGTGCAGGTCGTCTACGGCTTCATCGAGTGGAAGACCCACGCAAAAATCTCGATGGTCGTACGCCGCGAAGGGCAGGGCTATCGCACCTACTGCCACTTCGGCACCGGCAATTATCATCCGGTGACCGCGCGCATCTATACCGATCTGAGCTTTTTCACCGCCGACCCGCGCGCCGGGCGCGATGCGGCGCAGCTTTTCAATTACATCACCGGCTATGTCGAGCCCGAGCGGCTCGAACTCATCACCATGTCGCCGCTCAACATGCGCCAGCATCTGTGCGACCT
>JAEZQR010000326.1 GCA_023413015.1 Pseudomonadota bacterium
ATCCAGGGCATGGCGCGCCAGATGCGCAGCAAGCTGGCGCACGACCCCGAGACGGGAAGCTATTCGATCGAATTCCCGGTCGCACCCTAGACCGGATACTACCCCATTTAGGATCGTCATCCCGGCGAAGGCCGGGACCCAGGTCAACCGATCGTCTGGGTCCCGGCCTTCGCCGGGATGACGTTTTCAAAATATCTAGTCTGATCTAGCGGAGGTTGACCTTGCGGACCTCGTCCTTCTCGGGTGGGGACTGCGTGACGTTCGCTTTGGCGACCTTCCAGAGCTGCGCGACCTTGCCCGACGGCGAGTCCCAGTAGGTGGCGTGTGTCGGATCGACACGGATCAGCCCGACGTCCGGTGCCTCCGGCCCTTGTGGCAGCCACGCCTCCGCAAACGCGTTCCACAACTCCTTCTGCTTGGCGACGTCGCGTACGACACGCGCGTGGCCGCTCAGCGAGACATAATTCTGATCGTCGGGATCGACGAAGCCGAGGTTGATCATCTCGCCGTCCGCGATCTCGTGCGTCTTCTCGGTGTCGAGCGGCGTGATGAACCAGATGCACCGCTCGTCACGGTCGATGTAGGCGCTCATCGGCCGGCTCTCGAGGCTGTCGCCACGCCGGGTGGTCAGCATCGCCACCCGGATCTCCTCGATCATGTCCCAGAGCTTTGCTTCCGGGTAACGTTCGTCGCTCATTCCGCAGTCCTCCTGTACCGGATCGTCAGTTACCGACGCCCACGTTGGGATCATCCTTCGGCTGGTCGGCGCCATCCTGATCCGGCCGGCCGACGCTCTCGCGGTTCTCGGCTTCGAGCTGCGCCTTCGCCTGCGCATCATATGTCTTCGGTGACAGGCGGTGGGCTCGGTCACGATTGACGCCGCTGATGTCCGAATTGGGCGTCGAGGGAGGCGGCTTGGCCACGGGCAGACCCTTTCATCTCAAGTGCCCCGGCCCAACGAGGAACGAATATCCGACGTTCCGCAAAAAAATTTTCGCGCGCGTGGAACCAACGTCGGCACAGGCGGTTCTGCTGTTCGGATCGTGATCTTTGCCCCCCGCTCTCGCGGTCCAAATCCGAGCCCGGATGCGTACACCCCCCGAACGCATCCGGGCTCATTTCATTTTGGGGCCCTCTCGACGGAAGATGTCGCAGCCGCGAAACGGAACTTTATTTTCGAGCGAATGGTTTCTGCGGCTGTCGGACCAAACTGAGGAGCCTGACATGCTCAAGAAGATTGTGGCGCTTGCGCTGGTTGCCAGCGGCTTCGCGCTTACGGCCTGCAACACCATCGAAGGTGCAGGCAAGGACGTTGAATCGGTCGGCGAGGCGGCGCAGGACGCTGCGAAGTAAATATCGCCAATCACTCGATCAGCGCCGCCGGAGCCCGCTCCGGCGGCGCTTTTCGTTTCACACCAGATCATCGGGCACGAAGCGGTAACGCCGGCCGAAGCGCCGTGTACGCCCGATCTGGTGCGGCACGATGAAGCCCTGCCGCTCGTGGGGCGGGACGCTGACGTTGCCGACCGCGATTTCGCGCCAGCGCCCCAACGCCTCGTCCAGGCTGAAATCCGGCGGCGCTGGCAGGTCGAGCAACTGCTGCCACAGGCGGCGGCGGAACGCCGGGATCACCTCCGGGTCCTGCCACAGCATCCCGAACTCGGTATCCCACCGAAAACTGCGGCCATTGATGTTGGCCGAGGAGACGAGGCAGGAGGTGTCGTCGGCGATCAGTAGCTTCGAATGGACATGGATGACGCCGCTGCCATAGGCGGTGCCGCGGTCGGGGGCATATTCCTTCTCCACTCCAGTCGCGCGCGCTGGGCGCACCAGCGCAAACAGGCCGACGCGCTCGCCGAGATGCCGCCGCAGGTAACCGAGCGCCCGGGCCTGCAACCATTCGCCATGCTGGTGCGCCGGGTGCTTGTTGCCCTCGAATGCCACCTCCTCCGGCGCATTCGGCAGCACCATGATAACGTTGAGGTCGGGTGCCTGCCGCGCCCGCTCGACGATCCAACGGGCGGCCGGCTGGAATCGGAAGAACTGCGCCTCGATGTAGAGCAGCCGCTCGGCGGCGAAGATGATCTTCCGGTGTGCCGCCTCCAGTTCGCGGATATGCGCCCGCGGGCCGAACGCGAACAGGCCGGGATCGCGCTGCGAAAGGGTGCGAAGGACCTGCACCCGCGCATCCCCCGCTGGCCCGGACGTCATCGGCGAGCGATCGATCGGATCGAGCGGGTCGAGCACCAGCTCCCGGTCGGTGCCGTCCATCCACTCGCCCGCGATCGCCCGGAAGCGCGGCAGCTCGGCGTTCCACAGGCGGCGGAAATGCTCGGCGCAGTCGGCGACCGCCGGCCCTTCGAGCCGGCAGCTGATGTCATGCCAGGTCTGCGGCGCCGGCTGGTCGTGCTCGGGGGTGTCCCAGCGCCGCTCGTTGACGTCGAGCCCGCCGAGGATCGCCACCCGGTCGTCCGCCACCGCGAACTTCTGGTGGTAGGTGGACGGCCAGACGCGCGGCGGCGGGCCGGGCTGATGCCGGGGTCGGCCATCCTCAAGGCGGTGCCGCCGCCAGAGTCCCGGCCGTGCGTGGAGCAGCGCCTCGATATCGGCCTCGCGCCGGTGAAGCTCGTCCAGCACCTTCGCAATCTGGAAACGCATCGGCAGCCGCAGCAGATGCCGCCAGCCCAGGCCAAGCTCGCCCTCATGCTGGATGACGATCAGCTCGAACCCGTCGCGCTTGTCCGCCGGCAGGCTCGCGCTCATGTCGCGCAGATTGTGGAAGGTTCGCCACGAGCCGGCGTGCAGGTCATGCGCCATCACCGGCTCGAAATCGGCGAGCAGCAGCCGCACCACCACGCCCCGCATGACGGTATGGCGCAGGATCGCCGTCCAGTCACCGAGACCGAGCGCCCGCGCCTCCTCCGAGCGCGCCTTCGTGGTCGGATCGAAGATGCGGAAGGCCAGCTGGACGTGCGATCTCGCTCCGAGCACCAGCCGCTCGAGCGCCGGGTACATGTCGGCTGCCTCGATCAGCGGCGTCACCCGGCAGCCCTCGCGCATCGGAAAGGGCGCCTCCTCGGGCGCGCCTGTCGGATGGCCGACGGGAGCCTCGTGGGGCTTCAGGAACAGGGCGGTCGGCCGCGCGCCTCTCGGATTGCTGCTGTAGGAGATCGGGCGCATCGCCGGTGGAACGAGGGCTGGAACAGCCTTGTTCCGGCGCCGCCGCGCTGGTTCAGGCCGGCGGCGTCAGCGCGGCATCGCGCAGGCCCCGCCACACCCGCATCGCCTGCACGGTCTCGGGCACGTCATGCACCCGCAGCAACTGCACGCCCTGGGCGAGCGCCGCCGTCGCCACGGCGACCGAGCCGCCCAGCCGTCGATCGGCGGGCGCTTCGTTCGACAGCGCCCCGATGAAGCGCTTGCGGCTCACCCCCAACAGGATGGGGCAGCCGAGGCCATGGAACAGCGACAGGCCGTTCAGCAGGTCGAGATTGTGGCGCAGCGTCTTGCCGAAGCCGATGCCCGGATCGGCGATGATCCGCTCGCGCGTCACGCCCGCCGCAACGCAGGCCTCGATGCGCGTCTCCAGCCAGTCGAAGACGTCGAGCAGCACGTCGTCGTAGCGCGGATCGTCCTGCATCGTCTGCGGATCGCCGCGGTGGTGCATCAGCACGACCGGGCAGCCGGCCTGCGCCACCAACGGCAGCGCCCCCTCGTCATAGGTCAGCGCGGATACGTCGTTCACGATCCGCGCGCCGAGGCCCAGTGCGGCCTGCATCACCGCCGTCTTGCGCGTGTCGACCGACACCAGCAGGTCGGCCCCGGCGAGGCGGCGCAGCACCGGCTCCAGCCGCGCGATCTCGTCGCCCTCCCATACCGGCTTGGCGCCCGGCCGCGTCGATTCGGCACCGACGTCGATGATCGCCGCACCGGCCGCTGCCATGTCGACCGCGGCCGCCACCGCCGCTTCGGCATCGGCCAGCCGCCCGGCATCGGAGAAGCTGTCGGGCGTGACGTTGACGATGCCCATCACCGACGGTCCGTCGAAGCGCAACGTCCGCGTGCCGAGCTCGAGCGCCGGCCGGCCGGCGACCAGCCGCGACCAGAGCCCGTCGAAGCGGGCGCGAAGCCCGGCCGGCAAGGCCTCACGGGCCTGACCCAGCCGCTCGACCGGGATCAGCGTCTGCACGACGCGACGCGCGCCGACCCGCGCGATCAGCTCGACCGCGGCGAACCAGACCATCCCGCCTGCCAGCCGCGCCACCTGTCCGTCGAACCCGAACGGCGCATCGACGAACGCGGTCGGCCGCACGTAGAGGCGCGCATCCGACGGGAGGTTGGCAAGGTCGATCATTCGCATTGCATTCCAAAGCCGTCATCCCGGCGGAGGCCGGGGCCCAGGACAACAGTTCACCTGGGT
>JAEZQR010000336.1 GCA_023413015.1 Pseudomonadota bacterium
CCGCGCAAGCACATGCGCCTCACCGATCTCGTCACGCCGCTCAAGCCGCTGGAGGCGATGGCGCAGGAAAAGCTCGTCGCCGCCTCCGATGTCGGCGGGCACCGCGAGCTGATCGAGGACGGCGTCACCGGCACGCTGTTCCGCGCCGACGATCCGCAAGCGCTGGCGCAGGCGGTCGCCGGCCTGTTCGCCGATCGGACATCGTGGCCGGAACGGCGGGCCCGCGCCAAGAGTTACGTCGCCGAGGAGCGTAGCTGGGATCGCTCCGTCGCCAACTACGTACCCGTGTACGAGCGGCTGACGGCACGGGCCCGCTGATACCCGAACGAGGCACGGGCATAGGAGGGCGGAATGGAAAATCGCGGTTTGATGTGGGGGCTGGCGCTGGGCGTCCTGGCGGCGCTGACGATCATCCTGATGTCGGTCGGCACGCTGGAGACGCTGGTGACGCGCAGCGGTCTCGCCGCCGTCCTGCCGGCGGCGCAACCGCCGCTCGGTGATACCGCCCGCTACATGCTCGCAGCACTTGCCTTCGCGCTGCCGACGGTGATCGGCACGCTCATCGGTAGCCGCCGGGAGGAAGGCGAGATCGAGGAAGATTACGCCGCTGCGCCGCTGCCGGTCGCCGAGCAGACGGTTTCCCGGCCGATGGTCGGCACGGCGGTAAACACGGCGGCGCCAGTGGCGACACCGGCCGTGTCGCCGTCGCGCGGCAGCGACGCGATCGACGCTCGCCTTGCACGCATCGAAGCGGCGCTCGCCGAGCTGCCGACGCAGATGACGCGCGCGATCAAGACAAGCCCGAGCGCGGACCTCGACAAGACGCTCCGCTCGATCCAGCGCGCGATGCGCAAGCGGCTCCCCGATCCGTCGGTGCTCAATGCCGTTCGGTCGCTCCAGAGCGACGCCGGGCCCGAAGCCCTGATCGCCCGCATCGAGGCGATCGAGGCGCATCTCGGGGAGCAGTTGGCGCAGATCAACGCGCGGCTGGCGATGCTCGGCGGCCAATCCGCCGAGGCACCCCTGCCCCCGCTGGTGCGGCTCCCGACGCGGCGCCCGGATGGCCTCGCCTCGCGGCGCATCGGCGAGACAGTCGCCGACATCCGACGGTCGATCGAGAGCCTCAACGGCTAATCCTCGACCGTCAGCGCCTCGAACGACAGGCGGCAGAATGCCTCGCCGGCTTCGCTGCAGGTCGTCGCTTCCGCGAGCGACAAATCCACGAGCACATGCCCCCGCAGGTCGAGATCGGCCTCGCCAAGCTGGGCCACAAGGCGCTCGCGCGCCGCTTCCAGCTGCGTCCCCTCCCCGCGCAGCTTCAGATCCAGCTTGTGACGCTGGCCGGTGAAGGTGGCGCTCGCCCAAGGCTCGCTGTGCAGCCCCTCGACCGTCAGGCTAGGAATCTGCCTATCCGCCAGCAGCGGCGCCAGCAGAGCGTCCGACTCCATCAGGCGGCGCAGGCCGCGCAGCAACGCACCGTGCCCGTCGTTGATCGTCATGCGCATGGCTGGTTCTCCTTCCGGCGGCTCGCCATGTAGGCGAGCACATGCTTTTCTGTCCTGAGCCGCAGCTCGCGTCCGCGGCGCATGTCGTGGACCAATCGCGGGTCGTTCACCGCTTCGCGTCCGAATCGCGACGCGCTGATTCCGTCTTCGCGAAGGAAGCGCTCGATGGTCCGTAGCAGGGTCATTTCGCGACTCGTTCGTTGGCCCACGTCCAGAACGTTCTTGTTTTGTTTCCTACTTGTCTAGGCAAAAAATGAGCCGTATGAGATTTTGCCCATCGTGGTGAAAGGCTCCGGCGAATGGACCCCCTGAGCGTCCGCAGACGCATCGACGAGCTGATCCGCTCCCACCCGAGCGAGGACTACGCCTCGGTCGCGCGCAAGCTCGGACGCAATCCCGCCTACATCCATCAGTTCATCCGTCGCGGCGTTCCGCGCCGGCTGAGCGAGGACGACCGACGCAAGCTGGCAGCGCTGTTCGGGGTCTCGGAGCGCAGCCTCGGCGGCCCGGACACGTCGATCGGCCGGGCGGTCGTGGGCACGACGGCCGCCCCCCTGCCGGACGATCTGGTGCAGCTTCCCTATTACGACGTCGGCGCGTCAGCCGGTCCCGGCGCCCAGGTCGAGGATGCCCGCGCGCAACCGACGCTCGCCTTCCATGAGCGCTTCGTGCGCGAACTGGCGAGCGGCGACATCGCCCGGCTATCGGTGATCCGCGTCGAGGGCGACTCGATGTTCCCGACGCTCTCGGACGGCGACGAGATCGTGGTCGATGCCGCCGACGGCCCGGAGCGCCTGCGCGACGGCATCTATGTTCTGCGGCGCGACGACGCCCTGCTGGTCAAGCGCCTCTCGCCGCACCCCGCCGGTCGCCGGCTGAGCGTCCGCAGCGACAACCAGGCCTACCCGAGCTTCGAGTGCGAGCCGGGCTCCGTCTCCGTCATCGGCCGCGTGGTCTGGGTCGGGCGGCGGCTGAACTAGCGCCGGCGGTTATCCCGCAGCGCGACGAGCCCGGCGGCGGCCAGGCCGAGGACCAAGCCTCCCAGGAGGCCGAGCGTGGACTCGCCGAACAGCGAGCCGATGATGGTGCCGGCGATCAAGCCGACCGCCACCCATATTCCACCGCCGACCTGACGCATCGCTTCCTCCATGTTGCCGAGGCCCCATGCCACGCCGCTCGCCGAAGTGCCAGCATGTGGCACCGATTGGCAGCGGATGAGCCTCGTTTCGCCATGCCATCATCATGTGCTCCGATCGCAACGGACGCGATTTAACCGGCGGCTTCGTCGCTTCGCCTCTTGCCCGCCGGCGACAACCGCGAGAGAAGGGCGCCAAGGGGGGACAGCATGCAGATCATCCACGACAGGACCTCTGTGGACGAGGCGACGCTGCTGATCGCGACGTTCGGCGAGAATGCAGTCATCGAAGCGGCGACGCGCGCCGACAAGTTCCGTAACTCGGGCAATCTGACGCTGTTCTGCCGCTGGCGGCAGGTCGAGCGGGCGGTTCAGCTCCTGCAGCTCGAAGACGTCGTCGGCGAGTTGCACTAGCCGAGCTGTAAATCAGCTGTTCACGCCGCGCTCGCCACTTTGCGGACGTTCCCTCGTTCGCTAGAGCGTAACGCATGCGCTTCGTTTCCGTCCGGCTGTGTGCCGCGCTCACTGCTGGCGCGCTCGCGGCATTTCCAGCCGAAGCGCAGACGACGCCTGTCGACACCGGCCCGCCGGAGCTTCCGGACATCGATCCGGGCCAGCCGCTGGCGCCCCTGCCCGACCTGGAGACCGAGTTTCCGAACGCCGGCGAACGGCCGGCCGGCGCCCAGCCGCGCCGTGCCCCGGAAGAGACCGAGGTCAATCTCCGCTACCGTCTCGAAGTCACCGGCCTGTCCGAAGTCGGCTTGCAGGGCCGTTTTCGCGAGCTGTCGGTTCTCCAGAAAGGCGGCGAGGTCGACAACCTGACGCAGCTCAACCGCCGCGCCCGCGAGGACGTTGACCTGATCGACCGGCTGCTGCGGTCGGAAGGCTATTATGGCGGGCATGCCGACATCGACATCACGCCGGCCGCGAGCCCCGACGGCCGCGCGATCGTCGCGCTGCGCGTCGAACCCGGCCCGCGCTACAGTTTCGATCGCATCGAGTTGGCCACGCCGCCGAGCGCGCCGCAGGAGCTCATTCGCGAGACGCTGGGCCTCAAGGCCGGCGACCCGGTCGTCGCCGCCGACGTGCAGGCCGCCGAAAGCCGCGTGCGCGAGCGCCTGCCCGAGCTTGGCTATCCCTTCGCAATCCTCGGCGACCGCGAGATCGAGGTCGACCATGAGACGCACTCGGCCAGCTATCGTCTGCCGGTCGTCTCCGGCCGCCTGGCGCGCATCGGCGGCATCCGCCTCGAAGGCGATCCGATGGTGAGCGCGCGCCATATCGGTCGGCTGGCCCGCTTCGAGAAGGGTGAGCTGTACGATGCACGACAGATCGAGGACCTGCGCCGCGCGCTGATCGCCACCGGGCTTTACGGCAGCGTCGGCGTGCGCCCGTCCGAGACGAGCGATCCCGAGGTCGTCGACGTCGTCGTCGCCACAACCCCGGCGCCGCTGCGGACGGTGGCGGGACAGGCCGGCTACTCGACCGGCGAAGGCTTCCGCGTCGAGGCGAGCTGGCAGCATCGCAACTTCTTCCCGCCCGAGGGCGCGCTCACGGTGCGCGGCGTCCTCGGCACCGAGGAGCAGCGGCTGGCGGGTTCGGTCCGCTTCAACAACTGGGGCGAGCGCGACCGCGTGCTGCTGCTGCGTAGCGAGATCAGCAACGAGGACCGCCAGGCCTACCAGGCGCACAGCTTCACGCTCGGGGCGAGCATCGCGCGCGAAACCAACTTCATCTGGCAGAAGCCCTGGTACTATTCGATCGGCGCCGAGCTGATCGCCACCGACGAACGCGACACCGATATCGAACGCGGCATCGAACGTCGCCGTACTTTCTTCATCGGCGCGCTTCCCACCTCGCTGACCTACGACGGCACCGACAATCTGCTCGATCCGACGCGCGGCTTCCGTTTGACTGGCCGGGTCAGCCCGGAAGCCTCGTTCCAGAACGGTGCGTTCGGCTATCTGCGCGCGCAGGCCGAAGCAAGCGCCTACATACCCTTGGGCGGCGAGACGCGCGTGCTCGCCGGACGCGTACATGTCGGCTCGATCTTCGGCGCCGATCGCGACCGCATCGCGCCGTCGCGGCGCTTCTATGCCGGCGGCGGTGGTTCGGTGCGCGGCTTCGGTTTTCAGGACATCGGCCCGCGCGACCAGTTCGACGACCCGATCGGCGGCCGGTCGGTCGCGGAAGCGTCGATCGAGGCGCGGTTCCGCTTCGGCGACTTCGGCGTGGTGCCGTTCATCGACGCCGGTCAGATCTACACGAGCACGTTGCCACGGTTCGACAGCTTCCGCTTCGGCGCGGGAATCGGTGGCCGCTACTACACGAGCTTCGGGCCCATCCGCCTCGACGTCGCGACGCCGCTCGACCCGCGTCCCGGCGATGCGAAGGTCGGCGTCTACGTCTCGATCGGGCAGGCCTTCTGATGGCCGACGAGGCGACACACAGCGTCGCGGAGACGCCCGAAGGCGCGAAGCCGCTCAAGCGCATTCTCATCGCGCTCGGCGTCGGGCTGTTCGCGCTCGTCGCGGTCGCGCTGATCGGCCTGCAACTGCTCAACACCGGCCCTGGTCAGCGCTTCCTCGCCAGCCAGCTCCACCGCATCGCCCCCAAGTCGGGCCTTACCGTTTCCGTCGGTCGCCTCGAAGGGTCGATCTACAGCCACCTCATCGTCCATGACCTGCGGCTCGGCGATCCGCAGGGCATTTTCCTCGTGGCGCCGCGCGTCGAGCTCGACTGGCGGGCGCAGGACCTCGTCCGGCGGCGCCTCCATATCAACGCGCTGACCGCGCCGACCGTGCGCTGGCTGCGCCTGCCCAAGCTCCGCAAGGTCCCGCGGACGGGGCCGATCCTGCCCAACATCGACATCTATGTCGGCCGGATGCGGCTCGACCGCGTGATCATCGAGCCGCCGGTGACCGGCCGGCGACAGATCGCGCACCTCGAGGACGAGATCGACATCCGCAACGGCCGCGCGCGCGTCGCACTGACCGCGACGGCGAGCGGCGGCGACCGCGCGATCCTCAGGCTCGACGCCGAACCCGACCGCGACCGCTTCGACATCGCTGTCGACGTGCAGGCGCCCGCCCCTGGCGTGCTCACCACCATGCTCGGTCTCAAGCAGCCGCTGACGCTGCGCGTCGCGGGCGACGGCAGCTGGGCCAAGTGGCAGGGAAGCGTGCTCGGCACGCTCGGCGAGGCGCGCTTGGCCGACCTGCAGCTCGGTGCGGCGGACGGGCGCTTCACGCTGACCGGCACGGCCGCGCCGGGCCTCGTCATCGGCGGTGTTGTCCGGAAGCTGACCGAGCCCGCCCTTCGCCTCGACGCCAGCGCGCAGTTCGCGGACCGCCGGTTCGACGCCGTCATCAGCGCGGTCAGCCCCTCGGTGAGCCTGCGTAGCAACGGCATATTCGACCTCGGCCGCGGCGCCTTCGAGGATGTCGCGGTCAACTTGCGTCTCCTCCGCCCGAGCGCGCTACTGCACCGGCTGACCAGCCCCAACCTGACGCTGACGATGCAGATCGACGGCCCGTTCGCGCGCCCGGCGATCGACTATCGCCTGACCGCCTCGCAGGCCGCACTCGCCACCACCGTCTTCGATCAGCTGCGTATCACCGGGCACGTCCAGCTCGACGAAGGTCCGCCCGTCATTCCCGCAACGCTGACAGCCCGGCGCGTCACCGGCCTGGGCGGCTTCCTCACGCCGCTGCTCACCAACGTGCGTGTCACGGGGCCGTTGTTCGTTCACGGGCTCGACGTCACCTCGAATGCGCTGCGTCTGCATTCCGACCGCCTCGACGCGCGGGCGATCGCCAGCCTGGATCTGCGTACCGGCCGTTACAATGTCGCGCTCGTAGGCGACCTGCCACGTTATCAAGTGCCGGGGCTTGGACTGGTCGACATCGATGCCGATCTTCGCATCGTGCCGTCGGCGGACGGCCGCAACCCGCAGGTGCGGGGCCGCGCCACCGCGCGCGTCACCCGGCTCGACAACGCCTTCTTCAATTGGCTGCTCGAAGGACGGCCGACTGTCGTCGCCGACCTCGACATTCCGCCCACGGGCGACCTGTTCTTCAGTAACGCGCGTCTCACCTCGCCGGCGATGACGCTGACCGGCAGCGGCGCGCGCGCACGCGACGGCATCTACCGCATTGCGGCGCGTGGCCGGCACCGGGAGTATGGACCGCTCGAGCTGCGGGTCGTCGGCCCCATCGACAAGCCCGACATCGACGTGCGGCTGCTGAGCCCGGGGATGGGTGTCGGCCTCGCCGACGTGAACGCGCGCCTGACCCCGTTACCCGAGGGATGGACGCTGAACGCCGCCGGCCAGACGACTTATGGCCCGGCAAATTTGCGCGGCCGCCTCGTCACGCGCCCGGGCCAGCCGCTCGTTGTCGATATCGCCGCGCTGGACGCCGTGGGGCTCACTGCCAGCGGACCACTGACGCTGACGGGTAGCGCATTCACCGGCACCCTGGCCGCGACAGGCCCCGGCATCAGCGGCACGCTGCGGCTGTCGCCGTACCAGAATGTGCAGCGCATCGAAGCTGGCCTCGTCGCGCGCAATGGCCAGCTCCAGCTCGCTGGTCGGCCGACCAGCGTCACGCGCGGCGCCGTCGATGCCACGATCACCCTCTATCCCGATGCGCCAACCATCGCAGCGCGCTCGACCTTCGCCGGGGTCGAGCGCGCCGACCTCGATATCGAGACGGGCACCGCCAATATCGACTATCGCGCCCAACGTGGCACCGCCGTCGTCAACCTGCGCGGCTTCCGCAGCGTGCCGTTCACCGTCGATGGGCGCATCGCGTTCGAGCCCGAACGCCTGACCGTAACCGGCAGCGGCACGGTCGATAGGGAGCCCGTGCGCCTCACGCAACCGGCGATCCTGGAGGCGGTCCGCGGCGGCTGGCGGCTGCTGCCGACCGACCTGCAGCTCAGCGAGGGCCGCGCGCGGATCGGCGGCACCTTCGGCCGGGAGATCGCGCTCGACGCGCATCTCGATGGCGTCGGGCTGTCGGTCGTCAACATCATAAGCCCGCTCGAGGTCGACGGCCGCGCCAGCGGAACCGTCAACCTCGTGCTTCCCGCCGATGGCGGACTTCCGCGCGGGCGCGCCAATCTCCGCATCGCCGGCCTTAGCCGCAGCGGCCTGACCGGCGCGTCGCTTCCCGTCGATGCCGGCATCGTAGCGGCGATCCAGGGCAATGCCGCGGCCGCCCGTGCCGTGCTCCAGCGCCGCGACCGTATCATCGGCCGCATCCAGGCGCAGCTACGCCCCATTCCCGGCGAAGCTTCCGAGCCTTGGATCGAACGGCTGCTCGCCGCGCCGCTGACCGCCCAGATACGCTGGAACGGGCCCGCCGGCGCACTGTGGCCGCTGACCGGCATCCAGGCCTTCGACCTGCGGGGACCCGTCGCTATCTCGGCCGACTTCGGCGGTCATCTCGGCGAGCCGACGGTACAAGGCGTGATGCGCAGCGACGGCCTGCGCTTCGAGAGCACGCAGCTCGGCACGGTCATCGACAATGTGAAGCTCGACAGTCGATTCGCTGGCTCGCGCCTGGAACTCGCCAGCTTCAACGGCACGACCGGCGAGAACGGCCGCGTGTCCGGCAGCGGGTTCATCGACCTGTCGGTGGTGCGCGGTTTTCCGATGGATATCCGACTGCAGGCGCAGAACGCGCAGCTCCTCCGCCGGGACGACCTGCGCGCCACCGCTACCGGCCCCGTACGCATCACCAACGGCCCGAATGGCGGGCTGATCGCCGGCGATCTGATCATCAACCGTGCCCGCTTCCGCATCGGCCGTCCGGCGGCTGAGGACGTGCCCGAGCTGCAGGTCACCGAACGCAATGCCGCGCTGGTCCGCCGCGATCATCCGCCCACTACCAAGCCGACGATATGGCGCCTGAATCTTACCGCGGACGCCAACAACAAGGTCGAGGTCGACGGCAAGGGGCTCGAATCCGAATGGCAGGCGAAGCTCAAGCTCACCGGCCCGGCGACGGCCCCCGACATCACCGGCCGGGCCGAGATGATCCGCGGTTCCTACGAGTTCGCCGGGCGCCGGTTCGAACTCACCCGCGGCCTCGTGCTGCTGGAGGGCGGCGGCTACCCGCCTGACGCGAGCATCGATATCGCCGCCGAGGCGCGGGTGCAGGGTCTGACTGCGACGCTGCGCATCGGCGGCACCGCCCAGCAGCCCGAGATCGCGTTCAGCTCGATACCGGCGCTGCCCGAGGACGAGGTGCTGTCGCGCGTGCTGTTCGGCGAGTCGATCACCAACCTGTCGGCCCCTGAAGCCATCCAACTCGCCGGCGCCGTCGCCTCGTTGCGCAGCAGCGGCCGGGCCTCGAACCTCGATGTGTTCAACGTGCTGCGCAAAGGGACCGGAATCGACCGGCTGCGGATCCTGCCCAGCAACCCGACGACCGGACGCGGCACCGCCGTCGCCGCCGGCGAATATTTCGGCGATCGCGTCTATGTCGAGGTCGCGACCGACGCGCAGGGCTATACCGCCACGCAGATCGAGGTGGAGCTGACGCGTAGCCTTTCGATCCTCAGCCAGGTGGCAACGCTGGGCGGCACCAGCGCCAACCTGCGATGGTCGAAGGATTACTGAGGCACCGCCTCGATCAGGCGACGCGTGTAATCTGATTTCGGGATGCCGATTACCGCCTCGGTCGGCCCCTGCTCCACCACGCGCCCGCGGTCGAGCACCATGATGCGGTGGCAGAGCTGGCGGACGAACGCGATGTCGTGGCTGATGAACAGCAGCGCGAGCCGGCGCCGGTGCTGGAGGCGCTGAAACAGCCTGACGATCTGCGCCTGCATCGATCCGTCGAGCGCGCTCATCGCGTCGTCGGAGATCAGCAGGTCAGGTTCGGAGACGAGCGCACGCGCGAGGCTTACCTGCTGGTTCTGCCCACCCGAAAGCTGAGAAGGCCGGCGGCGCCATAACTCGGGATCGAGCCCGACCTCGCGCATCGCGGCGATCACGCGCCGGGGGTGGTGCGCCTTGGGGATATCGGGCCTCCGCGTCGCCAGCGGCTCGGCGATAGCGTCGCCGATGCACATTCGCGGGTTGAGATTTTCCACCGGGTCCTGGAAGGCCACCCGAAACCCGCGTCGCTCGGCCGGCCCCAGCGCCTCCCGTGTCGGCATCGGCGTGCCACGCCAGATGAGCTCGCCCGCTTTCATCGGCCCGAGCCGCGCTACCGCCCGCGCCAGCGCCGACTTGCCCGAACCGGCCCCGCCCACGAGCCCCACCGCCTCGCCCTCGCGGACGACGAGCGAAACATCGTCGACGGCACGCTGGGTAGCCCGGCGCAACAAGCCGTTCGGCACTCGAAAGTTGACGGTTACCCCTTGTGCCTCGATCAGCGGCGCACCGATGGACGAGCGCACCGGAAGCGGAGCGTCGAGCCGCGGTGAGGCAGCTATCAGGGCCCGCGTATGGGCAGCGCGCGGTCGGCCCAACACACGCGCCGCCGGGCCCCACTCGACCGCGCGACCGCGGCGCATCACCATCACGCGATCGGCGCGGCCGGCGACCAGCCCGATGTCATGGCTTGCGAGGATCACCGCCAGCCCGCGCTCGCGGCGGAGGCGGTCGAGCAGATCAAGGATTTCGCGCTGCCCCGTCGCGTCGAGCGCGGTCGCCGGTTCGTCGGCAATCAGCAGCTTCGGGTTCGCCGCCAGCGCCATCGCGATCATCACCCGCTGCCGCATGCCATCCGACAGCTCGCGCGGATACTGCCGCAGCCGACGCTCGGGGCCGGTCAGCCGCACCTCGTCCAACATCCTGACGAGGTCGGTCTTGGTGGCCTTTCGCCCTGCACTCTCCGCAAGCTGCGCGCCGATGCTTATATCGGGCGTCAGCGCCGAGAGCGGCTGCTGGAATATGAAGCCCACCTCACGGCTGCGCATCTTGCGCAACTCGCGCGCACTTGCGCCGATCAACTCACGACCGTCCAGTCGCACTGAGCCCGAGGACTGGCCGCTGCTCAAGCCAAAGCTGGAAAGGCAGAGCTGGCTCTTGCCCGAACCCGATTCGCCGGCGATCGCCAGGCACTCACCCGCGCGCACATCGAAGCTCACGCCGGCGACCGCTACCGTGTCGCCGAACCGCACCTGCAGGTCGCGCACCGCGAGCAGCGTCATGGCACCAGCCTCGGCTGCAGCCGTTCGCCGAGAAGGTTGAGCGCGACGAGCATGGTGACGAGCCGCATTGGGACCGCCGTCGCGAGCCTTTGCGCCGCCAATGCCAGCATCCGCCTCTGTCCCCGCTCCGCCGTCGCGGGGGTAGCTTAGCGTCCGATCAGCTTCTGCGCCATCCGGTCGGCAACCTGATCCGTCGGCGTGCGCGTGCTGTCGGCCTCGGCGAAGATGTCGGCAAGCCGGCCTTCGATCCTGGCGATGCGGGCGAGCACCGCGTCGGCATCGCCGTCGCCCAGATATTCGGCCATGACGTTGATGATGCCGCCGGCGTTGATGACATAGTCGGGCGCGTAGAGGATGCCACGCTCGAACACGCGGGCGCCGTCCTCGGCGGTTGCGAGCTGGTTGTTCGCCGCACCGGCGACCACCGCCACGTTGAGCTGCGGAATGGTGCGCTCGTTGAGGATCGCGCCGAGCGCGCAGGGCGCCAGCACGTCGGCCTGCGTGCGCATGATCTCGTCGACCGAAACCTGCTGTCCCCCGAACTCGGCCGCCGCGCGCCAGGCGCGCCCTTCGTCGATGTCGGCGACCGTCAGCTTGGCGCCCGCCGCGGCGAGCTTGCCGGCCAGCGCATAGCCCACCGAGCCCAGGCCCTGGATCGCGACGTGGACACCGTCGAACCCATCCTTGCCGAGCTTGTGCCGGACGGCGGCGCGAATCCCGCGGAACACGCCCTCGGCCGTCGACGGCCCAGGATTGCCGCCCGCCTGCCCGCCGGCGACCGGCAGACCGGACACGAACTTGGTGCGGCGCGAGGCGACCACCATGTCGGCATCCGAGATGCCGACGTCCTCGGCGGTCACGTAGCGCCCGCCGAGCGTGTTCACCGCATCACCGAAGGCCTCCAGCAGCGCCTCGCTCTTCGGCTTTGCGGCATCCTTCAGGATCACCGCCTTGCCGCCGCCGACCGGCAGGCCGGCCATGGCGTTCTTGTAGCTCATGCCGCGCGACAGGCGCAGCGCGTCGGTAAGCGCCTCGGCGTCGCTGGCGTAGGTCCAGTAGCGGCAGCCGCCGGCCGCGGGCCCGAGGTGCGTCGAGTGAACGGCGATGATCGCCTTCAGGCCTGTCTTCGGATCATCGAAGAAGTGAACGCCTTCATGCGCGTCGAAGTCGACCGCGTCGAACACCGCCATGTTACAAACCCCAGGAAAGAATGTTGCTGGCGCGCGCAATAAACGGGCAGCACCGCTTTGGGAAGGGCGGAGTGTCCCCGTTATTCCGACTCGATCGCCTGAAACTGCTTTGCAGTCCCATTCCTGAGTGCCGGCCGCAGTGGCAATTCCATGCTCACGACGAAACTGCCGGTCGAATCGATACCATGCTCGACCCGGGCCGCACGCCCGAAGCTGGCATCCAGCCGCTCGCGAACGTTGCGCAGGCCGGTGCCGGTCCCGGGCGGCCCTCCCCCGGCGGGCGAATTTGCAACCTGAAGGCGCAGGCGGTTATCGACCGCGATCGCGCGAATATCGATCTTGAGGCGCTCTTTCGCCGCCACCATCCCATGCTTGACCGCATTCTCGATCAACGGCTGTAGAATCAGTCCCGGGACAAGCGCACCTGCCGCTTCGTCGGAGATATCGATCTGCACGTCGAACCGATCTGGGAACCGGGCCTCCTCGATCGAAAGATAGGTGCGTTGCAGCCCTACTTCTTCGGCAAGGGTGATGCTGCGTGTGGGATCGATGATCAGCGTCTGCCGGAAGAAGGCCGACAGGCGTATGATCATCCGTTCGGCGTCTTCGTTGCAGCGATCGAGCACGAGCGCCGAGATCGAGTTCAAGGTATTGAACAGGAAATGCGGATTGATCTGGTAGCGAAGCGCCAGCAGTTGCGCGTCGTGCGCGAGCTCTCTGGCGCGTGCGAGCTGCCGCTCGCGCTCGCGCGCCTGCAGATAATAGATCAGCCCGACCTGCGCCGCCGCAATGAGGGCGTAGGGACCGATATTGCCAATCACGGTCTGTAGCGGGGTCGACCAAGGCCACATATATCTGCCGCCAACCGCGTGAGCCATGTGGTTCACGGCCGATACAAAAATCAACGACGCGGCTGATGCACTCGCGCCAGCAACTGCGACCTGCTTTGGCACGCCCGCTTCGCGTGTGCGAGCTATGACGCAGTACATGAGGTACGCGATCGCGAAGAAAATTACCGCCGTCGTGAAACGGAATGGCACCTGCCGCAATGTTAGAAAGCGCCCATCAATGGCCGCATTGATGTTGAGCGCAATCAGGATCAGCGCCTGCAGTCCGGCCGTAAGCAGGGCCGCAGCCTTGTAGCCGGGCGGACGGAAGAAGCTCACGACAGTCCCTGCCCTATCGCCCTTGGTCGGTTGAGCTTCCCATGATGGCCGCGTGCGATCAACTCGTCGATTGGCGCCGGCATGAGAATGGCTTGATGGGCGCCACCGCTATCGAGAAGTGCAAGTGGGGCGATCGACGGGGATTGAACCCGCAACCTCCGGTACCACAAACCGGCGCTCTAACCAATTGAGCTACGATCGCCATACTGGCTCGGCCGGTCCGCGGCACGCTTCACGCGCGCCGTCGTTCGGCCTAGGCAGGCTGCGCAGATACGGCCACGACCCCGCAGCGTCAAGGAGTAGGCGAATGAACCAGACGATTACGCGCTTTGGCTACCCGGAAACGCTTATCGCCGAGTATGAGAACTGGGTTGTGCTGCTGCGTCCCGATCAGCCGACGCTCGGTAGCCTGGTGCTCGCCGCCAAGTCGGACGCGACTGCCTTCTCCGCGCTCGAACCCGCCGCCTTCGCCGAACTCGCCACCGTTGTCTGGCATATCGAATCGGCGCTCGAGCGCGCCGTCGGCTATGCGCGGATCAACTATCTCATGCTGATGATGGTGGACCCGAACGTCCACTATCATGTTCTGCCGCGCTACGAAGGCAGCCGCGAATATGCGGGCGTCGAGGTGCCCGACGCCGGCTGGCCGAAGGTGCCTGCCCTCGGCGAGGCGGTGGCGCTCACGCCGGCGCAGATCGACGAATTGTGCAATTGGCTGAAGGGCCTGTGGCCCGACCTTACGGCGACGCGCTAGGCGATGCGCCGCACATCCTCTTCCAGATCGGGGTTCGCCCAGCGAGCGGTCAGGCCCTGCGCCTTCACCACGTCGGCCGGGAAGTCGACCTCGCCCCACTCGTGGCCCTTGATCGACACGGTGCCGACGTAGGTTTCCTGCGCGATGCGGTTGATGACCTTGAGATACCAGCTCTTGGTGCCCTCGGCCGTATGCATCACCGCATCGACCGTATCCGCGAAAGCGCGGACGCCCTCACCGCGGAAAACCAGCATGCCGATCGATTCGGCGTTCACCTCGTCGAGCGGCAGCGTCTTGCCGATCGCGAC
>JAEZQR010000090.1 GCA_023413015.1 Pseudomonadota bacterium
AATGCGCCCATGCCCCAAGGTGCGCGAGGTCTCGCCGCCCGTGCCGTCCAGCCAATGCGCGACGATGCTGCCGTCCTTGGCCTCGCCGAGGAACACCCGCGCCTCGTAGGGCACCTTGCCCGCGGGATCCTTGATGTGCAGTTCGACGAAGGCTCCGCCGAACTGCGGGCGGACCTCCGCACCGGTGACCGTCGCCTTGCCGCGCGTGGTACCGGTGATCGCCCAGGTGCCGACGAAGCGGCCAAGCACGCTATCGGTGAGCGGCGCGGCGGCGACGGCTTGCGACAGGCTCGCCAGCAGACAGAGCGGCAGCAGCTTCCACTTGTGCATGATGTTCCCCCGGCGCGGCGTTGCGCCAGCGGAACGGATACCGAACGGCGTCCATGCCCGCAATCCGCCAGTGGAATTCACGGCCCATTGCGGCCGTTCGGATGCTGATGCACAACCATATCAGACATCTGGCATATCAGACATCTGGATGAGCGGCTGATGGGACGGACGCCTCGAATGGTTGCGATCGGCGCGCTGCTCGCCACGCTGGGAGCCGCGCCGGCGCCTGCCGACAAGGGCCTCGCGCTCTGGCGGCTGGATTGCGGCACCCTCGAGATCGGCAACCTCGACGATTATTCCGACACCTTCCTCTATGTCGGTCGACAGAAGACGCTGACCGATAGCTGCTACCTTATTCGGAACGGTGGCCGGTACCTGCTGTGGGATAGCGGCCTTCCCGGCGAGCTGGCCGGCCGCACGGCTGAGGACGGCGGGGACCGCATGGCGCTGCGCCGGCGGATTCGCGATCAGCTGGCCGACATCGACGTGCGACCCGAGCAGGTGACCTTCGTCGGCATCAGCCACTATCATTACGATCACACCGGCCAGGCCGCGGATTTCCCGACGGCGACGCTGCTCGTCGATCGCCGGGACTGGGAGGGCATCAACGCCCGCCCCGATCGCGCGCAGCGCTTCACGCCGTGGATCAGCGGCGGGGGGAAGGTTCAGCCGCTGACCTATGATCACGACGTGTTCGGCGACGGATCGGTCATCATGCTGGCCACGCCGGGGCATACGCCGGGACACCGTTCGCTCCTGGTCCGCCTGAAGGACAGCGGGCCGGTCCTGCTGTCCGGCGATGCGGCTCATTTCGCCGAGAACTGGGACAAGCTGGGCGTGCCGGCCTTCAACACCAGCCGTGCCGAAACCCTGGCGTCGATGGATCGGCTGAACCGGATCTCGCGGAATCTGAAGGCCAAGCTCGTCATCCAGCATGAGCCCGCCGACGTGGCGAAACTCCCGCCGTTTCCGACGCCGGCGCACTAGCGCCGCCCGCCGCGACTTTCCGTTTGCGGCCCACATCCTGGGCCGGCGTGATCTTGGCGATCGGTTACGCGCCGAGGGCGGTCCGGGCAGCCGCCTCGATCACCTGCATGGCGAGCCGGTAGGGGCCCGGGCCATGGCTCACGCGCGCGACGCCGAGTTCGGCCAGGCGCGCGAGAGGGGGAGTGGCGGCGCCGGCCATGATGTTCACCGGCAGCGGCGATCGTTCGACCAGGCTCGCGATCAGCCGTTCGTCCGCCAGCCCGGGCACGAACAAGCCGTCGGCCCCGGCATCGGCATAGGCCTCCGCCCGGTCGAGCGCGGCATTCACCGCCGCCGCATCATGGCTGTCGGCCGGTCCCTGGAAGAACACGTCGGTGCGCGCGTTGACGAACGCCGATACGCCCGCGCGCTCGGCCGCCCGGCGCGCCGCAGCCACCCTGGCCGCGGCATCGGCGATCGGGCGCAGCGAACCGTCGGCAGGGAAGCTGTCCTCGAGATTGCAGCCGACCGCACCGGCCTCGACCGCCTGCCCGATCACGCGCGCGACGTCCTCTGGATGCGGGCCGTAGCCGCTTTCGAGATCGATCGTCACCGGCAGCTCGGTCGCCGCCACGATGCGCCGGAGGTTGGCGAGCGCCAGCTCGAAGGGCAGCGCCTCGCCGTCGGCGTAGCCGTGCGCCGCGGCCACCGACCAGCTCCCGGTCGCCAGCGCCTTGGCTCCGGCCGCGGCGACGGCCCTGGCGGAGCCCACGTCCCAGATGTTGAACAGGACGAGCGGCGCGCCGGGGACGTGGAGCGCGCGGAAGGCGGCGGCGCGTGCGGCTTGAACGGACATGACAACCTCCGATGGCTGATCGATCATGGGCCGAACGGTTCGCGCACCGTTTCCGGCAGCCCGGCCGCAAGGCTAGCGCTTGAGACGGGGCTGGCCGATGAAGTCGCGCTTGCCGACCGGCACGCCCTTCATGCGCAGAATGTCGTAGGCGGTCGTCGCGTGGAAGTAGAAGTTCGGCTGCGCGAAGGACAGCAGGAAGTCCTCGGCGGTGAACGGCATACTGTACTCGCGGAACTCGAAGCGCGCATCCCGCCCGATGAAGCCGTCGACCTCCTGCGGGTCGATCGCGGCCAGGGCGGCGCGGGCGTCGGCGAGCAGCTGGCGCAGCCCGGCGAAGCTGTCGGGCGCAGGCGAGATGTCGGGCGTGTACACGCCCTTGCGGACGCCCTCGATCGCGCCGACCGAATGCGAGACGGTGGACTTCACCTGCTGAGCAAAGGGCCACATGTCGTCGGCGAGGCGGGCCTGGATGAGGTCTTCGGGCGCCAAGCCTGCCGTCGCACAGTGGCTTTCCGCCTTGTCGACCAGGCCGACGACGGCGCCAAGGATCTGCTGGAACGACGGAACCGTCGCGGCATGGAGCGAGAAGGCCATCCTGTTTTCCCCTGAAATCGATCGTTGCGACGGGCACGCTAATGCAAAGCGCGACCGGCGGAAACCGGCTGCCGCCCACCGGGAGGCTTCATGGCGGCTTTCCGGACATGATTGCGACCGCCGGAGCGATGGGCTATCAATCGGGCAGGGTCTGCAGCCACCCAGGCGTCACCGCCCCGCAAGGGGAGCTAAACCTGCAATCGATCTCCGTGGCATGACGTCATTCTGTGCCTCGTCGCAAGCCGGTGACCCCGACATCCGATCTGGAACGGCAC
>JAEZQR010000128.1 GCA_023413015.1 Pseudomonadota bacterium
GGCGTCGGCGACCGCTTCGCGGCCCGGCTGAACGACATCGGCGTGTTCCACGTCCGTCAGATCGCCGGTTGGACGCCCGAAGACGCGCGCATCGCCGACTCGCGGCTCGACACCTTCCGCGGCCGCATCGAGCGCGACCAGCTCGTCGAGCAGGCCCGCCTCCTCGCCGCCGGCCGCACCACTGAATATGAAGCGCGGTTCGGCAGGATCGGCGGACCGGGTCCTCTCTAAGGACCCACAGCACCTTTTACCCGTGATCCCTGCGAAAGCGGGGATGACGAACTATAAGACGGCTAGCTAGCGGGGCAGCGCTCCAGAATCACCGGCGGCGCCGCGTCGCGCGTCACCGACAAGCGCGCGCCGTCCAGCATCCGCAGGCGCCAGATCTCGGTCGACGGCAATCCCTCGCCCATGCAACTGAGATCGAGCTTGACACGGTGCGGCGTACGCTCCTGGCTATCGATCGAACAGTGAAGTTCGCCCGCCGTCTTTATCTCAGTCTCGCCGAAGTCCCACCAGCCGGTCCGGCACATCCGTTGATTCACCGCCCAGCGTCCGGTGAATTCGGTCGCCTGTGGCCTCGCCGGCTCGGCTGGCTGCTCAGCCTTCTGTTGCGCCTGCTGAGGCGCCGGCGCCTTTTCCGTCTCACCGCATCCGGCAAGCAACAGTAAGGCCACCAGCGCCAGTCGGCTCACAAGGCGGTGCCCTCGTTCGCTGCCGCGCGCCTCAGCGCTGCCTGCGCCGCCGCCAGCCGAGCGATCGGCACGCGGTAGGGCGAGCAGCTGACGTAATCGAGCCGCTGGCTCTCGCAGAAATCGATCGAGGCCGGGTCGCCGCCATGCTCGCCGCAGATGCCGAGCTTGAGGTTCGCCCGCACCGACCGCCCGCGCTGCGCGGCGATCTCGATCAGCTCGCCCACGCCCTCGGTATCGAGGCTGACGAACGGATCCTTGGGCAGGATGCCTTGATCGACATAGCTGGTCAGGAACCGTCCCGCATCGTCGCGGCTGATGCCGAGCGTGGTCTGCGTCAGGTCGTTGGTGCCAAACGAGAAGAACTCGGCCTCCTCGGCGATCTCCTTCGCGCGCAGCGCCGCACGCGGTAGCTCGATCATCGTGCCGACCGAATAGTCGAGCGTACGCCCTTTCTCGGCGAACACGGCCTGGGCCGTCGCGTCGATCACCGCCTTCATCAGCGACAGCTCCTTCGCCGTCGCGACCAGCGGAACCATCACCTCGGGCACCACCGCCTCGCCGTGCCGCTCGGCGACCTCGACCGCCGCCTCGAAGATGGCGCGCGCCTGCATCTCGTAGATTTCGGGGTAGGTCACGCCCAGCCGGCAGCCGCGATGCCCCAGCATCGGGTTGAACTCATGCAGCTCGGCCGCGCGACGTTGCAGTGCTTCGACGCTCACGCCGGAGGCAGCCGCCACCTCCGCGAATTCCTCCTCGCGGTGCGGCAGGAACTCATGCAGCGGCGGATCGAGCAACCGGATCGTGACCGGCAGGCCGCGCATGATCTCGAAGATTTCGACGAAGTCGGCGCGCTGCTCGGGCAGCAGACGGCCAAGCGCCGCGCGCCGTCCCTTCTCGTCCTCGGCGAGGATCATCTGGCGCACCGCGCTGATGCGGTTGGCGTCGAAGAACATATGCTCGGTGCGGCACAGCCCGATGCCCTCGGCGCCGAACTCACGCGCGGTGCGGCAGTCGTTCGGCGTCTCGGCGTTAGTGCGCACCTTCAGGCGCCGCTTGGCGTCCGCCCATTCCATCAGCCGACCGAAATCGCCAGCGAGCTCGGGCTGCACCGTCGGCACTTTCCCGACCATCACCTCGCCGGTCGCGCCGTCGATGGTGATGACCTCACCTTCCTTCACCTCGCGCCCGCCGACGCGCATCACGCGCGCCTTGGCATCGATCGCGATCGACCCCGCGCCCGAGACGCACGGCCGGCCCATGCCGCGCGCCACGACCGCCGCGTGGCTCGTCATGCCGCCACGCGCCGTGAGGATACCGCGCGCCGCATGCATGCCGTGGATATCCTCCGGGCTCGTCTCGATGCGGACGAGGATCACATCCTCACCCAACCCGGCCCGCCGCTCGGCGTCATCGGCGGTGAACACCACCGCGCCGCTCGCCGCGCCCGGGCTTGCCGGCAGGCCCTTGGCGATCACGTCGCGCGGCGCTGCCGGATCGAGCGTCGGGTGCAGCAGCTGGTCGAGCGCGCCCGGGTCGACGCGCAGGATCGCCTCGTCGGTGTCGATCAGACCCTCGTTCGCCATGTCGACCGCGATCTTGAGCGCGGCCTTGGCCGTGCGCTTGCCCGACCGCGTCTGCAGCATCCACAGCTTGCCCTGCTGCACGGTGAACTCGATGTCCTGCATGTCGCGGTAATGCCGCTCCAGCAGGTCGAACACGCGCGCCAGCTCGGTGTAGGTCTCGGGCATCGCCTCTTCCATCGAGGTAGCCTTGGCGCCCGCACGCTCCCGCGCGGCCTGGGTCAGATACTGTGGCGTGCGGATGCCGGCGACGACATCCTCGCCTTGGGCGTTGATCAGATACTCGCCGTAATAGGCGTGTTCGCCGGTCGACGGATCGCGCGTGAAGGCAACGCCGGTGGCGCTCGTCTCGCCCATATTGCCGAATACCATCGCCTGTACGTTGACAGCGGTGCCCCAGCTTTCGGGAATGTCATTCAGCTTGCGATAGACCTTGGCCCGCTCAGACTTCCACGATCCGAACACCGCGCCGATCGCGCCCCACAGCTGCTCGTGCGGGTCCTGCGGGAAAGGCCGCCCCAGTTCTTCTTCGACCTTCGCCTTGTAGGTCGAAACCAGCGCCTTCCAGTCGGCGGCCGTCAGCTCGGTGTCGAGGCTGACGCCCTTGTCCTCCTTGGCGATCTCCAGCGCTTCCTCGAACAGATAATGGTCGAGGCCGAGCACCACGTCCGAATACATCTGGATGAAGCGGCGATAGCTGTCCCACGCGAAGCGCTCGTCACCGCTCGTCCGCGCCAGCCCTTCGACCGTTTCGTCGTTGAGTCCGAGGTTGAGCACCGTGTCCATCATGCCTGGCATCGACACGCACGCGCCCGAGCGCACCGACACCAGCAGCGGGTCGGCGGCATCGCCGAACGTCTTGCCGACCACCTGCTCGATATGCTGCAGCCCGGTCGCGACCTGCGCCTTCAAATCGTCCGGATAGCTTTCGCCCCGCGCGTAATATTCGGCGCACATCGCCGTGGTGATGGTGAAGCCCGGCGGGACGGGAAGGCCGATCGAAGCCATCTCGGCCAAGTTCGCGCCCTTGCCGCCGAGCAGCTCCTTCATCCCCTTGCCGCCGTCGGATACGCCACCGCCGAAACGGTAAACCCACTGCTTGGTCATAGCTTCAGCCCCGGCCGCCTTGGTCGCCATGTGAGTTCACCCTGCCCTGTTGCGTCATTCCCGCGAAAGCGGGAACCCAGGTCCTGCGTGGCTCTGGGTTCCCGCTTTCGCGGGAATGACGAAGCGGAGGCGTTATGGGTTCCCTCACCCCTCGATCTTCGAGAAGTCCGCCACCGTATGGACCGCCGCGCGGATCAGGTTAAGCAGATTCAGCCGGTTCTCGCGCAGCGGCGCTTCGGGTGCGTTCACCGTCACATGGTTGAAGAAGGCATCGACGAACGGCCGCAGCCGGGCGAGGCTCGCCATCGCCGCGGTGAAGTCCTCCGCCTCGACCGTCGCCCGCGCCTGCGGCAGCACCTGCTCGATCGTCTGGAACAGCCCGATCTCCTCGGGCAGCACCAGCATCCCGAAGTCGACCTCGCCGTCATACCGGCGCCCGTCCTTCTTCTCCTCGATCCGCAGAATGTTCGCTGCCCTCTTGTACCCGGCGAGCAAATTCGCCCCATCCTCGGTCGCGACGAACGCCTGCAACGCCTTCACCCGTGCCAGTAAGCGCACGAGGTCGTCCTCACCGCCGAGCGCGAACACCGCATCGATCAGATCGTGCCGGACACCCGCCTCACGTTGCTGGACCTTCAGACGATCGGCGAAGAAGTCGATTAACGAAAGAACATCTCCAACCGGCTTAGTGCCAGCTAAATTCTGCAGGTCGCCAGCATTTCGACCATAGAAAGCGTCTTCAGTAGCGCCTTCAAACAACGACCGCCCTCCCTGCGAAAACTTCCACCGCAGAGAAACGAACAGGACCTGCAGCAGAGAAAGGTGAAGCTCATTCAATATAATAGTTTGAATTGCCCCAAGAGCTGCCCTCCGAAGAGCAAAGGGGTCTTTAGAGCCAGTCGGAACCAAGCCTTCGGCAAAGAAGCTCGACAAAGAATCAAATTTATCCGCCAGTGATACAGCAACACTCACCGGCGCCATCGGAACTTCATCGCCCTGTCCGACAGGCTTATAGTGGTCACGGATCGCGTCAGCGACGTCCTCCGGCAGCCCCTCAACCTGTGCGTAGTAGCCGCCCATTACCCCTTGTAGCTCAGGGAACTCACCGACCATGCCAGTGACGAGGTCGGCCTTCGCCAGCCGCGCTGCCTGCTCGGCAAGCATCGGATCGCAGCCGGGAATGTACTGCGCCAGATGCCGCGCGAGCTTGGCGATACGCTCGACCTTGTCGGCGACGGTGCCCAACTTCTCGTGGAAGACGACTTCCTGAAGCTTCGGCAGGCGGTCCTCAAGCCGGACCTTCTTGTCCTGCTCCCAGAAGAACTTGGCGTCGCTCAACCGCGCGGCGAGCACCTTGCGGTTGCCGGCGACGATCGCCGCGCCGCCGTCCGACGCCACCGTGTTCGCTACGCAGACGAACGCCGGCGCCAGCTTGCCGGTCTTCGGGTCGCGGCAGGCGAAATACTTTTGATTCGTCCGCATGGTGAGCTGGATCACCTCGGGCGGCACGTCGAGGAATGCCGGGTCGAAATGCCCGAGCAGCGGCACCGGCCATTCGGTCAGCCCGGCGTTCTCGACGAGCAGGCCTTCGTCCTCGATCAGCTCGAGCCCGGCGTGCTTTGCCAGCTCGCGCGCATGTTCGCCGATGATCCGTGCCCGCTCGTCGGCGCACAGGATGACATGCGCGTCGCGCAGCCGCGCGATGTAGGTGTGAACGTCGGCGATCTCGACCGGCCCTTCGCTCAGGAAGCGATGCCCCTTGGTCGTCCGCCCGCTCCTGACGCCGTCGATTTCCAGCTCGACCACATCATGGTCGAGCAACGCTACGATCGAATGCAGCGGCCGCACCCAGCGCAGCGCGCCCTCGCTCGCCGAGCGCGCGCCCCAGCGCATCGACTTCGGCCATGGGAACGCCCGCACGATCGCCGGCACCGCTTCGGCCAATACGTCGCGCGTCGGCCGCCCGGCCTTGGCGATCACCGCATAGAGGAAGCGCCCCTTGGGGTCGTCGCGCTCCTCGATCTGCTCGCGCGTCAGTCCCGTCGATTTCAGGAAGCCCTCGATCGCCTGCGTCGGGGCATCGGCGCGCGGACCCCGCCGCTCCTCGCTCACGTCCGGCGTTGCGACCGGCAGCCCGTGCGCGATCAGCGCCAGCCGCCGCGGCGTGGCGTAGGTATCGACCTCCGCCGCCGCCAGCCCGGCTTCCGCCAGCTTCTCGTTGAACAGCCGCTTCAGATCTTCGGCGGCCTTCGGCTGCATCCGCGCCGGGATTTCCTCGGAGAAGAGTTCGAGCAGGAAATCAGCCACGGGCGGTCTCCTGCGCAGCCCAAATCTCGCAGCAGCCCTTGGCGAGGTCGCGCACACGGCCGATGTAGGCCTGCCTCTCCGCCACCGAGATCACGCCGCGCGCATTCAGAAGGTTGAACAGGTGGCTCGCCTTGATCGCTTGGTCGTAGGCCGGCAGCGGCAGCTCGGCGTTCAGCAGCTCGCGGCACTGCTCCTGCGCCTCGCGGAACTGGTCGAACAGGAAGTCGGTGCGCGCGTGCTCGAAATTGTAGGCGCTGAACTGGCGCTCGTTTTCGAGGAACACGTCGCCGTAGGTCACGCCTTGGCCGTTGTAGTCGAGGTCGAAGATCGAATCCTTGCCCTGGATGTAGGTCGCCAGCCGTTCGAGCCCGTAGGTGATCTCGCCCGAGACCGGCGAGCATTCGATGCCGCCCACCTGCTGGAAATAGGTGAACTGCGTCACCTCCATCCCGTCGCACCACACCTCCCAGCCTAGGCCCCAGGCACCCAACGTCGGGCTCTCCCAGTCATCCTCGACGAAGCGGATGTCGTGCTTGGCCGTGTCGATGCCGATGGCGCGAAGCGAGCCGAGATAGAGGTCGAGGATGTTCTCGGGGCTGGGCTTCAGGATCACCTGGAACTGGTAATAATGCTGCAGCCGGTTCGGGTTCTCGCCGTAGCGGCCGTCGGTCGGGCGGCGGCACGGCTGGACATAGGCGGCGCGCCACGGCTTCGGCCCCAGCGCGCGTAGCGTCGTTGCCGGATGGAAGGTCCCGGCCCCGACTTCGACGTCATAGGGCTGCAGCACGACGCAGCCCTGCTCCGCCCAGTATCTCTGCAACGTCAGGATCAGCTCCTGGAACGACGGCGCGGCCACCGGTGTCCTTTCGCAATGCACAACAGGCCTTGCGTCCTAACGACCGCCGCGCGCGCGGGCAAGGCGCAGCCCCCTCGCCTTTGCCAGCCTACACGGGCGCGGACACGCATGTTAGCCTCACCGCAAAAGCACCTGGGGAGGTTGCCTGATGCATCCGTACATTCATGCCGCGAGCCAGGCCGACAAGCCCGCCATCATCATGGCCGGCTCTGGCCAGACGATCACCTATGGCGAACTCGAAGCCGAATCCAATCGTGTGGCCCAGCTTCTGCGTTCGCATGGTCTCAAGCGCGGCGACGCCATCGCCATCTTCATGGAGAACGGGCCGCACTATCTGCCGATCTGCTGGGGTGCGCAGCGGGCCGGGCTGATCTTCACCTGCCTCTCGACCAAGCTCAGCCTCGACGAGGCGCGCTACATCATCGAAGATTCGGGTTCGAGGATCATCTTCGCCAGCCCGTCGCTCGCCAGCGTCGCGGCGCAGCTCGACGCGCCGGTCGCGCGCTATGCCATCGGCGGAGCGATCGACGGATACGACAGCTTCGAGGACGCGATCGCTGCCCAGCCTGCCAGCCGTATCCCCGATGAATCGCCTGGCCGCGACATGCTCTATTCGTCGGGCACGACCGGGCGCCCTAAGGGCGTGTCGGGCAAGCTGCCCGAAGGGGGCGTCGACGCGCCCGATCCGCTGCTGATGCTGGTGACCGCGCTCTACGGCTTCGGGCCGGACACCGTCTATCTGTCGCCCGCGCCGCTCTATCACGCAGCCCCCCTGCGCTACTGCCTCGCCGTCCACCGCGCGGGCGGCACGGTGATCGTGATGGAGAAGTTCGATCCCGAACGCTACCTCGAGCTGATCGAACGCTACAAGGTCACACACACCCAGCTGGTGCCGACGATGTTCGTACGTATGCTCAAGCTGCCGGACGAGGTGCGAAGCCGCTACGACGTCTCCAGCCTCAAGGCGGCGATCCACGCCGCCGCCCCCTGCCCGGTCGAGGTCAAGCGCCGCATGATCGAATGGTGGGGGCCGGTGATCTACGAATATTATTCGGCCACCGAAGGCGCCGGCTTCACCACGATCGCCCCGCAGGAGTGGCTGCAGAAGCCCGGCTCGGTCGGCAGGTCGGTGCTCGGCGAGATTCGCATCCTCGACGAGGAGGACAATCTGCTCCCGCCCGGCCGCGAAGGCCGCATCTTCTTCCACGGCGGCGGTGAAGTCGAATATCACCGCGACCCGGTCAAGACGGCGAGCGTCAAGTCGGTGCACGGCGTCACCTTCGGTGATATCGGCTATGTCGACGAGGACGGCTATCTCTTCCTCACCGACCGCGCCGCCTACATGATCATCACCGGCGGCGTGAACGTCTATCCGCAGGAGACGGAGAACATCCTCGTCATGCACCCCAAGGTCGCCGACGTGGCGGTGATCGGCGTTCCGAACGAGGAGATGGGCGAGGAGGTGAAGGCCATCGTCCAGCCGCGCGACTGGGCCGACGCGGGGCCCGAGCTGGAGGCCGAACTGATCGCGTTCGCGCGCGAGCATCTGTCCCACGTCAAATGCCCGCGTTCGATCGACTTCGAGCGCGAGCTGCCACGCCACGACACCGGCAAGCTCTACAAGCGGCTGCTCAAGGACCGCTATTGGGCAAAGGCCAAGGAGCCGGCGTGATCCTCGGCCACGCAAGCCCCGGCGCGGTTTCACGCACGGCTAGGCGGCATCGATCGGCGCGGCTAAGTTACGGCGCTCTTCGGGAGGTTGCATGTTCCGTCGTTCGATCGCCGCGTTGTTCATGGCCGTTTCGTCCGCGTGCGCCGCGCAGGCTGCACCTGCGCTGTGGGCGGTGAAGGACGCCGACACCACCATCTATCTGTTCGGCACCATCCACGCGCTGCCCAAGGAAGCGCAGTGGTTCGAGGGTCCGGTGCGGCAAGCGTTCGACAAGTCGGACACGCTCGTCCTTGAGATGCTCGCGCCCAAGGACGAGGCCGAACTGGCGCCCGTCCTGATGTCGCTCGGTTTCAGCGCCGGCCAGCCGCCGCTCACCGAGCGCGTTTCACCGGCCGAGCGCCCCCAGCTCGACAAGGCCGTCAAGGAAGCCGGCCTCCCGCTGGCTTCGCTCAATGCCATGGAGACTTGGCTCGCCACCGTCAGCCTCTCCACGCAACAACTGTCGAAGCAGGGCCTCGACCCGAAGCTCGGCGTCGAGAAGACGCTTACCGTCAAGGCTCAGGCCGCCGGCAAGAAGCTCACCGGCCTAGAGACCGCCGCCGAACAGATGGGTTTCCTCGACGCGCTGCCCGAAGCCGACCAGCGCGCCTATCTTTCGGCGACCCTCAAGGAATGGCCCGGAATGAGGACCAAGCTCGGCGAGCTCATCGGCTACTGGACCGCCGGCAACGTCGAGGCGCTGGGCAAGGCGATGAACGAGGGCGTGAGCGAGACGCCCAAGCTCGCCAAGGTGCTGCTCGCCGACCGCAACGCCCGCTGGGCCGACTGGATCAAGACCCGCATGGCGCAGTCCGGCACCGTCTTCGTCGCGGTCGGCGCCGGCCACTTGGCCGGCCCCGAAAGCGTCCAAGCGATGCTCGCGAAACGCGGCCTCAAGGCCGAGCGCCTCAACTAAGGACCCCTATGTTCCTCGAAATCCCCGACCTGCTAACGGTCGCCGAGATCAACGAGCTTCGGGCGATCGCTGGCGCCACGCCGTTCATCGACGGCCGCGCCAGCAACCCGCATTCCAAGGTCAAGAACAACGAGTTCATCAACGAGCCCGCCGGCTTCACCCGGTCGGCCCAGCTCCTCGGCGCGGCGCTGCAGCGGAACGAGGAGTTCAACAACTGGGCCTTCCCGCGCGCCTTCGCGCACCCCCGGCTCACCCGCTATGCCGGCGGCGGCAACTACGGCCTCCATGCCGACGCGGCCTTCCTTCCCCTGCCGAATGCCGCGCCGCTGCGGTCGGACCTTTCCTGCACGATCTTCCTATCGCCGCCCGAGACCTATGACGGCGGCGAGCTGTCGGTCCGGCTCGGCACGCGGACCGTGGAGATCAAGGGGCCGGCGGGATCGGCGGTGATCTATCCCTCGAACACGCTGCACGAGGTCAAGCCGGTGACGCGCGGCGAGCGGCTGGTGGGCCTCACCTTCATCGAAAGCCGCATCCCGGACGCGCATCAGCGCGAGCTGCTCTACGAGCTGAACGAAGTCGCCGCGCTCGAAGGCCTGCAGATGAGCTGGGAGAATTACACCCGGCTGCAGCGGGTCCAGGCCGGCCTGCTGCGGATTTGGGCCGACGGCTAAGCGATCGCCGTCGCGATCGACGGGTGCGCCTTCGCGGCCGCGTCGAGCCAAGCGAGGCCGCGGCGTATCTCGTCTCCCTCCTCGCGCCGGCTCTGCTCGAGCAACTGCGCCCGGAGTTGCGGCGAATAGGCATGTTCGGGGGCCTTCGAGTAGCGCTGCATCAGCGGGCCGCTCGTGAGCGCCTCGATCTCCGCCGATGTCGCGGGGACGCCGATATGCCGCAGAGCACCGGCCAGATTCTCGGACGGCGCGCGTAGGAACGCCTCGAAGTCGATCCACCGGAGCCGTCCCGCATCGGCGCCGCGCAGGGCGAGCATCTCGCAGGTCCAGCTCATCGCTGCGCGCTCGCCGTCGGACAGCTCGTACAGGCGCCAGCATCCCCTGCCCAAGCGGGCATGCAGCCGCTTGAGGCGGCTCGGCGCCATGACCTGCAACTCCTGGCGCGATCCCTCGCCCCCAAGGATGCCGGCGATATAGGTCTCCGGCGCGACCGTGAGCGCGATGGACGGCCGGCCGCCGTTCCGGGCCATAAGGTCGCCGGCCAGTTCGCTGGCGAAGCTCGTCGCCTTGACGATGCTCCGCTCGGTCGGCGCATAAGTCCGCGACCAGAGCTTTACGAAGCTCGTCAGGCGGCGCTCGAACGTCGCCGGCGCAATGACGCTCTCGTGGCTGCTGATCTCCGCTTTCAGCTGGGCCAGCGTGCGGAGCGCGGCGGGCTCGCGCAACGCCAGCACGCCCGGCAGCGCACCGATCAGGCGCGACAGCAGCGTCGACCCGACATGCCCGATATGGAAGATGAAATGGCAGTCGGATCGGTCGACGACCTCCAGGGCCTTGTCGACGGGATCGGCCGCCAGCCACTGCCCGCGCGTCTGCGGCGTCAGGATGCGCTGGTCGAGGAAGCTCGCCGCTGCATAGGCGTCGCGCGTCATGTCGATCACCAGCACGCTGTCGTTCAACTCGTCGTAGCTGTGCGGATACATGTCCGGACTGGTGCGGAGCTGGGCGACTGGATCGTTCATGCAACGGCTATAGCCTTGCGCCCCGGGGGCCGGAAGGCCCGCACCTTGCCTTTCGCCCCCTGCTCCGGTACAGCGCCGGCTCCCCGGCATGGTCATCCCTGGAGGCGTGCCGGGCTTTTGTCATTTGGAGAATATCGATGAGCGAAGCGCTTAAGCTGACGGCCGAAGCGCGCGAGCGGGCTGGCAAGGGAGCCTCCCGTGCAGTGCGCCGCGAAGGTCGTGTCCCCGCCGTGATCTACGGCAACAAGCAGGATCCCGTGAACATCCACGTGGAGGAGAAGCTGCTGGTCAAGATGCTGCAGACCGGCCACTTCCTCAACACGGTCGTCGAGATCGACACCGGCAACGGCATCGAGCGCACCCTGCCGCGCGACGTGCAGTTCCACCCGGTCACCGACCGTCCGGTCCACGTCGACTTCCTTCGCCTCGCGGCGAACGCGACCGTCACCGTCCAGGTGCCGGTGCGCTTCACCGACGAAGAGCAGTCGCCGGGCCTCAAGAAGGGCGGCGTGCTAAACATCGTCCGTCACGAGGTCGAGGTCACCTGCCCGGCCGACGCGATCCCCGACGAGTTCGTCGCTTCGCTCAAGGGCTTCGATGTGGGCGAGTCGATCCACATCTCGGCGTTCAACCTGCCGGCCAACGCCAAGCCGACGATCGCCGACCGCGACTTCACCGTCGCGACGATCACCGCCCCGTCGGCGCTGAAGTCCGAGGAGGCCGCTGCGGCCGCCGAGGCTCCGGCCGAGGGCGAGTAAGCCAGTACGGACCGGGGGTGCACGCTTCAGATGTGCACCCCCGGCGCTCAGCTCCACATGCAACTTCTCGTCGGCCTGGGTAATCCGGGCGCGCAATATGCGCTGCACCGGCACAACATCGGCTACATGGCGGCAGACGCCATTGCCGAGGTGCACCGTTTCGACCCGTGGCGCGTGCGCTTCCAAGGGCTATCGTCGGAAGGGCGGATCGGCGGCACCAAGCTGCTGCTGCTGAAGCCGACCACCTACATGAACGAATCCGGCCGCTCGGTCGGCGAGGCGATGCGCTTCTACAAGCTGACGCCCGCGGACGTGACGGTGTTCTACGACGAGCTGGACCTCGCCCCCGGCAAGGTGCGCGTGAAGGTCGGCGGAGGGGCTGCGGGCCACAACGGCATCCGCTCGCTCACCGCGCATATCGGCGAGGATTTCCGCCGCGTGCGCCTTGGCATCGGCCATCCCGGCCACAAGGAGCGCGTCACCGGGCATGTCCTCGGCAACTTCGCGAAGGCCGAGCTCGACGGCTGGGTGCCCGACCTGCTGGGGGCTGTCGCGTCGGAAGTCGAATGGCTGCTCAAGGGCGACGACGCCCGCTTCATGAACGACATTGCGCTCCGGATGGGCGAGCGCGCGGCATAACCGTCATCCCTCTCCCGGATGACCAGACTAGGGATTTAAGATGGGTTTCCGCTGCGGCATCGTCGGTCTTCCCAACGTGGGCAAGTCGACCCTCTTCAACGCGCTGACCGAGTCGGCCGCCGCCGCGGCTGCTAACTATCCCTTCTGCACCATCGAGCCGAACGTCGGCCAGGTGCCGGTGCCCGATCCGCGCCTCGACGAGATCGCGCGTATCGCCGGGTCGGCGAAGATCATCGAGACACAGCTCGCCTTCGTCGACATCGCCGGCCTCGTGCGCGGCGCGTCGAAGGGCGAAGGCCTGGGCAACCAGTTCCTCGCCAACATCCGCGAGACCGATGCCATCGTTCATGTGCTGCGCTGCTTCGAGAACGACGATATCCAGCACGTCGACAACCGCGTGGACCCGATCGCCGATGCCGAGACGGTCGAGACCGAGTTGATGCTCGCTGACCTCGAAAGCCTCGAGAAGCGCGTACCGAACCTCGCCAAGAAGGCGCAGCAGGGCGACAAGGAAGCGAAGATCGCCGTCTCGGTGCTCGGCCAGGCGCTCGACCTGCTACGTGGCGGCAAGCCCGCGCGCCTGACGCAGCCCAAGGACGCCGAGGAGGCCCGCGTGTTCGCCCAGGCGCAGCTGCTGACCGGCAAGCCCGTCCTATACGTCTGCAACGTCGAGGAGGAAGCCGCGGCCGAGGGCAATGCGCTGTCCGCCCGCGTGTTCGAGAAGGCCGCGGCCGAGAACGCGCGCGCGGTCGTCATCTCGGCGGCGATCGAGGCCGAGATCTCGCAGATGGACCCGGCCGACCGCCCGGCTTTCCTATCCGATCTCGGCCTCAAGGAAACCGGCCTCGCCCGCGTCATCCGCGCCGGCTACGACCTGCTGCACCTCATCACCTTCTTCACCGCCGGTCCCAAGGAAGCCCGCGCCTGGACGGTCGAGAAAGGCTCGACCGCGCCGCAGGCGGCCGGCGTGATCCACACCGACTTCGAGAAGGGCTTCATCCGCGCCGAGACGATCGCCTACGACGACTTCGTGAAGTTCAACGGCGAGGCGGGCGCACGCGACGCCGGCAAGCTGCGGCTCGAAGGCAAGGAGTATATCGTGCAGGACGGTGACGTCATGCACTTCCGCTTCAACGTCTGACCACTGTCATCGCTCGGCAGCATCCGACGGCCAGAACTCACCTATGATGCGCGACTTCCTTCTCGCCTGCTCGCTCGTTCTGCTCCACGGCTGCGCGCCGAACGAGACGCGCCCTGTTCCCGCCATAGTGTCGGAGATGCGCGAGGCGGTCACCGTCCTCGTCTCGATCGATGGGTTTCGGCCTGACTATCTCGGCCGGGGGGACACACCGAACCTCGACGCGCTCGCCGCGGGTGGCGTGCAGGCATCGATGCGCCCCTCCTTCCCCACCAAGACCTTTCCCAACCACCATAGCATCGTCACCGGGCTGCGCCCCGACCGGCATGGCATCGTCGACAACAACATGGAGGATGAACGTCGGCCGGGCGTTCGCTTCTCGCTCGGCAACCCCACCCAGGCGCTCGATCCTTTCTGGTGGGATGAGGCAGAGCCCATCTGGGTGACTGCGGAGAAGCAGGGCATCCGCACGGCAACGATGTTCTGGCCAGGATCGGAAGTTGCCATCCGCGGCGTCCGCCCCACGACGTGGCAGCGTTACGATGAGAATGTGACAGGCCGTCAGCGAGTAGAGTCGGTGATCGATTGGCTGCGGCGGCCGACGGCAACCCGGCCGCGCTTCATCACGCTCTACTTCGACACGATCGATAAGGCCGGTCACGAGGCCGGACCGGCTAGCTCAGCCGTCATCGTGGCCGTGCGGGAAATCGACCAGAGCATTGGCCAGCTCGTCACCGAGCTTAAGGCGCTCGGTCAGCCAGCCAACCTCGTCATCGTCTCCGATCACGGCATGGCACCCGTCAGTTCAGACCGTGTGATCCGCATCAATAAGCGGGTTGATCCTTCGGCATTCCGCGTTCTTACCGACGGTCCCTTCCTCGCCATCAATCCGCTGCCCGGGCGCGAAGCGGAGGTCGAACATAAGCTGCTTGCCGCGGATCCGCACATGCAGTGCTGGCGCAAGGGCGAACTGCCCGCCCGCCTCGAATATGGCCATAATCCGCGCGCTCCGCGAATCTTCTGCCTTGCCGAAACCGGATGGCTTATTCTCACCAGCGAGCCGGGCCAGTCCTTCAGTGGTGGCGCCCACGGCTACGACAATCTCGCACCTGACATGGCTGCGCTATTCATCGGGAACGGTCCCGACTTCGCCCAAGGCGTACAATTGGCGCCGTTTGACAACATCGCTGTCTACCCGCTGCTAGCTCGCCTGATCGGCGTCTCGCCCACCGTGGGCGGCAATGACGACCTTGCCAGCCAGGCGCTGCGGCGCTGACATCCTTCCCGGCTTGATCCGGACCGTCCGAGTGTGGACAGATACGCGAACATCTCGGAACGGGAATGTCTTGATGCGCTATCTCGAAGACTATCAGGTCGGCCAACGCTCCTCGTTCGGCAGCTATAAGGTCACGCACGAGGAGGTCGTCGAGTTCGCCTCGAAGTATGACCCGCAGCCATTCCACCTCGACGACGCCGCGGCCGCGCAGACCTATTTCGGCCGCCTCTCCGCTTCCGGCTGGCATACCTGCGCGATGACGATGCGGATGCTCGTCGACAACATCGCGCAGGAGAAGAGCGCCGGGCTCGGCTCGCCGGGCCTCGACGAGTTGCGCTGGCTAAAGCCCGTCTATCCCGGCGACACGTTGCGCGTGGAAGTCGAGGTGATCGAGGTCCGCCCGTCGCAGAGCCGCCCGGAGATGGGCTCGACCAAGAACCGCGTCACCGTCTTCAACCAGAATGACGAGCCGGTGATGACGATGACGAGCATCGGGCTGGTGCGCCGCCGCCCGGCTTGAGCATTGGCGCGGCGGCGAAATCGGCTAAGCTGCGCGCCATGAAACAGTTGCTCGTCTCATTCGCGCTCTTCTCGCTCGCCGCCGTCCCGGCGCTCGCCCAGACCGTCGCGCCGGAACCTGCGCAACCGCCCGCCGAGGCGCCGCGGCCCGCCACGGTGCGCGTCAACCTCCAGACCAGCGAAGGGCCGATCACGCTCGAGCTGGAGAAGGAGCGCGCGCCGGTCACCACGGCGAACTTCCTGCGCTACGTCGATCAGAAGCGCTTCGACGGCGCCACCTTCTACCGGGCGATGAAGCTGACGCCCGAAGGCGATTTCGGCCTGATTCAGGGCGGCGCCAAGGGCGATCCCAAGCGCGTCCTTCCGCCGATCGCGCATGAGCCAACGACCAAGACGGGCCTGTCGCACACCGACGGCGCGATCTCGATGGCGCGCGGCGCCCCCGGATCGGCGACAGGCGACTTCTTCATCACGATCGGCGAGCTGAAGGCGCTCGATGCCGACCCGTCGAAGCCCGGTGATAATCAGGGCTTCGCCGTGTTCGGCCATGTCGTCGAAGGCATGGACGTCGTCCGCCGCATCATGTCCGCCCCCACCTCGCCGACCGCCGGCGAAGGCGCAATGAAGGGCCAGATGATCGCGGCACCCATTCGCATCCTTACCGCGCGCCGCGCCAGCTAAGGGGGCACAATGAGGCTTCTGCGCACCGCGATCGGCTTGGCGGCCCTGCTGGCAGGCGCCACGGCTTCGGCCGAGCCGGCGGCACCGATCCCGGCCGAGGCGCGGGCCGCGATCGAGCGGGCGAACGGCGAGTGGGCGGAGGCCATCAAGGCAGGCAACGCCGACCGGTTGGCTGCTCCCTATGCCGACGACGGCGTGTTCGTGGCCGCCGACGGCACGACCATAAGCGGCCGTCAGGCCATCCGCGACTTCTTCGCGGGCGGCAGCCGCTCGGCGAAGGTGACTGACGCCGAGCTGAAGAGCGACGGCTGCGTGCTCGCTGCCGACGGGCTGGTGTACGAATGGGGCCACGGGCAGCTTAGCGCTCGGGCGCAGGATGGCCGCGCTGTCACGCGGCAGGCGGGCTACCTTACGGTCTGGAAGCGCGTCGCGTCGGGCGAATGGCGCATCCTCCGGAACATGTCGCTCTGACCGAAGGCCTCAGTCGCCCTCGAACGCGATAAGTGCCTCGACCGTCACGTCGACCGCGCGCAGCCGGTCCGCACCACCCAAGTCGGGTAGATCGATGACGAAGGCGGCGGTATCGACGATCGCCCCCACCTGCCGCAGCAGCTCGACAGCCGCCAGCGCCGTACCGCCGGTCGCGATCAGATCGTCGACGAGCAGCACGCGCGCGCCGGGTGTGCAGGCGTCGGCATGCATCTCGATCCGGTCCTGCCCATATTCGAGCGCATAGTTCAGGCCGACGGTGGCGCCCGGCAGCTTGTTCTTCTTGCGCAGCAGCAGCACGCCCAGCCCCAGCGCATGCGCGAGCGCCGCCCCGAACACGAAGCCGCGTGCTTCGATGCCGGCGACGAGATCGAGCGGACGATCCGCCACACGCGCCGCCAGCCGGTCGATCGTCATCCGGAACCCGGCACCGTCGAGCAGCAGCGTGGTGATGTCGCGGAACATGACGCCGGGCGTGGGATAGTCCGGCACCGTGCGGATCAGCGCCGCCAGATCGGCATTGTCCCGGTTCACAGTACCCTCCCCGCGACAGCGTCGAGCTTGGCCACGGTCGCCGCCGGCCGTAGCGCAGGTGCGGTCAGGATGGCGTGGTCGAGCGCCCGGTCGCAACCGTGCGTGCAGGCCTCGCGTGTGGCCGGAAGCCGCTTGGCCACCTCGACGACGAGCCGGCGCGCCTTGCCCGCATTGGCATGCAGCACCTCGATGACCTGCACCACGTCCACCGCTTCATGCTCGCCATGCCATGCATCGTAGTCGGTGACCATCGCGACCGTAAGGTAGCAAAGCTCCGCCTCGCGGGCGAGCGCGGCCTCGGGCATGTTGGTCATGCCGATGACGTCGAGCCCGGCGGCGCGGTAGAGACGCGATTCCGCCCGCGTCGAGAATTGCGGCCCCTCCATCGCGAGATAGGTGCCGCCCCGCCGGCAATCGATGCCAGCCGCACCAGCGGCCTCCGCCACGACGTCGGCCAAGCGGTCGCAGATCGGATCGGCGAAGGCGACATGCGCAACGATGCCGTCGCCGAAGAAGCTCCTCGCCCTGTCACGCGTGCGATCGACGAACTGATCGACGAGCACGAAGGTGCCGGGTGCCAACTCCTCGCGGAACGAGCCGCAGGCGGAGATCGACAGCAGGTCGGTGCATCCCACTCGCTTCAGGGCGTCGATGTTGGCGCGGTAGTTGATTTCGGACGGCGCCAGCCGATGCCCGCGCCCGTGCCGCGGCAGGAACACGATCTCGGTATCGCCGATGCGCCCGAACAGCAGCTCGTCCGACGGTGCACCCCAAGGCGTGTCGATCGCCTGCCACATCGCTCCTTCGAGCTCCGCCAACTGGTACAGACCGCTGCCGCCGAGGATACCCAACCGCATCATACCTCTCCCGGGATATGCCCATTCCCGCTTCCGCCGAAAGGATGAGAGAAAAAGAAAGGGCCGCTCGTTTGCGGCGAGCGGCCCTTTCCGTTTGTCGCTTGGTGTCAGCCTTACGCGAGGTTGCGCTCGGCACCGACGCCCTTCTTCACGTCCGCCCAGACCCTCCGGTACGCGAGGTACGAGAGCGCGGTCAGGATGAACAGGAAGGCCATCACGGCGACGCCGGTGCGGCGACGCGACTCGAGCTTGGGCTCCGCCGCCCATTCGAGGAACGCCGACACGTCCTTGGCCATCTGGTCGACCGTCGGCTGCGGCTGGCCGTCGGCGTAGGTCACCTGACCGGTCGACGTCAGCGGCGCCGGCATCGCGATGTTGAGGTTCGCGAAGTAGGGATTGAAGTGCAGCCCCTGCGGTACCTCGTAGCCCGCCGGCGGGTTCTGATAGCCGGTCAGCAGCGAGTAGAGGTAGTTGCGGTGCCCCTCGCGCGCCTTGGTGATGAGCGAGAGGTCGGGCGGAAGCGCATTGTTGTTCGCCGCGCGCGCCGCCACCTCGTTCGGGTACGGTCCCGGGATGCGATCCGACGGCACCGCCTTGCGGGTCGAGGGCTCACCGGTCTTCTCGTCGATCGACGGCACCTCATACTGCTTGGCGATCGCCTTGATCTCGGGCTCCGAGAAGCCGAGGTCGGCGAGGTTGCGGAACGCGATGCGCTCGAGGCCGTGGCAGGCCGAGCAGACCTCCTTATAGACTTGGAAGCCGCGCTGGAGCTGCGCGCGGTCGAAGGTGCCGAACACGCCCATTCCCATCGGGCCGTCCTGCTGCATGTGCAGCTCCTTCGGCTCGAGGTGCAGCTTGTGCGTCGGATCCTCGACCACCGCGTCGCGGGGAGCGATCGCCGCCCACAGCAGCGTGACGACGAAGACGATACCGACGATACCGCCGATGAAACGTACCATTGGTTGCCCCCTTATTCAGCCGGCTGCGAGCCGACCACGGCGGAGGCCGGCTGGCTGACGCCGATCGGACCGCCTTCGTAGTCCTGCTTCTTCAATACCGCCTCGGAGATCGAGTTCGGCAGCGGCAGCGGCCGCTCCATCCGCGACACCAGCGGCAAGAGGATGAGGAAGTGCGCGAAGTAGTAAGCCGCCGCGATCTGGCTGATCCGCACGTAGGGCTCCGCCGCCGGGGCGCCACCGCACCAGCCGAGGATCAGCACGTCGAGGACCAGCAAGTAGAACAGCTGCTTGGTCGCCGGACGATAGTTCGACGAGCGCACCGGCGACTTGTCCAGCCACGGCAGGAAGAACAGCAGGAGGATCGCTGAGAACATGGCGAGCACGCCCCACAGCTTCGCCGGGATGAACAGGAAGTCCACGGTGAAGGCGCGCAGGATCGCGTAGAACGGCCAGAAGTACCATTCGGGCACGATGTGCGACGGCGTCGAAAGCGGGTTCGCCGGGATGTAGTTGTCCGGGTGACCGAGCGCGTTCGGCATGAAGAACACGAAGGCGCAGAAGATCAGCAGGTAGACGCAGAGCCCGAAGCCGTCCTTCGCGGTGAAGTACGGGTGGAACGGAACCGTGTCCTCCGGACCCTTCACCTCGATGCCCGTCGGGTTCGACGAGCCCGGAATGTGCAGCGACCAAATCTTCAGGATCACCACGCCCGCGATCACGAACGGCAGCAGGTAGTGGAGCGAGAAGAAGCGATTGAGTGCCGCGTTGTCGACCGCGAAGCCGCCGAGCAGCCAGTGCACGATGGTGTCGCCGACGAGCGGGATCGCCGAGAACAGGTTGGTGATGACGGTCGCGCCCCAGAAGCTCATCTGGCCCCACGGCAGCACGTAGCCCATGAAGGCGGTCGCCATCATCAGCAGGAAGATGACGAGGCCGAGCATCCACACCACCTCGCGCGGCGGCTTGTACGATCCGTAGTAGAGGCCGCGGAAGATGTGAATGTAGACGACGATGAAGAAGAAACTGGCGCCGTTGGCGTGGAGATAGCGCATCATCCAGCCGCCGTTGACGTCGCGCATGATGTGCTCGACCGAGTCGAACGCCACCAGCGTGTTCGCGCCATAGTGCATCGCCAGCACGATGCCGGTGATGATCTGGACGACGAGCGCGAAGCCCGACAGAACGCCGAAGTTCCACAGATAGTTGAGGTTCTTCGGAACGGGATAGCCTTCGCCGATCGCGTTATAGATCAGACGCGGCAGCGGCAGCCGCGCGTCGATCCACTTCATCGCCGGATGGGTCGGCTCGTAATGCTTGGCCCAAGGGAAGCTCATGGCGTTATCCGATCTGCACGAGCGTGGGTGACTTGAAGGCGTACTCCGGCACCTCGAGGTTCTTCGGGGCCGGGCCTTTGCGGATGCGCGCTGCGGTGTCGTAGTGCGAGCCGTGGCACGGGCAGAAGTAGCCGCCGTAGTCGCCGCGCACCTCGCCCTCGGCAGCACCCAGCGGCACGCAGCCGAGGTGGGTGCAGACGCCGAGCGTGATCAGCCAGTTCTGGTGGCCCTCCTTGGTGCGCTCCTCGAGCGTCTGCGGATCACGCAGTTGCGAGAGCGGCACCGCGTCGGCTTCCTTGATCTCGGCCGGCGTCAGGTTGCGCACGAACACCGGCTTGCCGCGCCAGCTCACCTTGATCGCCTGACCCGCCTGTACCGGCGACAGATCGACCTCGATCGAGGCGAGCGCCAGCACGTCGGCCGACGGGTTCATCTGATCAACGAGCGACCAGCCCGCCGCCGCGGCGCCCGCGGCTGCGAAGGCGCCGGTCGCCACATAGATGAAATCGCGACGCCGAACACCGTCCTCGCCGACCGATTCCTCAACTGCTGCCATAGCTTCGTCCCTGAATATGTCTGCGCTCGTTTGAGCGACCGCAGCGCCCCCATTGCGGAAGTCGTGGGCCTGATAGCCGCCGGGGTGCTCAAAGGGCAATGGGCATTTTAGACGCAACGTGACGGCGCCGTTTGAAACGGAAGCGCAACGGCTAATGGCAACGGCATCCGACTGGAAGGTTGGTGACATCAACTATCTGCGCCTGTATCTTACGCCCCTGCAACGATCTCATCGTTACATCTCGACAGTCCGAGGTGCATATTTCAGGCTGCAAGCCAGGGACGCTTGGCTCAGCCAACAGGCGATAATCTATGAAAATTCGGTGCTTAATTGCAGTTTCGGCTGCGCTCCTAGTATCATCGATACCTGCCTCAGCTCATGATCCGGTCCCTAGCGGAAGTGCCGCAGTCGAAATCGATCCAGTCGCGCTGAAGGCGCATATGGCCTTCTTGGCTGATGATCTGCTGGAAGGTCGTGAGGCGGGGACGCGAGGCGATGCATTGGCGCAACTCTATCTACGCACCCGCTTTGAAACCTTAGGATTGAAGCCGGCAGGCGATGGCGGCAGCTATCTACAGCGGTTCAGCGTTCGCGGAACGTCGCTCGAGCTGGGGAGCGTAGACTTCCGTGTAATCGGACCAACTGGCACGGCCCAATTCGAGAACGGCATCGACGTCGCCATTTATGGCGATGTGATGGAAGCCGATCAGAGAATCGAGGCGCCTGTAGTATTCGCTGGCTCAGGCATCGTCGCGCCCGAGCATGGCATTGATGATTATCGGGGGCTGGACGTTAAGGGAAAGATCGTAGCGGTCCTCGGCGGTCCACCTGCGTTCCTTCCGGCAGCAGAAGCTGCGCATTATGGATCCGCAGACCAGCAGCGCATTCAAGCAGCGAAGCAGGGGGCAATCGGTGTCATCCATCTTTGGACACCAGCGCTGGAACAGCGCTTCGCCTTCGAACGCATCAAGAGCACCTTAGGCCGTACTGATCTGAACTGGATTGGTGCTGATGGGCAGCCAAAGATCACAGCGCCCGGCGTGCGATTGCGCGCCTTTGCGCGGGGGACGGCAGCCGAAGCTCTGTTCAAGGGTACGCCGCACAGCTTTTCCCAATTGATCGAGGCCGCGAAGACAAGCTCACCCCGGGGCTTTGATCTGATGACCAAAGTGTCGCTGGCCCGGCGTTCGCGTCACGATGATAAGATGGTGACCGCCAACATTGCGGGATTGATTGAAGGCAGCGACCCCCAGCTGAAGCACGAGATCGTGGTGCTGACAGCTCACTACGACCATATCGGGATCGGACCTGCAGTCGCTGGCGACCAGATCTACAATGGTGCCTTGGATAATGCCGCCGGCACCGCCATGCTGATTGAGGTCGCACGCAATATCATGTCCGATAGCAGCCGACCGAAACGGTCCATTCTGTTTCTGGCGGTCGGCGCTGAAGAAAAAGGAATGATCGGCTCCGATTATTTCGCGCAGAATCCAACAGTACGGGGCGGAAAAATCGTCGCCAATATCAATCTAGACGGCGCGATGCCTTTCTATGATTTTCGTGACGTCGTCGCCTTCGGCGCTGAGCAGTCACAGATCGGAGAACATTTGGCGTCGGCTGCCGCGCAGCTTGGCCTGACCGTAGCGTCCGACCCCTTTCCCGAGGAAGGCATTCTCACACGTTCGGATCAAATTTCGTTCATCAAACGCGGTGTACCCGCCGTGTTCTTGTACATCGGTTTCACGGCGATGGACGGCAGCTATGTGGGGCGCAAAATCTGGGACAGAATGACTGCCACCAGCGTGCATCGGCCGGGCGACGACCTCTCCCAACAAATCGACTATGATGTTCTGGCCAAGTTTACCGATGTCTTCCGCCGTCTGACGCTCGAAACGGCGAACGCCGCGACCCATCCCCAGTGGTACGAGGATAGCTTGTTTGGTGCCCGTTTCGCCCCGAATGCCCCAAAAGCAGCACGGCCGAAAGGCTAGGCGATCACCCTTCCTCCTGATGTATGCGCAGTGGCTGGTCTGGAGAACACCATCGTGCCATCGTCAACTGTGCCATAGCGCAGCATCATCAGGTCGAAGGCGTAGTTCTGGTGGAGCTTCCACGGCCGCTTCGAGCCTTGGCGCGGCAGCGCGTCGAGCGCACGCTGGACGTAGCCCGACGAGAAGTCGAGGAACGGCTCCTCCTCCACCGACGGGTCGCGGTGCGGCGTGGCGATCGACGTGCCGGTCTTCTCCATATGGTTGAGCAGCCGGCAGACATATTCGCAGGTCAGGTCCGCCTTCAGCGTCCATGAGGCATTGGTGTAGCCGAACGACGAGGCGAGATTGGGCACGTCGCTGTACATCATGCCCTTGTAGCTCATCGTCTTCGATAGGTCAGTGGGCGCGCCGTCGACGGTCACGGCGACATCGCCTAGCAGATTGAGCTTGAGGCCGGTCGCCGTGACGATGATGTCGGCGTCGAGCTCTTGCCCCGACGTCAGCCGGATGCCCGCCTCGGTGAAGCTCTCGATATGGTCGGTGACCACCGAGGCGCGGCCGTCCTTGATCGCATCGAACATGTCGGCGTCGGGCACGAGGCAGAGCCGCTGGTCCCACGGGTTGTAGCGCGGGGTGAAGTGGGTCTCGACGTCATAGTCGGGTCCGAGCTGCTCGCGCACCATGCCGATCAGCCGCTCCTTGACCTTCTCTGGCCGCTTGCGCGCCATGTTGAAGAAGAACATGCCGAACAGCACGTTCTTCCAGCGCACCAGCCGATAGGCGAGCATCGGCGGCAGCCGCTTCTTGAGCCATTCGGCGATCGCATCCTCGGCCGGGCGCGACACGACATAGGTCGGCGAGCGCTGCAGCATCACGACATGCGCCGCCTCCTTCGCCATCTCGGGCACCAGCGTCACGGCGGTCGCGCCGCTGCCGATCACCACGACGCGCTTGCCCTTGTAGTCGAAGTCCTCGGGCCAGAACTGCGGGTGGACGATCTTGCCCTTGAACCGCTCCTCGCCCGGCCAGGTCGGCCGGTGCCCCTGGGCGTAGGAATAATAGCCCGAGCACATGAAGAGGAAGCTGCAGGTGAAGCGGGCGAGCGTCTTCTCCGGCCCGACCTCGGCCTCGACCGTCCAGCGCGCGTCCGCCGACGACCAGGACGCGCGCTTCACCATGTGGCGGTAGCGGATGTGCTCATCGATGCCGTGCTCGGCCGCGGTCTCGCGGATATACTCGCGGATCGACGGCCCGTCGGCGATCGCCTTGGCCGCCTTCCACGGCTTGAAGGCGTAGCCGAGCGTGTACATGTCCGAATCGGAGCGGATGCCGGGATAGCGGAACAGGTCCCACGTCCCGCCCATCGCCTCGCGGCCTTCGAGGATGACGTAGCTGCGGTTCGGGCAGTTCGCCTTGAGATGGTAGCCCGCGCCGATGCCGGACAGCCCGGCCCCCACTACCAGCACGTCGAAATGTTCGGTCATTCGCTTCAACCCACTTCGCCGACATGTCCCGCCCTGCTTGTCGCATGCACGCAACGCTCAGGCGACCTGACGAAAGCGAGGTTAATTCTAGCACATTGCAGCGAAACACGGCATGTGGCGATCGGTAGGGGGCAGCATGCGGCCGGTCATCTCGATCTCGGGTCTCACCAAGACCTATGCCTCGGGCTTCGAGGCACTGAAGGGTATCGATCTCGACATCAGGCGAGGCGAGATCTTCGCATTGCTGGGGCCGAACGGCGCCGGCAAGACGACGCTCATCAGCATCGTCTGCGGCATCGTCATCGCCTCGTCCGGCACCGTGCTCGCTGATGGGCACGACATCGTGCGCGACTATCGTGCCGCGCGGGCGAAGATCGGGCTGGTGCCGCAGGAGTTGACCACCGACGCGTTCGAAAGCGTCTGGGCGACCGTGCGTTTCAGCCGCGGCCTGTTCGGCAAGCCTCGCAACGACGCCTTCATCGAGAAGCTGCTGCGCGACCTTTCGCTTTGGGAGAAGCGCAAGACGCGGATCATGGAACTATCGGGCGGCATGAAGCGCCGCGTGATGATCGCCAAGGCCTTGAGCCACGAGCCGGAGATTCTGTTCCTCGACGAACCGACCGCTGGCGTCGATGTCGAACTGCGGCGCGACATGTGGAACCTCGTGCGGGGGCTTCGCGATCGTGGCGTCACGATCATCCTGACGACGCACTATATCGAAGAGGCCGAGGAGATGGCCGACCGCGTCGGCGTGATCTCGAAAGGCCAGCTCATCGTGGTCGACGAGAAGACCGCGCTGATGACGAAGCTCGGCCGCAAGCAGCTGACGCTCCACCTCAACGAGCCGCTGACCGCGATCCCGCCCGAACTTGGCGATTGGCATCTCACGCTGGTGGCGGACGGCACCGAGCTTGAATATGTCTTCGACGCCAACGCCGAGCGTACGGGCGTGCCGTCGCTGCTGCGCCGAATGAGCGACCTCGGTATCGGCTTCAAGGACCTCAACACGAAGCAGAGCTCGCTCGAGGACATCTTCGTCGATCTGGTCAGTGAGCGGAGGGACGCACGATGAGCCTCAACGCACGCGGCGTCTGGGCGATTTACCGGTTCGAGATGGCGCGCTTCGGGCGGACGTTCTGGACCAGCCTGATCACGCCGGCGATCACCACCTCGCTCTATTTCATCGTGTTCGGCGCCGCGATCGGCTCGCGGATGAGCGAGATCGACGGCGTTGCCTACGGTGCCTTCATCGTGCCCGGCCTGATGCTGTTGTCGATGCTGACCGAAAGCATCTCGAACGCCTCGTTCGGCATCTACATGCCGAAGTGGTCGGGCACGATATACGAGCTGCTGTCGGCGCCGCTGTCGGCATTCGAGACGGTGCTCGCTTACGTCGGCGCGGCGGCGACCAAGTCGATCATCATTGCGCTCGTCATCCTCGCGACGGCGCACCTGTTCATCGATATCAACGTCGTCCACCCGCTGTGGATGATCGCCCTTCTGCTGCTGTACGCGACCACCTTCTGTCTGTTCGGCTTCGTGATCGGCATCTGGGCGAGAAGCTTCGAGCAGCTTCAGGTGATCCCGCTCCTCGTGGTCACCCCGCTCACCTTCCTCGGCGGCGTCTTCTATTCGATCGATATGCTGCCGGCCGCCTGGCGTACGATCACGCTGTTCAATCCGGTCGTCTACCTCATCAGCGGCTTTCGCTGGAGCTTCTACGGCACGTCGGACGTGTCGCTGGGGCTGAGCCTCGCGATGACCTTGGGCTTCCTTGCCGCCTGCCTATTCGCGGTGTGGCTGATCTTCCGCACTGGCTACAAGCTCAAGGCCTGACGTTCGTCCCCGCAGCCATGACATTCGTCGTCGACGAAGGGTCCCGCCGAACGGGATTCCAGCTCGGTCGAAGCTCGCACGACACCGCCCAAGGCAAGGCGTAGCAAGAACCTGCGCCCCGGATGAGAGATCCGCGGCGCAGACCCCCGACGCCCAACCTGACGTCTCATGCGGAGACCGACCATGAACGCTCGCCCCCTCCTCGCCCTGGCAGCCGTGCTGACCACCGGCCTGCTCGTCGGCACCACCGCCTATGCCGCGCCGACCGAGACCCGCTCGGTGACCGTGAGCTACGCCGATCTCGACATCGCCCGCCCGGCCGACCGGGCCATTCTCGAACGCCGGATCGTCGTGGCAGCCGACCGGATCTGCGCGAACCCTGGTGAGCGCGACATCCGGAGCCTGATGGAGGCCAGGGAATGCCGCACCGCCGCACTCGCCGACGCGCGCCCGAAGGTCGAACTCGCGATGCTGAAAGCCTCGTCGCAGCAATATGCAGCGCGGGGGAGCGATCGGGGTCGATAGCCCCTCACCCGAACCCTGATCGCCCCGACGGCGGGCGCCTTTCCTCAAGGCGCCCGCCGCTTGCTTATCGTCCCAGCATCGCGCGGACGTTGCCGAGATAGGTGCGGCCGATGCGCAGCGAGCGGCCATCCGCCAGTTCGGCGGTCCAGGTACCACAGCCGTCGTGCTTCAGCCCGGTGATCCGGTCCCGGCGCGCGATCGTCGATCGGTGCAGCCGGATGAAGCGCTCGGGATCGAGCCGTCGTTCGAGCTGGGTGATCGTCTGGTGCAGCAGGTAGGAGCGCGTGCCGACGTGCAGCCGCATGTAGTCGCGCTCGGCCTCGATCAGGTCGATGTCCTCGGCCGGCACGCGCACGATCTCGGCGCGGTGCGGCACCCAGAATTCGGTGGTCCAGGGCGTGGCGGCCGTCTTCATCTCGCCGGTACCGAGCTGCGCCCGGACGCGTGCCACCGCCTTCTCGAGCCGGTCGGGTGCGACGGGCTTGAGCAGATAGTCGACCGCCGCGACATCGAACGCTGAGACCGCGAACTGGTCGAACGCGGTGACGAAGATCACGGCCGGCCGCATCGGCTGCCCTTCCAACGCCTGCGCGACCTCGATCCCGTTCAGACCGGGCATGGCGATGTCGAGGAACAGCAGCTCCGGCTGCAGTGCCTCAACGAGGCGAAGCGCCGCTTGTCCATCGGTCGCGGTGCCGACGAGCTGAAGCCCCGGCATGCGCGCGCACAGGATCTGGAGCCGCTCGACGGCAAGCGGCTCGTCATCGACGATCAGGGTGCGAAGCGGCCGCGTCTCACTCATCGAGCACCAACGGCATGGTCAACTCCACGCGCCACCCCCCTCCTGGCAGCGGTCCCGACTCGCAGCGTGCCCCGTGTCCGAAGCGGGCTACCAGCCGGTCGCAAACGTTGCGCAAGCCTACACCATGTCCGGCGTCCGCCAAACCCGCGGCATCGCCGTCGTCCTCGACCGTCAGCCGTATGCGTTGATCGAGCGCCTGCGCCCGGATGGCGATCGTTACCTTCCCCTTGCTGCGCGATACGCCGTACTTGATCGCATTCTCGACCAGCGGCTGCAGGATGAGGCCCGGCACCCGGACCTCCTCGAGTTCGGGCGGCACGTCGATCTCCACCCTCAGCCGCTTCGGGAAGCGCACCCGTTCGATATCGAGGTAGAGGCGCTGGAGCCTGATCTCATCGGCGAGGCTCACGTCCGCGGCAGGATCGGCCGTCAGGCTGGTGCGGAAGAAGGTGGAGAGATTCATGATCATCCGCTCCGCCTCGTCCTCGCGGCGGCCCAGCACCAGCGACGACAGCGAGTTGAGCGTGTTGAACAGGAAATGCGGATTGACCTGGTAGCGCAACGCCCGAAGCTCGGCGGTCTGGGCGTCGGCGCGATATTTGGCGGCGCGTCGCTCGGCGAGCTGCACCTTCGCGGCATAGGACAGCGCGACGTAGAGCACGGCCCAGGAGACGATGAAGAAATACCAGCTCGACGCCTGCCACAGGATCATGCTGAGCGGATTGCGCTGCTCCTCCGGCTTCATCGCCAGCTCGACCAGCACCGACTCGACCGGGTCCACGACGTAGAAGACGGTATGGTTGACGGCGGCATAGGCGATGGCGATCGGGACGGAGGCGAGGAAGGCGGTGGCGATCAGCAGCTTCATCGAGCCGCGGTCCGCGGCGCGCATGATGAGGTAGAGCACGCCGGTTAGGCCCATGCCGGCGATCGTCACGAACACGCGCCGCTCGGCCATCCACAGCTGGTTCGGCATGTCGCCGAGCCAGTTGGTCAGCGTGTTCATGACATAATAGAACAGCCAGAAGCCGACGATCGACAGCGCCGCGAGACGCGGACTGACCCGGGGCTGATCGAGCGGCGGAAAGCCAGCGTGTAGAGTAGCCATGCCCCTTCATAACGCGATGGTTACGCCAAAGCGTCAACCGTTCGTAGCGCCGGTCGAAGCCGGCACGCCGTTGGTCGAACGATGCGGCCAAGCGAAACCGTCACGAGCCCGTTTGCGACCTGCGGCAAGGTCGCAGGTTGCGACACCGGGGGTGCGGGCGCAAAGTGCCGCCCGATGTCCGCCGGGAGTAACCAGATGGACGCCGCGCGGCCGTTCGGCCTCAGCCGCGATCCTTTCGTTTCCACCATCGGGCCCGACGAGGCCTACGGGAGCCACGCCTTCGTCGCCGCGCGCGATGCGCTGCTGCGCGAGCTGCGCCAGGGCGCGCGGCTCGTCGCGCTCGTCGGCGCCGCCGGCACCGGCAAGACGCTGCTGCTGCGCGCGGTCGAGCAGACGCTGATCGGCGAGGGCCGGCGCGTCCGTCGTTTCGATCGCGGCGATGTCGCCCTCGGGCATATTGCCGATGCCGATGTGGTCCTCGTCGACGAGGCCGACCGCATCGACGACAGCGCCCTTGCCGCGCTGTCGCAGGCGGCAGCCGATCCGGCCAGCCCGGCGGTCGTGCTCGCCACCGTCCGTCGGCGGTTCGACCTGATCGTCGGTCCGGTGGCGCCGCGCGTGGTGACGCTCGACGAGCTGTCCGCCGCCGATGCGCGCGCGCTGATCGTCGATCGCGTCCGCCGCGCCGGCGGCGACCCTGCCCTGTTCACGCCCGGCGCCCTCGGCGCGATCACCTATGCGTCGAAGGGCTCACCGCGCCTCCTGCGCCTGCTATCTGCCGCCGCACTGTTTCAGGCGACGCAGGACGGCGCCGCGCGCGTCGAGATGGGCCACGCCCGGCGCGCCATCGCCATGCAGAAGGGCATCGCCGAGGACGTCGCCTATCCGGAAGAGGCCGAGCCCGTCCCGGCGCCGGTCGTTCCCCTCGATATCTCGCCCCGCGCGGAAAAGATCGACGTCTCGCCGGCCGTCGAGCGGCCGGCGATCAAGGAGACGCCCCCTCCTGCCCCCGCTCCACGTGAAGAACCGCCGGCCATCGCACCCGCTCCGTTACCGATCGCCGAGCCTGTTCCCGAAGCGCTACCGCCCCGGCGAGAATGGCTGCGCCCCGCCGCGATTGCCGTCGGCGCCACGGCGCTACTGGCGGGCTCCGCCGCATTGCTGTGGGTGACCGAGACACGATCGCCGCCCCCCGCGACCGTCGCCGCCGAGCCGAGCGTCACACCGATCGCGCCGCGTCCGGCGTCACCGGCACAGGAACCCCAGGCCAAGCCGGTCGCCGCCGCATCCACGCCGCCGGCCAAGGAAATGCCTCCGGTCGAGGAGCAGCCCGCGCCGCGCCCGGAAGCGACGCCGCCCGTCGTGCAAGAACCCGCACCCGAGCCACCGTCCACGAAGCCCGCCGCGCCTGCGGTTGTCGAGGCTCCGCCGCGTATCATCGTGAGCTACGCCAGCGATCAGCCCGGCGCGCGCGAGGCGGCGGAACGGGTCGCGGCACTGCTGCGCGCCCGCGATTATGACGTGATCGGCGTGCGCGGCATCCCTGGTCGCATCCGCGAGCCCAGCATTCATTATGGCAGCGGCAACCGTACGGCGGTCGAAGCGGTTAACCGCGCCTTCGAGCAGGCGCTCGATGCCTATCAGCCCGGCGCCACGAGCCGGATCACCAGGGCCGGCGCCAGCGGCACCGTCGAAGTCCGGGTACCTGATTCGGCCGCCGGCGCGAGCCGCCCGCTTCGCATGGACCTTCCGCCCGGCTAAGAGCGTGGCCGACCACTGAAGGAAGGCTGCGCATGCCGTTCACGGCGAAGATCCTGCTGCTGGGCTCGGGGGAGCTGGGCCGCGAGTTCACTATATCGGCTAAACGGCTCGGCGCCTATGTCGTCGCCTGCGACAGCTATGCCGGCGCGCCCGCGATGCAGATGGCCGACGAATCGGACGTCTTCCCGATGCTCGACGCCGACCGGCTGCGTGAAGCGATCGCCCGCCACCAGCCCGACTTCGTCGTGCCCGAGGTCGAGGCGATCCGCACCGAGGTGCTGCAGGAGGTCGAGGCGCAGGGCGTCAACGTCGTGCCCACGGCACGCGCCACCTACATGACGATGAACCGCGATCGCATCCGCGAGCTCGCCGCCGTCGAGCTCGGCCTGCGCACGTCGCGCTACCGCTATGCCGAAAGTCTCGACGAGGTGCTCGCCGCCGCCGATCACACCGGCCTGCCCTGCGTCGTGAAGCCGGTGATGTCCTCCTCCGGCAAGGGTCAGCTTACGGTGCGTGAGCACAAGGGTCTCGCCGCCGCCTGGGACTATGCGGTGGCCAACATGCGCGGCGACCGGAAGCGCGTCATCGTCGAGGAATTCATCGACTTCGATTACGAGATCACGCTGCTCACCGTCCGCACCCGCGACGGCGTGCTGTTCTGCGAGCCGATCGGCCACCGGCAGGAGCGCGGCGACTATCAGGAATCTTGGCAGCCCGCCGCCATGACGTCATCGACGTTGCGCCAAGCACAGGACATGGCGCGCAAGGTCGTCGACAATCTCGGCGGCCACGGCATCTACGGCGTCGAATTCTTCGTCGCCGGTGACGAGGTCATCTTCTCCGAGCTGTCCCCGCGCCCGCACGATACCGGCATGGTGACGCTGATCTCGCAGACGCTGAGCGAATTCGACCTGCATGCCCGCGCGATCCTCGGTCTGCCGATCCCGAACATCGGCCTACGCGGCCCGTCGGCGAGTGCCGTGATCCTCGCCGACCGCGACTCGACCGACTTTGCCTTCGAGGGCGCGGCCGAAGCACTCGCCACGCTGGGCGGCGCGGTGGACCTCCGCCTGTTCGGCAAGCCCTCGACCCGCCCTTATCGCCGCATGGGCGTCGCGCTGGTCACCGCCGCCTCGACCGACGAAGCGCGCAGGATCGCCGCCGAAGCCGCAGGTCGCGTAAAGATCACCTACCGCTAATCCTGCCCTCTCCTTGAGAGGAGAGAAGCGCTTAGCGGCAGGTCACCCGATCACGGTCGATCGAGCGGCCGATCGCAGCGCCGCCCAGCGCACCCAGGATGGTGCCGAGCGTATCCGAGTCACCCGGAGCGATCACGTTGCCGAGCACGCCGCCACCGATTGCACCCACGATCAGTCCGGTCGTACCGTCAGGCCGGCGGCAGTAGTAGCGACCGTCCTGTCCGCGGTAGACGCGGTCGTTGTAGGTGAGCTGGCGCGGCTGATAGTAGCGGCCGTCCCGATAGTAGCGATCGGCGTAGTAGTTGCCGTAGCGTGGATCGTAGCGATTGTAGTCGTAGTTGCGGTACCTGCGCCAATCGCGGCGGTCGTCACGGCGCTCCCGGCGCCATTCCCGCCGCTCCTGGCGCTGATCGTCCCTACGCCAATTCCCTTGGTCGTCCCGCTGATAGGCGAACGCCGCACCCGGCACCGATGCGAGCATGGACCCTGCAACCAGTGCTGCCATTAGCTTACGCATGATAGCCTCCACTTCGGCTATGGAACCCGCATGGATACGCCCGTCTGGCTGAACGGCAGCATAATGCGCGCCCTCGACCTGATGGCGCTGCCCCGCTAAACCCCGCCGCCATGCGCCTCGCGCTCTTCCAGCCCGATCAGCCCGGCAACGTCGGTGCGCTCGTGCGCCTCGGCGCCTGCCTCGGCGTGCCGCTCGACGTCATCGAGCCGTGCGGCTTCCCCTTCTCGTTGCGCGCGGTGAAGCGGTCGGCGCTGGATTACGGCGAGCATGCCGACATCAGTGCGCATCTGGACTGGGCGGCCTTCCGCGAGGCGCGACCTGAGCGGCTGGTGTTGCTCACCACCAAGGGCAGCGTGCTCCACACGCAGGCCGAGTTCCGCCCCGACGACATTCTGCTTCTGGGCCAGGAGAGCGTCGGCGCGCCCGACCATGTCCATGCCGCCGCCGGCCTGCGGGTCCGCGTGCCGATGGCGCCCGGCCTGCGCTCCCTGAACATCGCGATCGCGGCCGCGCTGGTGCTCGGCGAGGCGCTCCGACAAACCGAAGGTTTCCCCGCATGACCTACACGCTCGACGATCAGCAGACCCGTGCCGAAGCCTGGTTCCGCGGACTTCGCGATTCGATCTGCGCCGAGTTCGAAGCCATCGAGCGCGTGATGGGCTCCGACGCCGCCTTCGAGCGGAAGAGCTGGGACCGCACCGATCACAGCGGCGCGCCCGGCGGCGGCGGCGTCATGTCGGTGATGAAGGGCCGCGTGTTCGAGAAGGTCGGCGTCAACATCTCGACCGTGCACGGCGAGTTCGCGCCCGACTTCGCCAAGTCGATCAACGGCGCGGAGGAAGACCCGTGCTTCTTCGCCACCGGCATCAGCCTCGTCGCGCACATGACGAACCCGCACGTGCCGGCGGTGCACATGAACACGCGCTTCCTCGTCACCACCAAGCGCTGGTTCGGCGGCGGCGCGGACCTCAACCCGCCGATCCCGCGTGAAGAGGACACGGCCGACTTCCACGCCGCGTTCAAGGCCGCCTGCGACCGCCATTCTCCCGACTATTGGCCGCGCTTCTCCGCCTGGTGCGACGAATATTTCTTCATCAAGCACCGGAACGTCAGTCGCGGCGTCGGGGGCATCTTCTACGATCACCTGAATTCGGGCGACTGGGAGGCCGACTTCGCCTTCACGCAGGACGTCGGCCGCACCTTCCTCGACGTCTATCCCCAGATCGTCCGCCGCCGCATGCATGAGCCGTGGACCGATGCCGACCGCGAGCGCCAGCTCCGCTACCGCGGCCTCTACGCCGAATTCAACCTCGTCTACGACCGCGGCACCCTCTTCGGTCTCAAGACCGGCGGCAACATCGACGCCATCCTCATGAGCCTGCCCCCGCTCGCGGCATGGGCCTGACCCCGCTCGACTCGACGCAGCTCGCCGCGATCGTCACCTCGCTCGAGATGACGGAGCGGCCGGTGCCGGCACCGCCGATCCGCGCGCCGTTGAAGCTCGAACGCTGGGAGCGGCCCGACCTCGATCGCTACCGCGCGCTCTATCGCGCGGTCGGCGCTCCCTGGTTGTGGTTCAGCCGGCTGGCGATGAGCGATGAAGAGCTGCGCGCGATCATCCACGCGCCCGACGTCGCGGTGCACGCCGCCACCCGCCGCGACGGCACGCCCGTCGGCATCCTCGAACTCGACTTCCGCGCCACGCACGAGACCGAGCTGAGCTTCTTCGGGCTGATTCCGGAGATGACCGGCCGCGGCTTCGGCGGCTGGCTGATGGCGCATGCGCTGCGTCTCGCCTGGCGGCCCGACACGCGCCGGGTCTGGGTGCACACCTGCACGCTGGACCACCCTGGCGCGCTCGGCTTCTACCAGCATCACGGCTTCCGGCCGTTCGCGCGGGCGGTCGAAACCTTCGCGGACCCGCGCCTCGCCGGCCTCCTGCCGCGCACGGCCGCGCCGCAGGTGCCGCTGCTCGGCTAGGCCGCCGTCACCCGGCGATAGATCACCGAGATGCCGACGGCGCCGTAGACGGTCGCCGCGGAGATCACGACCGCGCTCACCAGCAGCACCAGCATCTGGTCGACGCCGGTCAGCCCAACAATGCGGAATATCACGCCGGCCGCCATTGCCACCGCCGACAGCAGCAGGATCGCGCCCATCACGGCTACGAGCAGCAGCAGCCCGAAACCGAGGATGCGCCACGCATGCGGACCGCTCAGCTCCCAGGCGCGGCGCAGGCTGTCGCCGACCCCCCGGCGCTCGTTCACCAGCACCGCCTGCCCAATCGCCAGCCGGCCGATCACGTACAGCCCGGGGATTATGAACAGGATGAGGCCGAACATCGTCGCCAGGCCGGTCAGGATGCTCAGGGCGAACAGCGGCGGTGCCAGCCCGAACGCTTCGCGCAGAACCTCGCGCACCGGTCGGTCGTCGCCCCGCAGCGCGACGATCAGGATGAACGCCTGCGCGACCGCACCGATGAGCGACACCAGCAGCGACGCCACGGTCACCGGCCCGCTCGGCAGGTCGAAGACCGATTCACGGAGGTCGGGGACGAAGCGCGCCGCCAGCAGATTAGGCAGCATCACGAACATCGCCGCGACGGGCGCGAAAACCCCGCCGTTGGTCCGGACGATGTCGCGCATCTCCTGCCACACCGATCCGATCGTCCAGCGGTCCATTCGCGTCTCCTTCATGGTCCGCCGTACCTAGAGCAGGCCGCCCCATACGAAAAGAGCCCGGCCAAGCCGGGCTCTCTCGTCATCATGGCTCGGGCCGGCGGTCACGCGACGCGCGCGACCCCCTTCTCCTCGATCATCGCCTGAAGCTCGCCCGCCTCGAACATCTCCATCATGATGTCCGAACCGCCGACGAACTCGCCCTTGATGTAGAGCTGCGGGATCGTCGGCCAGTTCGAATATTCCTTGATGCCCTGGCGCAGCTCGGCGTCCTGCAGCACGTCCTGGCTGGCGTATTGAACGTTTAGATGGTCGAGGATCGCCACCGCGCGGCTGGAAAAGCCGCACTGCGGGAACAGCGGCGTGCCCTTCATGAACAGCACGACGTCATTGCCTTCGACCGTTTCGCGAATCCTGTCCTGGATCGACATCTCACTCACTCCTGCGGGACGCTGGTGGTCAGCGCCAGTGCATGCAATTCGCCGCCCATCCGGCCGCCCAGTGCGTCATAGACGAGCTGATGCTGCCGGACGCGCGGCAAACCTTTAAAGGCGCCCGAGACGACGCGCGCGGCATAATGATCGCCGTCGCCAGCCAGGTCGGTGATCTCGACCGTCGCGTCCGGCAGTGCGGCGCGGATCAGGCGCTCGATCTCGTCGGCCTGCATCCCCACGGCGTTTACATCGCCTCCATCATCTGGCGGCGCGCCTCGACCATCGTCTCTTCCATCGCGCGGCGCACCTGATGCTCGGACACGTTGGTGCCGCGCGCTGAAAGATCGCCGTAAACCTTGCGGAACACGTCCTCGTCGCCGGCCTCCTCGAAGTCGGCCTGTACGACCGACTTGGCGTAAGCCTCGGCCTCCTCCGGCGTCAGCTTGAGCTGCTCGGCCGCCCAAAGCCCCAGCAGCTTGTTGCGCCGGGCGTTCACGCGGAACTGGAAATCCGCGTCGCGCGCGAACTTTTCCTCGAACGCCTTCTCGCGATTATTGAACGTGCTCATTCTGCCTCCTGGTTTGCCAGCGTAGATAGAGCGCGGACGGCGCTTCAACAACCTCCGTCGCGGCTTGCCGCGCCGGCCGAGTTGCGTCACGCTCGAATCACCGAGGGGGCTCATATGGGCGACGAGATCGAAGCCATGGGGACGCTGGCGACGGCAGGCGCCGTCGCGCACGCGATCGACCATGAACGCGGGCGGCACGGCGAGGCGCACGGGACCTGCCTCAACTGCGACGCGCCGCTCGACGGCCGCTTCTGCCGCGAATGCGGCCAGCCGGCGCACCTCCACCGCTCGCTCGGCCATGTCGCCGAGGAGTTCGTGCACGGTCTCCTCCATGTCGATACCAAGGCGTGGCGCACACTGCCGATGCTCGCCTTCCGGCCCGGCCGGCTGACGCGCGAATATGTCCACGGCAAGCGTGCGCGCTACATCGCGCCCTTCGCGCTGTTCCTGTTCACCGTCTTCATCATGTACTTCGTGTTCGCCATGATCGGCGGCCCGCACTTCGGCGAAGACTTCGCCGATCAGAGCACACGGGCGGAAAGGATCGCCGATGCGCGACAGGAGCTGGCCGATGCACGGGCGGAGCTTCGCAAGTCGCAGGCCGATCTCGCCGCGGCGAAGCAGAACCCCGACAGCGACGCCGGCGACATCGGTAGCCTGAACGGCGAAGTGACGGCCGCCCAAGCGGCCGTCATCGTCGCGCAGGGCGCGCTGCAGCGCGCCGAGGCGCAGCCGGCGGACAAGCCCGTCGTCCGCAAGACTTACAAGACCTGGCAGGAAGGGCTCAGAGCCGCCGTCGAAAGCGGCGATCTCAACGTCGATCTCGGTAATGCCGAGCTGAACGCCCGCGCGCGCAAGGCGCTGCTCAATCCGGACTTCACGCTCTACAAGGTGCAACAGAAAGCCTATAAGCTCAGCTTCCTGCTGGTACCGCTGTCGCTGCCGTTCCTGTGGCTGCTCTTCCCCTTCCGGCGCAGCGTCAATCTCTACGACCACGCCGTCTTCGCGCTCTACTCGCTGTCGTTCATGTCGCTGCTGTTCGTCGCGATGACCCTATTGTCGAAGGCGGGCAGTTGGGGCGAGCAGCTCGCCGGGCTGCTGTTCTTCGTCCCACCGGTCCACATGTACGCGCAGCTCAAGGGCGCCTACTCGCTCGGCTGGCTCGGTGCGGCGTGGCGCACCTTCTGGCTGCTGGCCTTCGCCACCATCGTGCTGTCGCTCTACGTCGTCTTCATTGTGTTTTTGGGCATGGTGGACTAGGGGCCGCATTGTAAGCCCGGGGGGGATGCGCTATGTAGGGCGCGTCTTCCTCTCGCCCCGGCTACGTGGTCCGCCATGTTCCGGGGCGCTCTATTTCCGGGGCGCGATGAACCGCTGCCCCACGGCCACGGAGGCTCGTTATTCCCATGTCCCGCCGCCGCCAGATCTACGAAGGCAAGGCCAAAATCCTCTACGAGGGTCCGGAGCCCGGCACGCTGATCCAGTATTTCAAGGACGATGCGACCGCCTTCAACGCGCAGAAGAAGGGCACGATCTCCGGTAAGGGCGTGCTCAACAACCGCATTTCCGAGCATTTGTTCACGCTGCTCGGCCATATCGGCGTGCCGACGCACTTCATCCGCCGGCTGAACATGCGCGAGCAGCTCGTCCGTCAGGTCGAGATCGTGCCGATCGAGGTCGTCGTGCGCAACGTCGTCGCCGGCTCGCTGTCGAAGCGACTCGGCGTCGAAGAGGGCACGCCGCTCCCGCGCACGATCATCGAATATTATCTGAAGGACGACGCGCTCGGCGACCCGATGGTCACCGACGAGCATATCGCCGCCTTCGGCTGGGCCAGCCAGGACGAGATGCACGACATCGCGGACCTCGCGATCCGCATCAACGACTTCCTGTCGGGCCTGTTCGCCGGGATCGGCATCAAGCTCGTCGACTTCAAGCTCGAGTTCGGCCGCCTGTGGGACGGCGACTTCAGCCGGATCATCCTCGCCGACGAGATCAGCCCCGACGGCTGCCGCCTGTGGGACATGGCCTCGGGCGAGAAGCTCGACAAGGACCGCTTCCGCCGCGACCTCGGCGGCGAGGTCGAAGCCTATCAGGAAGTCGCCCGTCGCTTAGGGTTGCTGCCCGAAGGCAATGTCTCGACGGTCCTCGACCTCGAAACGCACCGCAAGGCGCGCGGCAAGTAAGCCGCAAAACCTTACTCGCTTAATCGTCATCCCGGCGAAGGCCGGGACCCAGATGAACCGTTATCCTGGGTCCCGGCCTTCGCCGGGATGACGCGTTTAGGGTCGGTGCGCCTTCCCGATCCGCTCCAATAGTTCGGGCAAATCCTCCCGCCGCACGTCGCCGACGTGCCGGTAGCGGATGACGCCGTTGCCATCGATCACATAGGTCTCGGGCAGGCCGCTCGCCCCGAACGCGCGGCGCAGGTCGCCCTTCGGGTCCAGGCCGATCCGCCGGAACGGATCGCCGTGCCGCTTCAGGAACGCCTGCACCTTCGCCGGCTCGTCGCGCAGCGCGATGGCGTGGATCACCACACCTCGATCCGCGAGCGCTTTGAGCTGCGGCGCCTCCGCCGCGCACGGCAGGCACCAGGAGGCGAAGAGGTTGACCAGCGTCACCGTCCCCTGCCGCAGGTCGCGGCTCGACAGGCCGGGGTGCGCCGCATCGAGGCCGGGAAGATCGAACGTCGGCACCGGCTTGTCGATCATCGGCGATGGCGCCTGTCGCGGACCGGCCGGCTCGCGGGCCCAGATCGCGATCAACAGCGCAGCGAGCAGCGCAAGCGGCGCCAGCAGGACGAAACGACGTAGCATCCCGAGGCCGCCTACTCGATGGTCTCGACCTTGTGCAGCGAGCCCGCGACCTCGGGCGGCATGTATTTCTCGTCGTGCTTGGCGAGCACGGTATCGGCGACGAAGGTGCCGCGCGCGTTGAAATGGCCTTCGGCGATCACGCCCTGCCCCTCGCGGAACAGGTCGGGGACGAGGCCGGTGTAGCTCACCGGCATCGACTGCGCGTTGTCGGTGACGCGGAAGGCGATCGTGGCGCCGTTCTTGACTACCGATCCCGGCTCGACGAGCCCGCCCAGCCGGATCGCCTGCCCCGCTGGCACGCCCTTCGCCGCCGCGTCGCTCGGCGAATAGAAATAGGTCGCGGTCTCACCCAGCGCCGAGACGGCGATGCCGCCGGCAGCCCCGAGCGCGCCGAGTGCGGCGACCACCAGGATGAGACGCTGCTGCTTCGGCTTCATCGACGACGCTCCCTGCGCAAGGCTTCGGCCCGGCCCTCGGCGCGGCGCATCGCGACGAAGCTCGCGGCCATCATCCCGAGCACGCCGCCCAGCGTGATCGCGTAGCTCGCGACGATGAATGTCGTATGTTCCATCAACCGTGCGCTCCTGCCAGCCGCGCCGCGCGTGCCGCGATCACCTGTCCCGCCAGCGCCGTACGCATCCGCATCAGCACGGTGGCGGCGAAGATCAGCTGGAAGCCCAGCGCCGAGATCAGCAGCGGCCACAGCATGTCGGGGTGGATCGACGAGCCCGACAGCCGGATGCTTGCCGGCTGGTGCAACGTGTTCCACCATTCGACCGAGAATTTGATGATCGGCAGGTTCACTAGCCCCACCAGCGCGAGGATCGCCGCCGCGCGGGCGCCGCGCTCGCGGTCGTCATAGGCGTTCGCGAGCGCGATGTAGCCGAGGTAGAGGAACAGCAGCACCAGCATCGAGGTCAGCCGCGCGTCCCACACCCAGTAGGTGCCCCATGTCGGCCGCCCCCACAGCGAGCCCGTGATCAGGCAGACGGCGGCGAACACCGCGCCCACCGGTGCTGCCGCGCGCGCCGCGACGTCGGCCAGCGGATGCCGCCAGATCAGCGAGGTCGCGCCGGCGAGGCCGAGGAACAGATAGCCCGCCATCGACAGCCACGCGGCCGGCACGTGGACGTACATGATCCGTACCGACTCGCCCTGCAGATAGTCGGGCGGGCTGTCGAACAGCCCCAGCCCCAGCCCGACCGCCAGCAGCGCGAGCCCGAGGAGCGCCGTGATCGGCGTCGCGACGCGCGCGATGCGCAGGAAGCGGGCAGGATTGGCGAAACGGTGCATTCAGGCGTTATCCGATCTTCAGTTACCCGTCACAAATCGCTGCTGATCGCGGCAAAAGCCATGATCCAGATCAACCTCTAGGCCGGCGCGCTCGCACTAGCATCATTCGAGCGCGGCGCGCAGCGCGGCACCTGCGGCGAAAGGGCTCAGCGCCACGAGGAACAGGCTCGAAGCCGCCAGCAGCTTGAGCGCCCCCGCCGCGGTCGGCCCCTCGCCCATCGCGCCGGCACCGAAGATGAGGACAGGCAGCGCCAGCGGCAAGACCAGCAGCCCCGCGAGCGCGCCTGCACCACGCAGGCCCGCCGTCAGCGCGGCCGCCACGACGCCCAGCGCCGCGAGCGCCGGCGTGCCGACCGCCAGCCCGGTCAGCAGCAGCGGCAGCAGATCGCCCGGCAGGTTGAGCAGCGCGGCCGCCACCGGCACGGTCAGCAGCAGCAGCGGCCCGAACGCCAGCCAGTGGCTGACGATACGCGCGACCGCCACCGTCTCGAACGCGATCCCGCGCGTCGCGAGCTGGTCGAGCGTGCCGTCGACGCGATCGGGCTCGAACAGCGTGTCGATCGGCATCAGCGCGGCGAGCAGGGCCGCCACCCACATGATCCCGCCGGCGATCCGCGCCAGCAGCTTCGGTTCGGGACCGACGGCGAACGGGAACAGGCTCGCCACCAGCACGAAGAACAGCAGCGGCAGCGCCACGCCGCCCCAGCGGTTGAAGCGCAACGCCAGATCGCGGACGATCAGGGTGCCGATCAAGACAGACGCTCCAGCATCAGGACGTCCGCATCGTCGATGCCGAGCGGCACGTGCGTCGCCGCCACGATCAGCCCGCCCTGCGCCCGATGGTCGGCGCAGGCGGCGGCCAGCCGGTCGATGCTCGCCATATCCAGTCCGACGCTCGGCTCGTCGAGCAGCCACAGTTCCGCGCCGCTGGCCCAGGTCCGTGCGAGCGCCGCGCGCCGCTTCTGGCCCGAGGACAGCACCCGCGTCGGCAGATCGGCAAGCGGTGCGAGGTCGAACCGCGCCAGTGCTTCATCCACCCGCCCGGCCGCGCCGTCCAGCCGCGCCCAGAAACGCAGCTCGTCACCCAGCGTCCGGTCGAGCTTCAGCACATTGTCGTGCCCCAGATAGGCGGTGCGGAACGGATTGCTGAGCCGGCCCGCGGCCGGCGGCAGCAGCCCGGCGAGCAGGCGCAGCAAGCTCGACTTGCCCGCCCCGTTCGGCCCGCGCACCAGCAGCGCCCCGCCCCGCGTCACCTGTAATGCCACGTCCTCGAAGATCAGCCGCCCGCCGCGCATACAAGCGAGGCCGGTCGAGTCGAGCCGGGGGGCGGGCTGGTCCATGATCTGCCTATAGCGTGGGTCCGTCGCCGGAATCGAGGCCGACAGGCATCACACCCTTAAAGCGCGACCGCCTCACAGAAATTAACCATTTCAATTAAATATTTCCGTTATCCAATTGCTTCTTGCTATAGCTCGCCCACCGGCCTCCCGGCCACCCGCCCGTCTCTCGGCAACGAGCATGGGCACCGCCGGCAAGCCGTTACCTGCGGGGGCACCGCGAGAGCCGCGACAGGGCTTGGGGCAAGGGGACGGCATGCCGTCCCCTTGTTGCGATGGGGAACCGACACACCGCCTCCTCGGTTTTCGATGATCCGTCATCAAAGGAGGTGAAGATGACCCGGATCAAGATCGGCGCTGCCGCCGTGGCCGCGGCCCTGATGGTCGCCGCACCGGCGCATGCCGGCGATACGAAGAAGGTTCTCAAGAGCGGCGCGATCGGCGCAGCGATTGGCGCCGGCACCGGTGCGGTTATCCCCGGTCTCAGCGTCGGCGAAGGCGCGCTCATCGGCGGGGCCGGCGGCGCGGTGATCGGCGCGCTCGACAAGGACCACAAATATTATCGCGACGCGCAGGGCCGCCGCTACTACGTCGATAAGCAAGGCCGCCGCCGCTACGTCCGCGGCTGACGGATTATGAAACCGGGGCCGGGGGGGGCCGCACCGTGGGGGGGGGGGGTGGGGGGGC
>JAEZQR010000154.1 GCA_023413015.1 Pseudomonadota bacterium
CGGGCCTCCAGCAGCTTCATGACCTTGTCAGCCAAGGCTCTCAGCTTGGTGGCTTGTTGGGCTGAGAGAGGGGTGCGCGGCGTGGTGTCGACAAGACATAGCGTTCCGATGCGGTGTCCGTCGGGGGTTACCAAGGGTGCGCCGGCGTAGAAGCGAACACCGGAGTCGCTGATGACCGCGGGGTTGCCGGCGAACCGCTCGTCGGCCGCCGCATCGGGAACCGTGAGCACCTCGTCCGAATGGATCGCGTGGCCGCAGAAGGATGGTGCCCGCGGTGTGGAAGCCGGATCGAGACCGATGCGCGCCTTAAACCACTGGCGGTCGCGGTCGACGAGCGAAATCACCGCGGTCGGAACGTTGAAGGTGGCCGCAGCTTCACGAACGATCGCATCGAACGCCGGCTCGGGCGGCGTGTCGAGCACCTCGTACCGCCGCAATGCCGCCAAACGCTCCTCCTCGTCAGCGGGTATTTCGGGAATGGTGAAGGACCTTATCGGCACGACGCCTCGCTTTCGGGATGCCTGGCGCTCGTGCCGACGGCTGTTGCGTCGTCGCTGCAAAGCGGAATGGTGAAGGTAAAGCTGGTGTCGCCCGGCTCGCTAGCAAAGCCGAGCCTGCCGCCATGCTTCTCGACGATCGCCTTGGCGATGCTGAGGCCGAGGCCCGTCCCACCTTTGGCGCGGGCATCGCTGGCGTCGGCTTGCGCGAACCGTTCGAAGATTCGATCGCGAAACTCTTCGGGGATTCCCGGCCCACGGTCGTTCACCGTGATGCAGGCCTCGTTCTCATAAGCTTCGGCCGTCAACGTCACGATGCCGCCGGGCTCGGAGAATTTGATCGCGTTCGAGATAAGGTTCGCCATCACCTGCTGGATGCGATGCGGGTCGGCCCACACCAGCAGCGGACGTGCAAGCGTGCCGAGGGCGATCACGACCTCGCGCGCGTCGGCGTAAGCGCCATTGGTTTCAGCGGCGTCCCGCAGGAGCTGATTGACGTCGCTGGCTTGGAACTCGAAGGCCATGCGGCCTGCCTCGATCTTTTCGATGTCGAGGATGTCGTTGACGAGAAGCGCCAGCCGCTCGGCGTTTCGCTGTGCGAGCTCGATGAGCTGGCGGTGCTTGTCTGGCAGCCCGGTGGCAAGCGGCCCTGCGAGCATTCCGAGCGATCCGCGGATCGACGTGACTGGCGTCCTCAGCTCATGGCTCACGGTCGAGACGAACTCGCTCTTCACCCGCTCCGCGCGCCGCGCTTCGGTCACGTCGAGAAGCGTGATCAGGAACCGCTCGCCTGGCAGGGCAACGCCGCGCACGAGCACGGCGTCGGCGATGCCCAGAGGCCGTTCGAACAGGAACGGCCGACCAAGGCGGGCCAGCTTGATCTCCTCGCCGAGCGTCACCGGTTCCGCCTCGCGGGCGGCTTCGGGCAGGAGCCGCATGAGCTCCGCATTGCGTGCCGACACACGCCCGTCGGCATCGATGACGATGACGCCGACGCCGATATTGTCGAGCGTCGTCTGGAGAAGGCGCGCGGCGCGGCGCACCTCGCGTTCGGCCGTCAGCCGCCGGCGAAGCTGCAGCATCAGCATCAGGCCGATGGCAAGCGTGATGCCCAACGCCCCGATGAGCGACACATCGATTATTTGCCGACCGCGACGCTCCTGCTCGTGCGAGCGGGCCGCCCGCAATGCCAGCTGTGTTCGCTCATGCTCGCTTATCCGCGCGATCTCGGCACGGATACCGTCCATGAGGCGCTTGCCCTCAGCGTGGCTGACCTCGGCCGCGGCCGGAATGAGACCCTGCGTTCGGCGCAGCTCGATCGTCCGCTGCGCGTAGGCGAGCTTGCCGTTCACGAGCGCGGAAAGTCGATCGACATCAGAGCCGGTATCGCGCGTGATCTGCCGCAGGGTGGTGGCGACGTTTGCCCTGCCGTGCCGGTAGGGAGCGAGGAACGACGGATCGCCCGTGATGATGTAGCCGCGTTGCCCCGCTTCGACGTCGAGCATCTGGACGAGCAGCAGGTTAAGCCGGTCGATGCGTTCGGCCGTCGCGTCCGCTGCCGACCGCGCCCGGATGGCGGTGTCGATCTGCCGATGGACACCAACGATAGCCCCGATGAGGAGCACGGTGATGATTGCGAAGCCGAGCCAAGCGCGGATCGCGATTTTCGAGATGCGCCGCGCCATTTCAGGATGCTTCCTGGACTGCAGCCGCCAGCGCGGCGATGGCAGCGGAAAGCTGGTCGGGCGCAGCGTCTTCGACCATGGTGGCGGCATCGCTGATCGCCGGCTCGCCAAAGGTGCCGCCCTGACCGGCCAGCTTATGCGCGAGCGCACGCAATGCCGACAGGCCGGCGTCACCGATCGTGGCAAGCCGCCTGATTTCGGCGAGGCGTTCCGGCAGCCCTGCGCGGAAACCGCGCCGCAATTCCTCGAACTTTGCCGCGAAAGCGTCATCCGCCATGAGCATGCTCCCACAGCCGACGAAGCTCGTCCGATAGCTGTCCGGGATCGAACGGCTTCGAGACTACCCCGACGGCCCCCAGCGACTTGAGGCGTGCGATCTCGTCAGGTTGGCCCTTGGCCGTGAAGAAGACGGTCGGGATGTCAGCGAGCGACGGCTTCCGGCGCAGCCGGACCAGCGTTTCGGGGCCGTCGATGCCCGGCATCATCACATCGAGCAGCAGCAGGTCGGGCGCGAAAGCCGCGGCCTTTTCCAGGGCCTCGTGCCCCGATGCGCAGGTCTCGACGACGAAATCGCCGATCATCTCAAGCGCCATCGCCGCCACCGTCCGGATGTCGTCATCGTCCTCGACATAGAGGATGCGCTTCAGCTCCATCAGCTTGTCGCCGTCGCGAAGCCGCGGCGGGTCATCGTCCCCCAGGCCTCCGATTTCCGCAGGAACTGCCACCAGCCGCGGATGCGCCACAGATTGTTGAGCTGGCGGTAGCCGAAATTCTCGATGATCGCGGTCAGCAGCAATAGCATCAGCCCACCCGGCCCCGTCACCCGGCGCAATTCAAGCTCCTCCAAGATGAGCGATCCCACGCTGACCGTCACGCCGAACGCGAAGGTCACGGCAACGAACGCGACGAGATACTCGATCGACAGCAGGCCCAGTGCCCAGAACACGGGCACCAGCACATAGCCGAGCACCTCGACGATCGGGCTCAGCACGTCCACGAGCAGCATGTTGCCCATCCCGATAGCGCCGATGCGGCCGTAACGCCGGTTGAAAAGCATGTCCCTGTGCTTGGCGAAGGTTTCGAGCGCGCCGCGCTGCCAGCGCGATCGCTGCCGGCCGAGCACCGCCAGCGTCTCGGGCGCCTCGGTCCAGCAGACGGGTTCGGGAATGAACGAGATGCGATAGTCCCGGCCTTTGTCGCGCATATGGCGATGAAGCTTGATGATGAGCTCGAGGTCCTCGCCGACCGTCCCGAGCGAATAGCCGCCGACCTCGATCGCTTCGGCCCGGCGGAAGATGCCGAACGCACCGGAAATCAGGATGAGCGCATTGAGCTCGCTCCACGCGAGCCGGGCCATCAGGAAGGCGCGCAGATACTCCATGACCTGGAGCAGCGGCAGCAGCCTGTTCGGAAGACCGATCTCGACGACGCGCCCCGCCCGCACCTTGCAGCCGTTCGCGATCCGGATCGTGCCGCCGGCGGCGATCGTGCGTTGTGGGTCGTCGATGAAGGGCTGCACGACGCGCAGAAGCGCATCGGGCTCGAGCACGGAGTCGGCGTCGATCGCGCAGAACAGCGGCGTCCGGCAGACGCTCATCCCGGCGTTGAGCGCGTCCGCCTTGCCCCCGTTGTGCTTGTCGACCACGAGCAGGCGCGGATAGCGCGGCGAACCATAGATGCCGCGGACGGGTTTGTGCGGCACCGAGCTTTCGAACGCGCGGGCGACCGGCCGCAGCTCGAAGGCTTCGACAAGCACGTCGAGCGTCCGGTCCTTCGAACCGTCGTTGACGACGATCACCTCGAAGGTCGGATACTGGAGCGCCAGCAGCGAGCGGACGCTTTCGACGATCGTCGCCTCCTCGTTGAAGGCCGGCGCGAGAAGCGAGATCGGCATCGCCACGTCCGACAGACGATCATAGAGCGCGCTGGTTCGCGGCTCGACATGCCGCCGCCGCAGCGCGCGGTAGGCATAGGCAAGCTGGAAGAGCGACAGCGCATTCTGAAGCAGCCCGGTGGCGATGACGAAGATCGCGACCCAGGCAGCGATGTTGCCGAGATGTGGCCAGAGGGTTGCCCAATCGACGCTCATGCAACGCCTTTCTCTGCCAGCACCAGCTGCGCCACCTCGCCTGCACGTCCGGCTTTTCGGCTGGCCGCCGTCAGTGTGGCTCGGGCTTCGCCGCCGAGATCGGATAGCGCCTCCGCGGCACGGAAGCGGACCCACCAATGCTCGTCGTCGAGCAGCCGGCAGAGCGGTTCGATAGCTTCGACGATGCCGATCCGTCGTGCCGTGTTCGCGGCCTGCGCGCGCACCCACCAGCGCTCGTCGGCAAGCGCATCGATAACGATGGACGCCGCGCCCGGGTGACCCAACAGGGCCAGCGCGCGCAACGCTTCGGCCCGAAGCGCCGACGAGCCGTTCCGGGCGACGGCCGACAGCGCCGGCAGCGCCTGCAAGGCGCCAGCATGGCCGAGCCCGTCGATTAGCAGCAGGCGCAGCGCATCGGGCATCCATTCGTCCTCGAGCATGCGGATCGCACGGGCCACGTCAGCGGCTACCGCCGGCCGGAACAACTTGTGAAGATCCTCCGACTGGTTGCCGTCGCCGATGCTCAGCGCCTCGGCCAGCAGGTCGAGCGAGGGGCCATTCCCCATCTCGGTCAGCTCGATCGCGGCTGCCATCCGCACGGCCAGGTCCTCGTCGCGCAACCGTGCCTCGAGCTCCGGCACCGCGTCGGCTCCGAAAATCGCCAGTCGCCGGGCAGCTGCCGCGCGTACAGCCGGGATCAAGTGGCGCAAGCGTCTGGCAGTGCGTTCGAATTCGCCGACACTGCGCGCCACCGCCACGAGCCGCACCGCATCCTCACCGCGGACGATCTCGCGCATCCGGAACACGACGTCGCCGACGATGGCGGATCTTCCGCCCGCCGCAGCCAGAACGGCGGCCTGATCGGCCGAACCGTCCAGAAAGGCGAGCAAGGCCGCCGACGTCGCCGTACGGCGCTTTTCGGTCCGCGCGTCGATCCGCATCTGAACCATCCGCCTCAGCACCAGCGCCAGCATGACGATGATCGAGGTTGCCGCAAGCGCCAGCGAGACCTCCCAGATGGTCCAGAGCACCATGTCAGAAGCGCAGACCGAGGCCCGCCGTGAAGGCGTGCCGGACATAGGAGCGCTCGCGATCGTCGTGCGCATAGTCCAGGCGGAGGGTGATCCGATCCGAAAGATCGAGGATGCCGCCCGCAAACCAGGTTCGCGTCGAGAGCGTCAGGTTAGCGACCGTCTCGGGCGCGTCGGCATAGCCGACGAAGAGCCGGGTGCGGTCCGATACCTGCGCGTCGCCGCGCATCAGATAGCCGGACTGCCGATGCCCGTTCTCGTCCCAGGTGACGATGAGCTTGCCGGTCATCCAGGCCCGGCCGCCCGGGAGATAATATTCGAGGCCGGGGCTCAGCGTTTCGACGCTACCTGTCCGATAGTCGGCATGGCGGCCGTCGATCGTGAGCACGCCGTCGCCCGCGGGGCTCTGCCATGCGCGCATCGCAAGACCGCCCATCAGCGCCCATTGCGGCAGGAAGTCCGCGCCAGGGGTCGCGCCCAGCGCGAGATATCCCGATCGGCCGTTGCCGAATCGGTGGTCGATGCGGGCCTCGCCGTACACGTCGGTCGCGCCGAAGCGATCGGCAATATCGATCCGGCCGGTGATTGAGGTTCGAGGATCGGCCCGGTAGCCGAGCGCCATGCTGCCTTCGAGCCAGCGACGCCGCGCGTCCTTCTCGAAATCGCTGTAGCTCGCCGTCCAGTCGAGCCGCCAGCGCGGTTCGCGGTCGGAGCCGGCCAGTGCCCGACGCGCGCTGTCGGCCAAGCTGCGTGCGTCGCCGTTGTCGGGGGCCTCGACGAGCACCGTCTCGGCGATGCGCAATGCTTCCCGATGTTCGCCGCGGTAGTAGCGGACACGCCCGATGGCGAGGCTGATGTCGCGATCCGCGGGCGCCAAGCGTGCGGCGCGCTCGAGCGTCGCTAGCGCTTCCTCGGTCCGTCCCGCTTGCCCCTGCGATGTACCGAGAAGGCGCAGGACTTCGGGATCCTGCGGCGCCGCTATCGCGGCCTGTTCCAGAGCAGCCAGCGCCCGTGTCGTGTCACCGGCCACCTGCGCTGCGCGTGCCGCATCGACGAGCCTGTCAGTCTCGGGCGTACGCTGGGCGAGCGCGGCCGTCGGCATCAGCAGCGCCGCGAGCGCGATTGCCCGCCTCACGCGATGGCCCCGCGTACGACGAGCTGCCGGACGCGTAGCGCCAGCTCCTCGGGCAAGAACGGCTTGGCGAGATAATCGTTGGCACCCAGGCTGAGCGCGGACACCACGTCGTCCTCGCCGCGACGGGCGGTGAGCATGATCACCGGCACCGAAGCTGTACGGGGATCGCCGCGCAACCGGCGGAGCACCTCGAAACCGTCGACGATCGGCATCATCGCGTCGAGCACGATGGCATCGGGCAACGTCTCGCCGAGCACAGCCAGTAGGGCTTCGCCATTGGCGACGCACCGGGTGTCGAAGCCACGCTGCACGAGCTTGTGGCTCACCAGCTGCTGCAGCAACTCGTCATCATCGGCCACCAGGACCAATGGCTTCGCCCGACTCATCGCAACCCCCGTTGCCCCGCACCTATCGATCGCGGGTGATACTGCCCTCACAAATCGGGCATGCAAACCCTTTGCGATGAGATGCCTCGTACCGATATGGTTGGCCATGTCGTACCGAGGGCTCGCTGCCTATGTGGCGTTATGTCTTGGCATCGCTTTTCTTTTCCCGTCATCCAGCGACGCGGCACGGCTTTCGATGTGCCGGACAGGCGACCAGGCAACCGTCGACGTGCTGCGGGACGGCGCGCCGGCGCCTGCCGGCTGTTCCTCGATCGATCTAGCGGTGAAGCAGCAGGATATCAGCTGGACCGGTACGCTGCCGCGCATCCCTCGCGACGGCGAGATCGTATCGGTCACGACAAGCGCAAAAGGCGAGCGACGCATCGAGATCGTGCCGCCGCCGGTCCGGCCGGCGCTCGCCGTTCCGTTGCCGATCGATGTCCCGCTTTTGCCCCTCGCGACCGCGCACGCCTATGGCACCGAAGGTCGGGCGCGTGTTTCCACGATAGGCGGTCGGCTCGACATCAGCTGCGACGCCGGACGCCGGCCCGCCGGTATCGTCATCGGATTTGATACGGCCCGCTTGCCGCAAGGCACCGCGCTCCGGATGGCCGTGACCCACCGAGGCGCCGATTTCCGCGCCAGCTTGGTTCCGATGGGCCAGGACGCCGCTGAAGGAACATTGCTTCCGGATACTGCCGCAATGCGCACGACCCGTTTCCCGATCAATGCGCAGCACGTGGGTGAGACGCCGGTGCAGCTCGTCATCCAGTGTTCAACCATCGCCGCGAGACTGGCGCTCGATGATCTACGCCTCCAGCCGGCGCTTCCGCCGAGCACGGCCGGAGCGTCGGCATGGACCTGGGATACGCAACAGTGGCGCGCCACCCCCGCCACCCTGCTTGAGAGGGCGGTAGCGAGCGGCGTCCGGCGCCTGCATGTTGCGCTGGAGACCGAAGACGGTCAGATCCGCCATGCCGCCGAGCTCGCACGCTTTGTCCGTCTCGCCTCGGCGCGCGGCATCGCGGTCGACGCCGTCGAGGGCGATCCGCAGATGGTACGCCCGGCCGGACGCCTCAACGCAATGAACCGCGCCAAGGCGATCGCTGCTTATCAGCGGAACGCCGCCGAGAGCGAGCGGCTGGCCGGAATCCAATATGATATCGAGCCTTACCTGCTGCCCGAGTTCGGCGCCGACCGCGCCGGCGTGCTCGCGGCCTGGAGCGGCCTCGTCCGCGATCTCGCGGCAGTGCATGCCGACAAGCTCGACCTCGTCGTGCCGTTCTGGCTGCTGAGCCTGCCCGAGGGCGAGCAAGCCATGGCGGCGCTGGCGCCCCACCTTCGCCAGCTTACCGTCATGGCCTACCGGACCGATCCGGTCCGCATCGTTGCCTTCGCCGAACCGACGCTCGCCTGGGGGCAGACGAACGGCGTACCGGTTCGGGTAGCGCTCGAAATGGGCCCGCTCGACGATGAGTTCGAGCAACGGTTCCGGCCAGCCCGGCAAGGCTCGCTCGCCCTGATGAGCGTGGCCGGCCAGACCGCCGCGCTGCTGCTGAAAGAGGAGACGACCGTTCCCGCCGCGACAATGCTCAAGCTCGCGGCTTCGGCGCCCATCCCTGCCGGCAACCTGAGCTTCCTCGGCGACCGTTCCCGGCTCTTGTCTGTCGGAGGCGAACTTCAGACGACATTGGCGGCTTGGCCATCCTTCGCCGGTCTCGCCTTCCACGGCCTGCTGTAGCCGCCCTTCGTTTGCCCGCTGCGCCTCCGGCCAAGCGCGTTCCGGACCCACATGGCGCGTCCTCCTTCGACGCGCTTCCGGAAGTTGAGCCGATGACTTGGGCGACATAGGCTAGAGGAGAAAGACGGAAGCTCCTCGCCCGACGCAGGATGTCATAGGAATCCTATAGTAACGCTCCTGATCGGCTCGCGACTAAGGGTTCGCCCGTCCGCCGAACGAAGTTGTTCGGAACCACAGCGGCGGTTCGCAGGCCATTCCCAACTCCTCGCTCGCGGTGTTCGATGAGTTCGAATTTCTATCGCTTGAGTGATCTGCTCGTCGGTGCACGCATCGGATTGCGCGCGCGCACGGCTCAGTCTGCCTGATCATGGCATCGTTCCCGAATAACCGCGGCGAGGCCCTCGCCGATCAAGCCACGACGGGTGGACGTCTCACGGTCGATCTGGCTGCGCTCGCGGCCAACTATGCGCTGGTCCGCAAGCAGGCGGCGCCGGCCCGCGTCGGCGCGGTGGTAAAGGCGGATGCCTACGGTCTGGGTGCTGCCCGCGTGGCGCCGGCGCTGTTGCGGGCCGGCTGCCGCGACTTCTTCGTGGCGCATCTTGCCGAGGCCATCGCGCTGTTGCCGCATGTGGCACAGGCGCAGCTGTACGTGCTGAACGGCCTGCAACCGGGAGCCGAGGCATCGTGCGCAGAACTCGGCATCATTCCGGCGATCAATTCGCTCGAGCAGGTGGAGCGGTGGGCTCGAACCGCCGCTGCCGTCGGGAGAGTTCTACCCGCGATCCTGCAGATCGATACCGGCATGTCGCGGCTCGGGTTGCAGCCTGCTGATGTCGAGCAGCTGCAGCGACGGCCTGAATGGCTCGAGCGGGTTTCGGTGAAGCTGGTCATGAGCCAGCTCGCCTGCGCCGACGAGCCGGATCACGATGCCAACGCAGCCCAGCTCCAATGCTTCCTGGATCTGGCCGGACGACTGCCGGCAGCCCCGCTGTCGCTCGCGAACTCCGGCGGCGCCTTCCTGCCTCCGGCTTTCCACCACGACCTCGTGCGCCCCGGCGTCTCGCTGTACGGTGTAGGGCCGCACATGAACGGCCCCAATCCGATGCAGCCGGTGGTACGGCTCGACGCGCGCGTCGTGCAGGTCAGAACGGTTCCATCCGGCACAGGCGTGGGCTATGGCCTGACCTTCACGGCACCTCGGCCGACGCGCCTTGCGACCATCGCGATCGGCTATGCCGATGGCTGGCCGCGCCGGCTCGGCAGTCGGGGGGCCGCCTACTTCCAAGGGGTACGTTTGCCGATCGCAGGCCGTATATCGATGGACACCATCTCGCTCGATGTGACCGCCCTTCCCGAGGCGGCGCTACAGCTCGGCGACTATGTCGAGCTGCTGGGCGAGCATCAGGGCCTTGAGCAAGTCGCCGCCGATGCCGACACGATCGCCTACGAGATCCTGACTAACCTGGGCCGGCGCTATCACCGCATATACCTTGACGATGACGGTGACCGGCGTTCGGCCGCTGACACGGGCTTGCAATGAAGATCGCGGTTCTGGGTGCCGGCGTCATCGGCGTCACGTCGGCCTATTATCTGGCCAAGGCTGGCCACGAGGTGGTCGTCATCGACCGGCAGCCTCACCCGGCGCTGGAGACGAGCTTTGCCAACGCCGGGGAGATCTCTCCCGGTTATGCCTCGCCCTGGGCGGCGCCGGGCATACCGCTCAAGGCGCTCAAATGGCTCTGCATGGAACATGCACCGCTCATCCTGCGGCCCGCCATCGACCGTGAGATGATCGTCTGGCTGGCGGCCATGCTGAGAAACTGCACGGCCGCCCGCTATGCGGTGAACAAGGAGCGCATGGTGCGCCTCGCCGAGTTCAGCCGCGACCAGCTGATCGAGCTCAGGGCCGCGACGGGCATCGAGTATGACCATGGGACCCGGGGGACGCTTCAGGTCTTCAAGACGCAGAAGCAGCTCGACGGCGTCGGCAAGGATATCGAGGTGCTGCGGGCCGGTGGCGTTCCGTTCGAGCTGCTCGACCGCGACGGCTGCGTCGGTGCCGAGCCGGGCCTCGACGCGGTAAAGTACACGCTGGCCGGTGGCCTCAGGCTTCCCAATGACGAAACCGGCGACTGCTACAAATTCACCAACGAACTCGCGAAGCTTGTAGCGCAGCAGGGCGTTTCCTTCGCATTCGACACGGCGATTTTCGGGCTGCGGCTGGCCGGCGGCGCAGTCGAGGCAGTCTGCACCAGCCGCGGGGACATCCATGCCGACGCCTTCCTGGTCGCGCTCGGCAGCTTCTCGCCGCAAATCCTCAGGCCGCTCGGGCTCAAGCTCCCCGTCTATCCGGTCAAGGGCTACTCGATCACGGTTCCGATCATCCAGGAGTCGTTCGCCCCCCGATCCACGCTGATGGACGAGACCTACAAGGTCGCGATCACGCGATTGGGCAATCGTATCCGGGTCGGCGGCATGGCCGAGATTGCAGGCTACAGCACCGATCGCCCGGTGAAGCGCCTGCGGACGCTCGGGCATTCGCTCACCAGCCTGTTCCCGGGCGCCAGCACGCTGGAGGGGGCCGCGCTCTGGTCCGGCCTGCGACCGATGACTCCCGACGGCACGCCTGTCGTCGGACCAACGTCGATCGGGAACCTGTTCCTGAACACCGGCCACGGCACGCTCGGCTGGACGATGGCCTGCGGGTCCGGGCACGTCATCGCCGATCTGATGAGCGGCCGATCCCCGGCCATCGATACCACAGACCTGTCGATCGCCCGCTATCGCTGATGCACTTCACCGCAGCGTGACCCTCGGAAGCTGCGGCTACCGTCGATCCAAGAGAGGAGAATATATGGCTATCCAGCGCATTCGCTCAGGCTCTCGCATGAGTCAGGCCGTGGTCCACGGCAACACCGTCTATCTCGCCGGCCAGGTTGGCGCACCAGGCGAGAGCGTTGCCGCTCAGACCAGGGCGGTATTGGCCCAGATCGAGGAGCTGCTGACCGAGGTCGGCAGCGACAAGTCGAAGCTGCTTCAGGCCACTATCTGGCTCGCCGACATGGCCGATTTCAACGAGATGAACGGCGTGTGGGACGCATGGATCGGCGGCCAGAACGCGCCGGCACGCGCAACCGGCGAGGCCAAGCTCGCGAGCCCGGCCTACAAGGTCGAAATCATCGCTACCGCAGCTTTGGACTGACCGGTAGGAGATGGCGGTCGGGGCCTGAACAGGCGCTGCCGTCATCTCATGCCTTGATGGCCGAATAGGGGCTGCTGCCGACGAACGGCTATAGAATTCATATGCGTTCTGGTTCCGGGGCGGCGCCCCTATGTTCCCAAACATGAGCGCCCGCCCGAGCATCCATCGCCCTGACTTCATGCTCGGGATAATCCCCACTACGGGCGCTCGACCCCGCTGCGGTGGAGTTACCGCGCATCTCCCGGCGCACTCCCCAACTCCACCGCAGCACAACAGTTAGCGTCTCTACCGAGGAAGCATGATGCGGCAGAAACGGCCCCAGCGGGCTGCACGCCGAACCGCAGCCAAGCGACATATCGTCGAGAATCCGAACGGCCCCGACCTTGAGTTCTTCGGCGAATGCCTCGTCGAAGAGACACATTGCTGCACCGGGGCCGTCGCCGTTTACCGCACGCAGGGCGGAACGCTCGTCGTCTCACAAATCCGCCGTGACCATGAACCCGAAGCGACCATCGAGCGGGTCTCGACGATCAGCTCGATCGATGAGCTTGCGGCATGGCTCGGCCACTCGCGGGGGGCGAAGTCGATCCTGTCGAAGCTCGGCCATCCGGTCCGGCAGTGGATCGACTAGCGCATGTCGCCTCTGCCCCCCGTGCCGATTTTGCCCTCCCTGTAGCTGGGTCCTGTAACTTGGTGCCGTCCCGCTCATCTGCTGCCACCCGCTTCGCGCGACTGCAGGCATACCTCACAGGACCGGAGGTCGGAGGCCGTCGATGACACTGACTTTTGCCATGTTTGCCACGGCTGCGTCCTTCCTCTTGCTGCTGATCGTCAACCTGATCGTCGATCGACGGCAGCGGGCGGTTCGGATCCACCGGCGGAACCGGGCGGCAAGGACACGGCGCCGGCGCCAGCGGGCAGTCCCTGTGTTGCCGGCGGCTGCCAGCGCCCCGGAGCGGAGTGCGGCCCCCACTGGCGACCGCGGCAATTAGCGTGCGTTTCACCCCCCTATGGAGCCGCCATATGGAGGCCATGAGCGCTGGCGGACGAGTGCCGGTCGATAGGAGCCCCTATGCCAAGCCATGAGCAGCTGCTGCGTCAGGCGGTCGATCTCGCCAGGAGCAATCGTCATCGGGGTGGGCGGCCGTTTGGTGCCGTGCTGGCAATCGGCGGCGATGTCGTCGCCACCGGGGTCAATGACGTGGTGCACAGCCACGATCCGATCACGCATGCCGAGATGGAAGCCGTGCGCGCCGCCAGCCATCGCCTGAGAAAGTCCAACCTGAGCGGCAGCGTCGTTTACGCAAGCGGCCATCCCTGCCCGATGTGCCTTGCGGCGATGGTGATGGCCGGCATCGACGCCATCTACTACGCATTCGACAACGCGGATGCGGCGCCCTACGGCTTTTCCAGCCAAGCCTCGTACGAGGCGCTACGCCTGCCGCTGACGCCGCCGCCGCTTCCCTTGATGCGCCTCGATATCGGGATCGCTCCGGAAGATCTCTATGACGGCTGATCCGCCATAGCGGAGGTCCGGCCGGGCAATCGTCAGCAGCAAGGCGCGCCGGGCGGCTCGTGGCAGAATGACGGTGGGCTCAACGCCGCCCACTTTCCCGAATCTTTTGTCGGTTTCGTAAAGAGTATCATGAAGTTCCGAGTACATCCCGATCGAGCCGAGGCGCAGCTTCGCCCGATTGCTCTCAATGCCGCCAATGGCGTGCTGCGGACGATGGAGGATTTTCGCCGGGTCTACGGCAACGATCTCGATACCGTGATGATCGTGCTGGCGGTGGCGGTCATCTCCATGGCCCCGTACGGCCAGTTCGGGGCGGATACGGATTATGCCGACCAGCGGCAGCCGATCCCCGATGCGGCACTGGCCCCATGCAACATGGCCTCGATTGCCGAGGCAACCGGGCTGCCGCGTGAGACCGCGCGGCGCAAGACCCTCCAACTGATCCGGCAGGGCATCCTGCGCCGGACGAATACGGGATCGATTGCCCTGGTGTTCAACGCGGAGAACCGCGGCCCGCTCTACGAAGCCGTGCGCCGGCAACCTCATCAGGCCGCCCGCCTTGCCATGCTCCTCATCGAGGCCGGGATCCTCGAGCCCCAGTCGCGCGGCCGCACGGCCTGCAGGGCTCAACCATCTGCAACACAGGGTACCCACTCGGGACGCCCCCGCATCGGGGGCCTGTTCAGCGGCGGGATGAAGACCTGAGGAGCTTTCCTTCCAGCAGCTCGGCAGCCCCCTTGTGGCCGTCGATGCGAAGGCGGTTCACCTCTTCCTTGATCGCTTCCTTGAGCTTGCCATCCGTCGATGAAAGGGCGTGTAGCAGTCCGACAAGTGCTGCCTCGATTTCACACAAACGATTTTCATGGTCCCAGAGACTCATCGACATATTGTACTCCACCCTACAAGGATCCCGGGACCGATACTCGACCCTCATTTTCAGGTGTTACTATAGCCTTCCTATAGATTTCACTACGCATTACTTGCTAGATCAACAGCATATAGAAGCTATAGTAACTAGCCTTGTGCGACAGAGGCTATCGTTCTGATGTCACAGGATGCAGGACGAGAAATGTATCACCTTCTTGCATTGGAAGCGGCAAGAGCCGCCGCATCAGCCAAGCACATGACAACGCGTGGGGTAACAACCTCCCACCCCTAGCGAACTGATGCCAAGTCGATGCCTCGCCAAGGCTTGGCCGTTCGAATGGCACCGGTCGTCATTGAACGGGGCTTTCCAGATATTGAACATAAGTGCTGGTGACCGCTGATGTTGTGCACGAACAAGAGCAGGCTCGGCCATGAGCTTGAGGACCTGCTCCGTCGATACCCGGCCCTGGAAGAGGCGGAACTCGGCCGCTTGCTTCAACTCTACCGCGAAGCGTCCGCCGAGGAGATGCTCCTCATCAGCGCGCATCCGGAGCATGGCCCCAAAGCCCTGCGCCTTTCCAAGCTGCTGTATGGCGGTGTGGATTGGCTTACGATCCTGGTGACGACCGGCCTGGTTGTCGCTCTCTTCTTGTTGGCAACCCTCGGCTGAAGCGGCCGCGCTAGGCGGCACGGCACAGCCTGTTACCGAGCGCCTGTCAGCAGCGGTTGCTGAGGATGTCGGGCGGGATCACCTTCAGCACGCTGATGCGCATGCGCGAGCCGGGGCGGACGCTGAACTCGATCGAGGCCCCTTCGGACAGGCCGATCAAACCCGCACCGATCGAGGTCAGCACCGAAATGCGTCGAGCATCGATGTCGTTGTCTTCCGGATAGACGAGCTTCACACGCCGGTCGTGATCAAGCGTGTCGTGCCGGTACTCCACGATCGAGTTCATGCACACGACGCCGCGCGGCAGGTTTCGAAACGGCACGACCTGAGCGCGCTCCAGTTCGGCGACGAGCAGATCGGCGATCATCGGACGCGCCGGACGCACGGACAGCGCCAGCCGGTACAGTTCGCCGTGTTCTTCCTCGGCGATCATCAGGTCGGGCTTGGCCTCGACGGACAGCCCCGGCGCCTCGTTCGAAGCATCAGGAATCCAGCCTTCGGCAAATGTTGGGTAACGCACTCCAACCACTCCTGACCGAAACTCGACACTATCCGGAGCGGGGCCCGGGCGGCCCCGACGCCGCAGGAAAGTGAATTCCTGACGACCGCTCAGTTGACCGAGTGCTCCGCGCCGATACGCGAGGCCGCCTGCTCGATGTCGCGCAGGCGACGGAAGGATAGACCCTCGAGGGATAGATATCCGGGGCTCGAGGCATAGAAGCGGTAGTCGGCGTCGTGCCGAACCGCGATACCTACCGTCTCGTGGTTGACCTGAATGACGTAAGACACAGTCGGCATGGCACCTCGAAGGGATTCCAGCAAATCTCACCGGGAGCTTCAGCCCGAGCAAAAGCCCGGACGGACTATGCCGCCTGCGGCGGCTCGCCGTCGGGATCGGCCCGCGGCGACGGACGCGGCTTGCGGAATGGAATTACCGTTGCCGGCCGCTCATTGCCCTCGGGCTCGCCCGATGGCGCGTCCAAGTGGCGGTCGTCACCTTCATGCATGTCGCTCCCCAATCCTCTCTCGTGACCCTCGAACCCGTCAGCCAAGCCACAGGGCGAGCAGGCCGGCGCCCGCGATCGCACCGATGATCGCCACGATCTCGAAGGCGGCAGTCCATGACACGTCGGGGTAGTCTTGCCGCAGCCGCTCCAGCTTCTTCTCGACTTGCGGATCGCAGAGCGCGGCCATGAGTTCGGATGCGCCGGCATGCTTGTACCAGCGCCAAAGCGCGCGCCGCTCGGCAGAGGAGATCTCCGGATATTTTATGAGCGACCAACGTATATCCGCGTAGCGCGGAGTCATCGTAGCCCTCCATCCCAACTCACCGACAACGGCCTATCGGGCCGATTTTTCTTGGGAGATATTAAGACAGTCGGCGCGAAAACTGTTACTATAGGAAATATATGGCGCCTTTCGGAAAGGCATCATGCTTACAGCTCGAAAGATTTAAAGGACAGTTGCCTTGGGTAATTTAAATACATCTGCAAGGAAGTTCATTTCGTGCAAGTATAGATAACCAAGAACCGCTTAGACGACTAGTCGGGATCGGCCAGCCGATAACCAATACCCGGCTCGGTCAAGATGAGGCGTGGGGCGGTCGGGTCTTCCTCCAGCTTTTGCCGCAGCTGACCGATATAGACTCGCAGATATTGCGGGTCGGTGCGGTCATTACCCCAGCCGGCGATCATCAGCCGCTTGTGGGTGAGGACCTGACCGGCACTTCGCGCGAGGGCGCTCAGCAGCCTGAACTCCTTGGGCGATACATGAATCCGCTCGCCCATCACCGTGACCCGGCGCTTGGCAAGATCGATGCGGAACGGTCCATGTTCGTAGACGGACGGCGCGGCATCCGGCTGGCCCGAGCGGCGGAGCGCGGCCCGCATCCGGGCCATGAGTTCCTCGATATCGAAGGGCTTGTTCACGAAGTCGTCCGCACCGAGATCGAGCGCTGCGATCTTCTCCGCACCTTGATGGCGCGCCGAGATCATGATGATCGGCACGCTGGAAGTATCCCGGATCCGGGCGACGATATCCTTGCCGTCGGCATCAGGCAGACCGATGTCGAGTAGCACCAGTTCCGGCGCCTCGTCCTCGATCGCCTCCAGCGCCTCGGCCCCCGTCATGGCGGTAATGACCTCGTGCCCGGCGGCCGAGAGCACCTGCTCCAGCACGCTGATCAATGAGGGGTCGTCGTCGACGACGAGCACGCGCCGTGGTTCTTCGCTCATCCTGTCACCGTCGTAAGGGGAAGCCGTACCGCAACGCGGGTACCCACGCCGTTCAGGCCCGGGGTGTCCACCCAGATCCGTCCCCCGAACGCCTCGACGAATGCCTTGGCGATCGGAAGTCCGAGGCCGCTGCCCCGGGGGCGCGGCTCCTGTCGTTTCACCCGATGGAAGCGTTGGAACACCTTGTCGAGATCGGCTGCGGGGATGCCGCAGCCTTCATCCCGGACGTCGATCTCGGCCGTGGTCCCGCTCGTCCTGACCGAGATTTCGATAGCGGACCCATCCTCGCTGTAGATGATTGAGTTATCGAGCACGTTCAGCAGCACGAGCTCCAACAACGCGGGGTCGGTCTTCACCAGCACCGCTTCATTCGGCAGGCGTCGGTGAATGGTCCGGTTGCCCAGCCTCGGCGGCAGGTGCTGCAAGGCGGCTCCGACGATCTCGACCACATCGACGACTTCCGCGCTCTCGATCGGGGCACCTGCCTGGAGCTTGCTCAACTCAAGCAAATTGGCGGTATAGCGATTGAGCCGATCGCCTTCCTCGACGATCGAGCCGAGCAGACGCCGCCGCGTGTCCTTCGGCAGGGTCTCGTCGAATTTGATCAAGCTAGTCGCGGACGCCGCGATCGTCGCCAAGGGGGTGCGGAAGTCGTGCGAGATCGAAGAGAGGAGCGCCGTCTTCAGCTCCTCTCCTTTCCGCTGCGCCTCGACCTCCGCGGCCGTTTCGCCAAGCCCTGAGCGTTCGAGCGCGAGGCAAAGCAGATTGGCAAGGCCGGCGGCCAGCGCGGGCTCCATGATGGCATTTCGATCCGCGCCCGCGTCCACCACCAGAACGCCCAAAGGCTCGGTCGCGCCGCGAAGCAGCAACGCGGTGACCGCGCCTTGCCGGCGAGAGGTCATCTTGGTCCGCCAGACTTCATCGGCCAGCTTACGCCAGCCCGCGGCCGACGCATATTCCGCCTCGTCGCCCATCACCGTAAGCTGGCCATCGCGGGCGAGATACACCTGCGTGTCGATGCCAAGGCGATGATGCGCAACGGCCCGGAGCTTGTCGACGACCTCACGCGTCCCAAGGGCCGTCTGCAATTCCTGGCTGGTGACGAGCAGGCTCATCAGCTCGGCGTTGGCAAGGCCGGCGGCACGGGCTTGTTCCGTCAGGCGCCCGCTCAATCCGCCCACGACGATCGCACAGATCACGAACGCGGCGATCGCCAGTATGTCGCCCGGATACAGGTAAAGCGAGAAATAGGGATCGGTCAGAAACAGGGTGTAGCCGAGCGACGTGACGAGCGTGGCGGCAAGCGATGCGCCCAAGCCCCCCATCGCGGCGGCGATTATGATACTGATGGCGAGCAGCAGCGCGACCGTAGCCTGCCCAACCAGCGGGGCGATCATGATCGATACGGTCACGGCAACGGCGCCAGCCCCGACCCCTATGACCGCAGCTTTCGCGAGGCCCCGCGAACCTGCCAGCATCTGGATCGCTGTCCTCATTCGATCTCGCTCTTTGTCAGATCGGTTGGCCGGTGCCGGTTGACCAGTATCGCGGTCGCAAATCGATTTTGCCCGGACGCGCTGTGGCCCAAGTCCGGCGTAATTGGCTACGCGAGGGCCGACGACTTGCATAAGCTTTCTACTACGCGCGCCACGTGAGGCGCCCAACACATATAAAATCTATAGCCTGGTCGATCAGGCCAACCCCTCCAGCGCCCAAGGCAGCCGACCACGGCGAGAATCCTCATCGGAGTCAGCTGCCTTGGGCGCCGGGGCTGCTAGGCGGCGTGCTTCAGCAGCCGTTGCCTCATCCCTGCCACTGCGAGGTAAAGCTTCGCCAGATTCCAGCCGCCATCGTCCACGGGCAAGGCAGGCCGATCGGCCCAGTCGTCCAGCGGCTGGCCGTCTTCGGACCGCGCGGTCCTTTCGAGTTCGCGCTTCACCAGCTGGAACTGATCGAATGCCATCTCGTCGCAAAGCTGGCGCAGGGCGAGTTTCTCGTGCTTGGTCGAAACTGCGATCGCCTTGGCGGCTTCCTGCAACTCCCGCCATCCGGCCGCCTCGGCCACTCGATCGAAGAGCCGGCACACCGCCCGCGGATCCAGATCGAACGCGTTCGCCAGCTCGGCGACCGCAACCGCGTTCTCGAGGCAGGCCAAGGTGGGGATCGTTTCCGCCAGCTCCTTCGGAATGCCCCGATCGATGAGTGCGGCCGTCTCGGCCTTGATCTGCGCCGCTGCCGGCGACGGAAGCTCCGCGCCGTCGGCCAGCAGCAACTCGAAGCTCCTCCGATACCGCTCGACGAGTTCATCGATGCTCGTCTCATGTCCGCGAATGCGGCGCGCCAGCAGATAGGTCTGCCGACGGTGGGCTGCCGCCACGGCCCGGTAGAGATCGGTCTGAACGGAAGCGGCGACGCGCCCGTCGAGAGCCGTGATCGCCTGCCAGAGCGCCTCGACGCCCAGCAGCTGACGCGCCGCCCAGTAGGCGACAACAAGCTCATGCGTGCTGCACTGCGCGCTCGCGCACAACCGGTCGGGGAAGGTGGCCCCCGCCTTGTTGATGATTTCGTTGGCGATGCCCGTCGCGATGATTTCGCGCCGCAGGCGGTGGCCCGTGATGGCGTCAGGATATTGTGCCAGCGCTGCCGGGAAATAGTCCTGAAGCAGCGTTTCGAAGCAGGGATCATCGACGACCGGAGACGCTGAAATCCGGGCGGAGAGATCGAGCTTCGCATGCGCCATCAGGACGGCGAGTTCGGGGCGCGTGAGCCCCTCGTCAGTCGCAGCCAGCTCCGCCATCGCCGAGCTGCTCGGAAGTCCCTCGAGCCGGCGATCAAGGCCGCCGGAAGCCTCCAGGCGAGCAATCAGATCTTCGGCAGCGAGCACCTCCTGTGCCACGCCAGTTTGCTGCAGTGTCAGGGCGAGCGTCTGCGCATGGTTATGGGCCAGCACCCGGCTCGCCACCTCATCGGTCATGTCGGTGATGAGGGCATTGCGCTGCGAGCGATTAAGCCTTCCCGCTCCCTCGGCCGCGGCAGTCAATATCTTTATATTGACTTCGTTATCGGAGCAGTCGACGCCGGCGGAGTTATCGATGAAGTCGGTGTTGAGGCGGCCGCCTTTCTTGGCAAAGGCGATGCGGCCGGCCTGGGTGCAGCCCAAGTTGGCGC
>JAEZQR010000198.1 GCA_023413015.1 Pseudomonadota bacterium
GTCGTCTGGCGGGCGAGCTGACCGAAGACCAGTTCAAGCCGCTCCGGCTCAAGAACGGACTCTACCTGCAGCTCCACGCCTATATGCTGCGCGTGGCGATCCCCTATGGCACGCTCAACAGCCGCCAGATGCGGATGCTGGCGCACATTGCGCGGCGCTACGACCGTGGCTACGGCCATTTCACCACGCGACAGAACATCCAGTACAACTGGATCAAGCTCGAGGAGGCGCCCGACATCCTCGCCGAGCTTGCGACTGTCGAGATGCACGCCATCCAGACGAGCGGCGAGAGCATCCGCAACATCAGCTCGGACCAGTTCGCGGGCGCGGCGGCCGACGAGGTCGCCGACCCCCGCCCTTGGGCCGAGCTCATCCGGCAATGGTCGACCTTCCATCCCGAGTTCAGCTACCTGCCGCGTAAGTTCAAGATCGCGGTCACGGCCGCCGAGGACGACCGCGCCGCGATCCGGCTGCACGACATCGGGCTGAGGCTGGTGAAGGACGAGCGCGGCGTGACCGGCTTCCAGGTTTACGTCGGGGGCGGCATGGGCCGCACGCCGTTTGTGGCGCCGCTGATCCGCCCCTTCCAGCCGGCCGACCGGATCCTGAGCTATATCGAAGCGATCCTGCGTGTCTGGAATCGCTATGGCCGGCGCGACAATATCCACAAGGCGCGTATCAAGATCCTCGTCAACGACCTCGGCGCCGAGGCCTTCGCCCAGGAGGTCAACGAGGAGTGGGAGCATCTGAAGGACCGCGGTGCCGACGCGCCGCGCGCCGAGTTCGAGCGGATTGCCGCCCACTTCGCGCCACCCCCCTTTGAAACCGGCCTGTCCGACGAGATCGATTTGAGCGATCCCGACTTCGCCGTCTGGGTGAAGCAGAATGTCCATGCGCATAAAGAGCGCGGCTATGCCATCGCCACGATCAGCCTGAAGCCGGTGGGCGGCATTCCGGGCGACGCCTCGGCCGAGCAGATCGACCTCGTCGCCGACCTCGCCGAACGCTACAGCTTCGACGAGCTGCGTGTGACCTACGCGCAGAACCTCGTGCTGCCGCATGTGCGCAAGGCCGACCTCTATGCGGTCTGGCAGGAACTGGCGGCGGCCGGGCTCGCGACGGCCAACCTCGATCTGGTGAGCGACATCATCGCCTGCCCCGGGCTCGACTATTGCAGCCTCGCCAATGCGCGATCGATCCCGGTGGCGCAGAAGATCGCCGAGCGCTTCGCCGATCTCGACCGCCAGCGCGACCTCGGCGAGCTGAAGATCAAGATATCGGGCTGCATCAACTCCTGCGGCCATCACCACGCGGGGCACATCGGCATCCTCGGCGTCGATCGGAAGGGCACCGAGAACTACCAGCTCCTGCTCGGCGGATCGGGGGCGGAAGACGCGAGCCTCGCCAAGATCATCGGCCCTGGCTTCAGCGAGGACGGCGTCGTCGATGCGGTGGAACGGGCGATCGAGGCGTATCGAGCCTTGCGCAGCGACGGCGAGCGTTTCCTCGATACCTACCGGCGCGTCGGCGTCGAGCCCTTCAAGGAGGCGATCTATGGCTGAGGCGCTGCGTTTCCGCGACGATACGCCGGCGGACGAGCCCGCCGTGACGCTCGACGCCTTCCTCGGCCAGTCCGATGCCGCGTCGGTCCGCATCGAGGCCGGCGACGACGTGCGCCGGCTGCTGCCGATGCTCGACCGCGTCCGACTGGTCGAGATCGACTTCCCGCGCTTCCGCGACGGGCGCGGCTATTCGGCGGCGCGCATCCTGCGCGAAGCGGGCTATGCGGGCGAGATCAAGGCGGTCGGCGACGTGCTCGTCGACCAGCTGCTGTTCATGCGCCGCTGCGGCTTCGACAGCTTCGCGCCGGACCAGCCGTTCGATACCGCTGCGGTCGAGCGCGCCTTCAGCCGCTACGACTTCGTCTACCAACAGGCGGCCGATACCCGCCCGCCGGTGTGGAAGCTGCGCCATGGCTGAGGCCGTGCGCGCGATCGACCGGCTCGATACCACGCCGGCCTTCGATGCCGGGGAAGTGGCGGCGCTCGAGGTGCGTTTCGCCGGTGCGGGCGCGACCGAAATGCTGCAGCATTTGCTGCGCAGCATTTTGGCCGGCCGCGTGGCGCTCGTCTCCTCGTTCGGCGCGGAGTCGGCGGTGCTGCTGCATCTTATCGCGAGCATCGACCGCGACGTGCCGCTGATCTTCGTCAATACGCAGAAGATGTTCGGCGAGACGCTGGCGTACCGGGACGAGCTGGCCGAGCGGCTGGGCTTCACCGACCTGCGCGTCGTGCGGCCCGACCCCTACCGGCTGGCACAGCGCGATGCGACCGGGCTGCGCTGGTCCTACGATCCCGACGGCTGCTGCGAGATCCGCAAGGTCGAGCCGCTGCGCCGCGCGCTCGCGCCCTTTGATGCCTGGATCTCGGGCCGCAAGTCGTTCCAGGCCGGCCGGGCCGCGCTGCCGCGCTTCGAGCTCGACGAGGGGCGGCTGAAGATCAATCCGCTCGCCGGCTGGTCGAAGGCGGACCTCAACGCCTATTTCGCGGCGCACGACCTGCCGCGCCATCCGCTCGAGGCGCAGGGCTTCCCGTCGATCGGTTGCATGCCGTGCACCAGTCCGGTCCAGCCCGGCGAGGATCCGCGCGCCGGCCGCTGGCGCGGCTGGGACAAGACCGAGTGCGGCATCCACAGCGGCGGTCCCGACCAGCCGAGCTTCTGATGAACCGGCTGCCGCTGTTCTTCGACCTGCGCGGCCGTTCGGTGCTGCTGGTCGGCAACGGTCCCGCCGCCGATGCCAAGCGCCGGTTGATCGAAGGAGCCGGCGGCCGGGTCGTGCGCGAACCCGGTGCCGATGTCCGGCTCGCGTTTGTGGCGATCACCGGCGAGGCGGCGGATGCGGAGGCGGCACGGCTCAAGGCGGCCGGGCTGCTGGTCAACGTTGTCGACCGGCCCGACCTCTGCGACTTCATCGTGCCGGCGATTGTCGACCGTTCGCCGGTGGTGGTGGCGATCGGCACTGGCGGCGCATCGGCCTCGCTCGCCAAGAGCCTGCGCGAACGGCTGGAGGCACTGCTTCCCGCCAGCCTAGGCCGCTTGGCCGAAACCATCGCCGGAGAGCGCCAGGCTGTGGCTGCGGCGGTGCCGACCATCGAAGGCCGCCGCCGTTTCTGGGATGTACTGATGGCGCCAGGCGCGCCGCTCGATCCGCTGCGGCCGGCTGGCGATCCCCGGGCGGCGATCGCTGATGCGCTCGAAGCGCCGCCGACGCCGGAAAGCTTGCTGACGCGGATCAGGCTGACGAGCCCCGACCCCGACGACCTGACGCTTCGCCAGCTCCGCGCGCTGTCGCAGGCCGATACCGTCTTCTTCACCTCGGCCGTTCCAGCAGCGATCGTCGATCGCGCCCGGCGCGACGCCGCACGGGTGTCCTGCACCGTACCGCCGATCGAGCTGCCCGACGGCTATAGCCTGTTCGTCAGTCTGGAGTGGTAGGCGCCGGCCGCCTCAGGCGACCCTGGCGAGAACGGAGCGCTGATCGGCCCAGGCAAGGAAGTCGGTCTCGCGCATCGGACGGGCGAACGAGTAGCCCTGAAGCAGCTCGCAACCCATCACGCCGAGGATGTCGGCCTGGAGCGGGGTTTCTACCCCTTCGGCCACGCAATGGTAGCCGAGGCCATTGCCGAGCGAGACGATCGCGTTGACGATCGTCCGCGCATCGGCCGAGAAGGCGATGTCCTGGACAAGCGAGCGGTCGATCTTGAGGCGGTCGATCGGCAGCTTCTTGAGCCGGGCGAGGTTCGAGTAGCCGGTGCCGAAATCGTCGATGGCGACCGACAGGCCGAGCGCCCGCAGCTCCTCTACTTTCCCGATGGTCGCTGCGTCGTTCGACATGAAGAGCGACTCGGTGATCTCCAGCTCCAGCCGGTTCGGTGAGGCACCGCTGGTTTCGAGGCATTGGCGCAGGTGGGCGGTGAAGTCCGGCATCGCGATCTGGCGCGGTGAGACGTTGAATCCGACCCGGAACGGCAGGCCGCATGCCTCCCAGCGCGCCGCGGTGCGCGTCGCCTCCTCGATGACCCAGCGGCCGATTTCGACGATCAAGCCCGACTCCTCGGCAAGATCGATGAAGCTTCCGGGCAGGCGCAGGCTGCCGTCGGCATGGTGCCAGCGAAGCAGCGCTTCCGCCGACATGATCTCGCCAGTCCCGGCATGGACCTGGGGCTGGAAGAACAGCTCGAACCGGCGGGCGGCGAGCGCTTCCCGCAGCTCGCCTTCGACGCGCAGCCGGTCGCGGACCTGACGGTTGAGCTCGGCCGAATAGGCGCAGTGCTGGTTCCGCCCGCGAGCCTTGGCGTGATACATCGCGGCGTCGGCATTGCGCATCAGCGTATCATAGTCCGAACCGTCGTGTGGCAGGCGGGCGATGCCGATGCTGGCGGCCACGACGATCGGCTGCCCGCCAAGGTCGAAGGGTGCTTCGAGCGCTTGCAGCAGCTGGTCGGTGAGCCGGCTTGCCATGTCGGCGTCATCGATGCCGCGGACGAGAAGCGTGAACTCGTCGCCGGCCAAGCGGGCCAGGATCGGGGATTCAGGCAATTCCGTCTGCGACCGATAACTACTGATCGCGACCTGCATCCGCGCCGCGAACATGCCGAGCAGCGTATCGCCGGCCGAATGGCCGAGGCTGTCGTTCACCGCCTTGAAGCGGTCGAGGTCGATGAACAACAGGAGGCCCGGCTCCCCGGTTTCGATCTGCCGCTGGACGAGGCGGCGGAAATGCAGCCGGTTCGGCAGGCCGGTGACCGAATCGTGCAGCGCCACATGCTCGATGTCGTCGATGCTCGAGCGAATGCGCCGGAGCAGCGCGTCGAGCGACGTGACGAGCTGCGGCAGCACGCCCGCTGCCTTGCCGAAGCCGATGTCGAGCATCCCGGTGGCGGCAGTCCTGAGCGCATCGATGACCAGATCGAGCGCGCGGCCGATCGGTTCGAGCGCGCGGATCGTCGCCACCGACGTGACGGTGGCAGCGATGACCGACAGCAGGATCGAATTCAGTGCCTGCTGCTGGGCCCGAAAGGTTCCGGCGTCTGCTTTCTCGGCAACGCCGGTCGCCAAGAGCGCGAGAATGAGCACGACGGCGCCGGCGCCGGCGGCGAACGCGATGGCGCGCTCGCGAAAATTGTCGTCGTGCATATCCCCCGCGTCCGCCACGGCCCACTCGATCCCGAGAGTGGGCCAACGCGGGTAAACAAACCGCTAAGCGCTAGCTTCCCAGCGCCTGCCGCACGAGCTTGCCGAGGAGCACGGTCGCGACCGGATCGGACCCGGCGGGCTCGGCGGTCAGCCGGAAGGTGGTGAACACCGCCTTGCCGCGCCCGAACCAGCGTTCGCAGATGAAGGCGGCCGCCTTATGCGCCCAGCCGACCACGCAGCCCGACTGCACATGCGCCTCGAACTCCCACGGCTTCAGACCGGTGAGCACGTGGCGCGGCACCACCCGCTCGAACGACATGTCGAACATCGGATCGCCGGGCATGTCCTCGAACTGTCCCGCCCGACGGAGCCAGCTGAACGCCGTGATCCAGTCGGAGCGGTAGACCATATGCTCCCGGTCCTGCGCGAAGATGCCGGGGAAGGCTTCGTGCATATAATATTGCACCGGCAGGATCGAGGTCGGCTGGTCGGCGCGCAGCCAGCGGCTCTCACCTTCCTCGTAGACGACGAGCGCGCGCTTGCCGCGGCGTACCGCCTCCACTTGCGCGGTGTCCATGAGGCGCACGATCATGAGATCGGCGGCCTCCTGATCGTCGGTGACCCGGAAGCCGAGCGCGGTGAGGCGCGACGCCATTTCCGGGTTCTCGGCCCAGATCGCGGCGGTCACGTCCGAGGCCGGGGCTGGTTTCGGATAGACGCTGAACGCCTCGTAGTTCTTCGCCACGCAGTTGCCGCGGCCGTCCTTCAGCTCGAAGCAGAGCCGTGCGGCTTCGGCCTTCGCCGCGTCGGGAAGCACGATCTCGATCGGATCGAGCGCGGCGACGCTGCCCGGCGGCGCCGACGGTACGGGAACACGCCCGCTGAGGCCGAAGGGGTTGAGCGTCCATTCAAGATAGGCACCCGGTGGCAACGTCGCGCCGCCGGTCGCGACCTTCGGATCGAACTGCAGCGTATCGCCGGTCCAATAGGCCCATTTCCTGAAGCCTGGCAGCACGACAAGGTCCGCGTTCAGGTGGCTGAACGGCTCGTGGAAGACGCGCAGGTTGCGCTCCATGTCCATCAGGCCGTTCGATTCCCAGTAGATGTCGGTCAGTTCGGTGATGACATAGCCCTGGATCGACTCATATTCGCGCAGCTTCTCGATCTCGTACTTGAGACCCATCCACTGGTACCACTGCGTGCCTTCGATGAAGGCGTCGAAGCTGCCGAAGGCGCGGTCGAGGAAGTAGCTGCGGTAGCGCTGCTCGATGCCGCGCGGATAGGCGACGCCCTCCCCCCAATTCTGGCCGGTCTGGAACCACCAGGGGTCGATCGTTCCGCCGCGCCGCAGATCCTTCGGGTTGGGCAGGCCCCAGATGCCGAACTCCGAGCAGACCAGCGGCTCGTCGCCGCGCTTCTGCGCGTCGCCATACGGGCTGAAGGTCCAGCCCGTCCGCTTGGCGAAGCTGTCGGTGAGCGCGTCCCATTCCTCGCGGCGGTCGGGGATGCCGCGATAATAGTGGTAATCCTCGATGTCGGTCTTGACGTGGAAATTGGGGAAGCAGGCCGAGTTGTCGACGGACAGGCGCGTCGGATCATATTGCTTCAGCCAGTCATACTGCTCGATCAGCCACTGCCGGTGCTCGGGGTTCTCGGTCAGCCGCGTGCCCCAGTCCTCGTTGATGATCGTCCAGGCGATGATCGAGGGATGGTGGCCGTCGCGGGCGATGATGCCCTCGGCGGTCTCGCGAGCGCGCTGTGCCGCCTTCTCGCTGAAGCGCTCGAAGTTCGGAAACTCGGTCCAGACGAGCAGGCCGAGCCGATCACAGATGTCGTAATAGACCGGATCGGGCACCTTGATGTGGCAGCGCACGGTGTTGAGCCCGAGCTGTTTGGCCTTTCGCATCTGGTCTTCGAGATATTCGGCGTTGGGCAACGTGTAGAGCCCTTCCGGATAATAATCCTGATCGAGCGCGCAGCGCATGTAGATCTGCTGCCCGTTGAGGAAGAACTTGCCGTCGCGCGTCTCGATCGTGCGGAAGCCGAAGTGGAGCGAATAGGTGTCGAGCAGCTCGCCGCCGCGCTCCAGATCGATGACGAGGCGGTAGAGGTTGGGGTGATCGGGCGACCAGGGAATGGGGTGGCCGACCTTGAGCGCCACCCGCTCCGCCGCGCTGTCGCTACCGCGATGCTCGTGCGCCAGCACCTGATGCCCTTCGGGCCCGAACACGCGCAGCTTCAAAGCGAGGTCGGCGGCATCGGCCGAGACGGCGACATCGACGTCGACCTGACCCGTGCGTAAGTCGGGGGTCACCCGCACCGACTTGAAATGCTCGGGAGCGCGCGCCTCGAGCCACACCGACTGCCAGATGCCGCCCATCGGGCCGTACCAGCTCTGCTTGCCGTGCGGGATCTCCTGGAACGGATGCTCGGGGAACTCCGCCATATCGTTCGACGGCAGCGTCACTTTCACCTCGAGGAGGTTATCCTCCCACAGGGTTTCAGGATCGAGCGGAACCTCGAAGGCGAGATAGCCGCCCTCGTGCCGGCACAGGTGACGCCCGTTGACGTAGACGTCGGCCAGATAATTGACCGCGCCGAAGCCGAGCACGACGTGGCGCTGGCGGAACGCCTTGGGCACGGTAAAGGAGCGACGGTACCAAGTGACGCCGTGCGTCTCGCGCAGATCGTCGAACTGCGCCTGCCACACGCCCGGCACCTGGATCGCGCGCCAATTCTCCTCGCGTTCGAGACGGAAGTCCCAGACTCCGTCGAGACTGACGCGTTCGCGCGTCGGCTGGCGCCACAGGTTTTCGGGGGCTTGGGCAAGGATGGTGGCCATGAGGTCCTCTGGTACGCTACGTCACGCAAGCTCGCGCACGGCAGCGACATAGGCGCGGGCGTTCGCCGCCACCTCGTCGGCCGTCATGCCGGGCTTGTAGAGATTGGAGCCGAGCCCGAAGCCGGCGGCTCCCGCCTCCCAATAAGGGCGCATGTTGTCGGGTTTCACGCCGCCGACGACAATGAGCGGAATGTCGCGGGGGAGTACCGCCTTCTGCGCCTTCACCACGACCGGCCCGGCGCCCTCAGCCGGGAACAGCTTGAGCACATGCGCGCCGGCGCGGAGCGCGGCGAAAGCCTCCGACGGTGTGAAATAGCCGGGCGACGAGACGAGGCCGGCCTTCACCGTCTCGACGATCACCTCGTCGAAGCTGTTCGGCGATACGATGATCTGCCCGCCGGCATCGGCCACGCGGCGCACGTCGTCGGCGGTCAGGACGGTGCCGCCGCCGACGGTCGCGCGGCCGCCCGCGAGCTTCGCTAGCCGCTCAATGCTGGCGAACGGGTCGGGCGAATTCAAGGGCACCTCGATGATGCGGAACCCGGCGTCGAGCAACGCGCCACCGACGGCTTCGATCTCGGCCGGGGTGACGCCGCGGATGATGGCGACGAGCGGGCATTCGGCGAGATGTTGATGGAAGGTTTCGACGGGGCTCATGCGATCTTCTCCGCGATGCGGTGCATGCCGATGACGAATGCGCCCTCGCCGTCGATCTCGGTCGCGGCGCGTCCGGTCTGGCGCAGCGCCACGGCGAACAGGCGGGTCAGCTCCGGCCGGCCGACGACGAACACATGATCGTGCCGCTGGTGGCCGAGCCCGACGCGCAGGTCGTTACCGATCAGCAGACCGCTCACATAGGCGGCAGCTGCCTCGCGCGGTGACTGACCCAGCAGCACGCGAGCGCGGACCTGGAACAGCTCGGCGGTCAGGTCATGGTGCATCAGGCCGTGGTCGACGCCGTTGGCAAAGGCGGCATCGGGCTCCGCCTCGGTCTGCAGCAGATCAGACAGGATGCTGTGCTTACGGAGCAAGCTGAACAGCTCGCCGGTCATGACGGTGCGGAACGCCTCGACCCGGCCGCCCACCACGTCGATCCACTTGTTGTGCGTGCCGGGATGGCAGACGAGGCAGTTCCTCGACAGCTGGCCTTCCGCGACCGCGCCGAGAATCTGTACTTCCTCGCCTCGCATCACGTCGGCGAGCGGCGGATCGAGGAACGACAGGCCGGCGACGATGCCGATCCGGTTCGGCACCACCCACGTGATGTGGCCCGCCAGGTCTTCGAGGCTGGCCGGACACGGTACATAGGGTGCCTCGATCCAGCCGCGGTTCGAGCCGACCATACCGCCCATCAACACGAGGCCGTCGAACCGGAAGCGGTCGACCAGCTCGCGCAGCGCCCGCTCGAATCCGATGCCGGAAGCCGCCACTTCGAGGATGCCGAGGCCGTCCTCATGCTCCTGCTGCACGACGCCGTCCGCGTCGACGAGATAGCCGCGACGGTTGGTCGTGCCCCAGTCGATGGCGAGGAAGGGTCGTGCGGGCATCAATGGCTCTCCCGCGTCACCACCGAGCCCGAACGCCCGCGCAGGAAGGCAAGATCGGCGCCTTCGTGCGCCTGGGTGACGGTATCGATGTAGAGCGAGTACCAGCCGCGGTCATATTCGCGCGCGGGCGGCGTCCAGGCCGCGCGGCGGGCGGCAAGTTCATCATCTTCGATCTCGAGCTGCAGGATGCCGGCTTCGGCATCGAGCGCAATGATATCGCCGTCGCGCACCAGCGCGAGAGCGCCGCCGATGTGGCTTTCGGGCGAGACGTGGAGGACGACGGTGCCAAAGGCGGTGCCGCTCATCCGCGCATCGGACACGCGCACCATGTCGCGAACGCCCGCTTCGAGCAGCTTCTTAGGCAGCGGCATGTTGCCGACCTCGGGCATGCCGGGATAGCCCTTCGGGCCGCAGCCCTTGAGCACCATCACGCAGCTCGCGTCGATGTCGAGATCGGGGTCGTCGACCCGTGCCTTGAAGTCCTCGATCGATTCGAACACCACCGCACGACCGCGATGCTTCAGCAGTTCGGGCGACGCCGCGCTCGGCTTGATGATCGCGCCATCGGGCGCGAGGTTGCCGCGCATCACCGCGATGCCGGCGTGGCGGCGCACCGGATTCGCCAACTGCCGGATGACCTCGGGGTTGTCGTTGCGTGCCTGTTCCACGATCTCGCGGAAGCTCAGCCCCGAGACGCCGACGACATCATAGTCGAACAGCTCGGGGCCCATCTCCTTGATGAGCGCGGGCATACCGCCGGCGTAGTGGAAATCCTCCATCAGATAGCGGCCCGAGGGCATCAGATCGACGAGGAGCGGCAGGTCGTGACCGAGCCGCTGCCAGTCGTCGAGCCCGAACTCAATACCCGCGCGGCCCGCCATCGCGATCAGGTGGATGACGGCATTGGTCGAACCGCCGATCGCGGCGCAGGCGCGCACGCCGTTCTCGAAGGCGGCGCGGGTCATGAAGTCGGATAGCTTCGCCCCTTGGCGCACCAGCTCGACGATGCGGATGCCCGCCATGTGCGCCATCGCCTTACGGCGCGCGTCGACGCCCGGGATCGTGCCGTTGTAGGGCAGCGACAGGCCCATCGCCTCGACGATGCACGCCATGGTGGAGGCGGTGCCCATCGTCATGCAGGTGCCGGGCGAGCGGCTCATCCCGCTCTCGGCGGCGAGGAAGTCGGCGAGCGTCATCTCGCCCGCGCGCACCGCCTCCGAGAAGCGCCAGACGTCGGTGCCCGAGCCGATATCGTGCCCTCGGTACTTGCCGTTGAGCATCGGTCCCGAGGCAATGTGAATCGCCGGCAGATCGACCGAGGCGGCGCCCATGAACATAGCGGGCGTGTTCTTGTCGCAGTTGCCGAGCAGGATCACGCCGTCCATCGCATAGGCGCGGATCGACTCCTCGACGTCCATGCTCATCAGGTTGCGGAACAGCATGGCGGTCGGGCGCATCTGCGTCTCGCCGAGCGAGATCGTCGGGAATTCGAGCGGCAGGCCGCCCGCCTCCCACACGCCGCGCTTCACCGCCTCCGCGATGTCACGCAGATGGCTGTGGCACGGATTGAACTCGGAGAAGGTCTGGCAGATGCCGATGATCGGCCGGCCGTCGAAGACGCGGTCGGGGAAACCCTGGTTCTTCATCCAGCTGCGATGGATGAAGCCGTCCTTGTCGAGCTTGCCGTAGGTCTGCGCCGAGCGGAGCGGGCTGCCCGCGGCGCTGGGCTTCTTGGGGCCGTCATCGGGCGGCATGCCGCCGGCGGGTCCGTCCGTCATCCTCTCGCTCCGACCTTGTGCCACCCCATCGATGCCGGTTCCTAACGACGCTGGACGAGCCGCGTTCCGGATATCGGATCGCCTCTTGCCTATTGCGCGTTGCGACGGCGTGCCGGTACCGAGACACCAGCGTTAATGTTTCTTAACCATGTGATCTGCCGATCGGAAGGGCAATATCGAAGATGCCGAAAAGTGATGATGCCTCGGCGCGATGCGTGTGGGACGTTGGCGCGCTGCTCGGCGAAGGGCCGGTATGGGACCCGCGCGACGGCGCAGTCTGGTTCGTCGATATCGAGAAGCCCGCGATCCATCGCTTCCGGCTGGCGGACGCCAGCCGCCAGAACTGGACGCCGCCGTTCCGCGTGACGGCGATCTGGCCGCGCGCAGCGGACGGCTTCGTCGCGAACAGCGAGCGCGGCTTCCTGTTCGCCGATCCGGAAGCCGGGCGCTACGAAATCTTCCACGAGACCGAGCCGCATCAGCCGCACAACCGGTCAAACGACGGCAAGATCGACCTCGCCGGCCGCTTCTGGTCGGGAACGATGGACGACGAGAAGCGGCAGGATAGCGGCTCGCTTTACTGCCTGCACACAGACGGTCGGGTGCGGAAGGTCGATCAGGGCTACCGCATCACCAACGGCCCGGCGTTCAGCCCCGACGGGCGGACCATGTATCATACAGATACGTTGCGCCGGACGGTCTATGCCTTCGACCTCAATGCCGACGGGCAGGCGACCAACAAGCGCGTGTTCCTGAAGTTCGGCGATGAGACGCGCGGCAACCCGGACGGCATGAACGTCGATGCCGAGGGTGGGTTGTGGATCGCCTTCTGGGACGGCTGGTGCGTGCGCCGCTATTCGCCCGACGGGCAGTTGCTCACCGAGCGGGCGGTCCCGGCGGCGCAGGTAACGAGCTTAGCTTTCGCCGGTGAGCGGCTGGAGCGGATGTTCGTCACCTCAGCGGCTGGCGGCCTCGACAAGTCGGGAGAGCATGCGTTGGCCGGCGGATTGTTCGAGGTGGAGGCGCCGGGCGTCACCGGGCTGCTGCTGCCGATGTTCGAGGGGTGAGACGATGGACCTGCTGGCCTTGCGCAACGACGACGTCGATCTGGTGCTGGCACCCAAGGCCGGCGGCGGCATCGTGGGGTTCCGCTGGCAGGGCGCCGATATCATGCGCCCGGCGAGTCAGGAGGCGCTCGACAACCTTGATCCCTTGGGATTGGCGAGCTTTCCGCTCGTACCTTGGTCGAACCGCATCGCGCACGGCCGTTTCACGTGGAACGGCCGCGAGATCCAGCTGCCGCTCAACTTCGGCGCGCATCCGCATGCGATCCACGGTCACGGCTGGCAGCATCCGTGGACGGTCGAGGCGCAGGATTCGAGGAGCGCTACGTTGGCCTACGAGCATGCCGCCGACGAATGGCCCTGGACCTACCGTGCAGTGCAGCACTTCGAGCTGACCGACCGGGGCTTCAATGTGCGGTTGTCGGTCGAGAACCGCTCCGACAGTCGCATGCCGGCCGGACTGGGCCACCATCCCTATTATCTCAAGACGCCGGGCATGCGCCTGCACGCACATCTGGAAGGCTGGTGGGAGACCGACGCGTTCATCATGCCGGTTCGCTATATCGAGGAGACGCGTGACGACTGGAGCGACAAGCTGCACGCTACCACCACCACCGACAATGTGTTCGCGGGCTGGAACGGCCGCGCCCGCATGGAATGGCCCGAACGCGGGCTGGCGCTGACGATGGCCGCAAGCGATCCGGCGCGCTGGATGGTGGTCTATTCGCCGCCCGACCAGCCGATCGCCTGCATCGAGGGCGTGACGCACCCCACCGACCCGTTCAACGACCCCGCGCATCCCGGCCTCGTCGTGCTCGAGCCCGGCGAGATCTTCGCGCTCGACACCCGGTTCAGGGTCGAGGCGCTGACCTAGTTGGCGGCCGGTTGAGCCGGTGCCTTCTTGAGGTCGTCGGCTTCCTTGATCAGCCGCTGGATGGTGCCGGCGCGACGATCCTGCTGCGCATAGTCGCGCGCCGAGTAGCCGGCGATGCTGTCCGCCTTATCGGGGTTGGCGCCGCCCGCCAGAAGCAGGCGCACAGTGCTGGCGTCGCGGAGTTGCACCGCCTTGATGAGCGCGGTTTCGCCCTGCGCATTGGTCAGGTTCGGATCTGCGCCGCGCGCCAGCAGCAGCTGGACACCGTCGACGAAGCCGATCTCGGACGCGACGATCAGCGGCGTGCTGCCCGTCTTGTCCTTGAGGTTGGGGTTCGCGCCCTTGCCGAGCAGCAGCCCCATCCACGGCGTGTCGCGGCGGCGGGTGACGATGTGGAGCGCCGTGTCGCCGCTGTCGTAATCGCGGGCGTTGACGAGCGTCGAGCCCGGCTGTGCCAGCAGCGAGGTCGCCTTGGTGCCGTCGCGATCGCGCACCGCTTTAAAGAAATTGTAGCTGTCCGAGAATTGCGCCGCAGCGGGCGCGGCAAAAGCGCCCAGCAGCAGCGCGGCGACGGCGACACGCATCTTCAACATTCACTTACCCCCGGCAGATCTCTGGATTTATCCCACATCTAGCATAGATAGGGCCGGTCATGAACACTCGCGCGACCTCCCGCCGCCTACCCTTTGCCGTCGTCATCGGCTTTCTCCTCGTCGCCGTCGCCGCCGGTGCCGCGATGTTGTGGCAGTCGCGCGGGACGGCGGGCGGCGAGCGCCCGCCGCTCGAAGGCAGCGGGATCGGCGGGCCGTTCGCACTGATCGATGGCGATGGCCGCGCGGTCACTGACAAGAGCTATGCGGGCCAGTACCGGCTGATGTACTTCGGCTACACCTTCTGCCCCGACGTGTGCCCGACCGACATGCAGCGCCTCGCGCAGGGTTATCGCGCGTTCGAGGCGAACGATCCTGCCCGCGCCGCCAAGGTGCAGCCGATCTTCGTGACGGTCGATCCCGCGCGTGACACGCCGGCCGTGGTCAAGCAGTTCACCGCCGCCTTCCATCCACGCTTCGTCGGCCTGACCGGCACACCACCGCAGGTGGATGCCGCGCTGAAAGCGTATCGTGTCTATGCCAATCGCGCGCCTGGCGGCGATGCGCAGAATTATCTGATGGACCATTCGGCGATCGCCTATCTGATGGGACCTGAGGGGCAGCCGATCAGCTTCCTCTCCCAAGGCGCCACGCCACAGGAGGTGACGGCGGAGCTTGAGAAATGGGTCCGGTGACGCCCCCCTTCTGGCGCGAGAAGACGCTCCGCCAGATGACCCGCACGGAGTGGGAAAGCCTGTGCGATGGCTGCGGCAAATGCTGCGTGCACAAGCTCGAGGATGCCGACACCGGCGAACTCGTTCCCACCAACGTCGCCTGCCGGCTGCTCGACCGTCGGACCGGGCGCTGCAAGGACTATCGCAACCGTCGCGCCCATGTGCCCGAATGCGTCCGGCTGACGCCCGAGAAGGTGCTCGAGCTCGATTGGCTGCCGTCGACCTGCGCTTACCTGTTGCTGGCCAAGGGCGAGGACCTGCCCGACTGGCATCCGCTGGTCACGGGCGACCCGGAATCGGTACATGCGGCCGGCGCCTCGGTGCGAGGCTGGACGGTATCCGAGGATGACGTGGGCGACATCGAGGATTTCGTGATCGACCGCGAGCTGTGAAGCTCCTCGATCTTCTCGGCTATCGCCCGAACGGCGACAAAGGGTGGGTAATGGACGTGGCCGGTCGCCGCGTCCCTGTCGAGCTGAAGCCAAGCCCACGCGCGCGACGCATCACCCTGCGGGCGGACGCGGCCCAAGGCGTGATTCGCATCTCGCTCCACCCTCGCACCTCGTCTGCTCGCGCGCTGGAGATGCTTGAGACGCACCACGAGTGGATCGCGGTGCGCGTCGCCGCTTGGCCTGTGCCGAGTCGCTTCGAACCCGGCGCGATCGTACCAATCGAGGGCGAAGAGGTCGTCATCGACTGGTCGCCGCAGCGACCACGATCAGCCATCATCGAAAGCGGCCGCCTGCGTATCGGCGGGCCTCCGGACGGGCTCGCCGGCCGGGTGGAGCGTGCACTGCGAGCGCACGCCAAGACGGTACTGACCGCCGAAACGCGCGAGATGACGGCCAAGATCGGCAAGCCCATTGCCGCGGTGACGGTGCGCGACACCACTTCGCGCTGGGGCAGCTGCACGAGCACGGGGTGCATCGCCTACAGCTGGCGGCTGATCCTCGCGCCGCGCGAGGTACGCCGCTACGTCGTCGCACACGAGGTGGCGCACCTCGTGCACATGAACCATAGTCCCGCCTTCTGGGGGGTGGCCGAGGCGCTTTACGGCGGCGACATCGGCAGGCCGCGGCGCTGGCTCAAGCGCCACGGGCCCGGCTTACATTGGATTGGCCGCGGCTGAGGTCCCGGGTGCCGGTTCGGCGAGCACGTCGTTCAGGAACTCGTCGTTGAGGCGTGGCTGCCGCGGCGGCACGGTCTCGGCCGGCGCGGAGGCGATCGCCCCCCCGTCAGGACCGATCGCCGGCTCCTCGCCCGCCGGGTAGAGGCCGTAAACCTCGTCGTCGGGCTCGCCCAGACCGTCTTCGGGCAAGGCCACCTCGGTCTGCAGCGCTTGGTTGGGCATGCCGCTCGTCGCGATGCGCATGAAGTCCGCCCACGCCTGCGTGGGCGCGCGACCGCCGGCGAGACCTGCCACGCGCTTGTTGTCGTCGCGGCCCATCCACACGCCGGCCGCGAGATCGCCAGTGAACCCTAAGAACCAGCCGTCGCGGTTCGAACTCGTCGTGCCGGTCTTGCCGGCCACCTCGCGCCCGATCGCGGCGCGGCGGCCGGTGCCGCTCTCGACCACCGACTTCAGCAGATCGGTCATCTTCGCTGCTACCCAAGGCGCGACGAGCATCCGCGGCTCCTCCGCCTCGCGCTCGTAGAGTGTGCGGCCGCGCGTCGTGGTCACTTGGGTGATGGCGTAAGGCGTCGCCTGAACGCCGCCGCGTGCGACACTGGCATAGGCCGAGGTCATCTCGATCAGCCGCACGTCCGAGGCGCCGAGCGCCATGGCCGGGCGGCGGTCGATGCGTGTGGTGAGGCCGAAGCGGCGCGCCATGTCGGCAACTGTATCGAAGCCGACGCGCGCGGCGAGCTGCACCGCCACGGTGTTGATCGAGCGCGCGAACGCCTCGCGCACCGTCACCTCGCCGGCATAGCCGCGGTCATTGTTGCGCGGACTCCAGTTACCGAAGCTGACCGGCTCGTCGACGACGATGTCGTCGGGCTCGACGCCGTCCTCGAGCGCGGCCAGATAGACGAACAGCTTGAACGAGGAGCCCGCCGGCCGCTGCGCAGCGATCGCCCGATTGTAGATCGAGCTGACATAGTCCTTCCCGCCCACCATCGCGCGCACCGCGCCGTCGGTCGACATCGCGACAAGTGCGCCCTGCGCGCCGGCCGGCGTGTTGGCGGTGACAGCGCGGTCTGCCGCCTGCTGCATCTTCGGCATGAGCGTTGTGGTAACGACGAGCGGCTCGACCGTTTCGTCAGTCAGCGACTCGAGCTCGTCGAGCACCCAGTCGGTGAAGTAGCGGACATTGTTCTGGCGGGGCTGCGGCGCGAAGCGGAGCGCATCGACGTCCGCCGCGGCGGCCTGCGCCGGGGTGATCTTGCCGGCATCGGCCATCACCGCGATCACCGTCTTGGCGCGGCGCCGGGCCTTTTCGGGGTCCGACGACGGCGCGTAGCGCGACGGCGCCTTGACGAGGCCGGCGATCACCGCCGACTCCTCCAGGCTGAGCCGCCCGGCGCCATGGCCGTAGAATTTGCGCGCCGCCGCATCGATGCCGTAGGCGCCGCCGCCAAAGTAGACGCGGTTGAGATAGAGTTCGAGGAGCTCACGCTTGGTGAAGCGCTGCTCGAGCGCCAGCGCCAGGATCGCCTCCCGGATCTTGCGGCCGTAAGTCTGCTTCGCGGTGAGGAAGATATTGCGCGCAAGCTGCTGCGTGATCGTCGAGCCGCCCTGCACCGAGCCGCCGGCGCGCAGGTTGATCGCGAGCGCGCGCGCCGTGCCGATCGGATCGACGCCGGGGTGGCTGTAGAAGCGGCGATCCTCGACCGCGATCATCGCGTCGACCATCACCTTGGGGATCTCGTTGTAGGCGAGCCATTCGCCGTAGGAGGGCCCGACCGAAACCAGGACCGAGCCGTCGGCGCCGCGGACCTGAACCATCTGGCCGTTGGGCGAGCGCATCAGCTCCCGGAAGCCAGGTAGCGAGGCCATCGAGATCGCCACCGCCACGACGAGCAGCAGCGCCATGAGCAGGCCGGCGCCGATGCCGAGCTTGAACAGCGTGACGGCGGCGCGGGCGACGGGGCCGCGAGCGCTCGCGCGCGGGCGTTTCGGTGGAGTGGAAGCCATGGTTCGGGGGTGCGCTCTAGGCTCTAATCGCGGCAGCAACAAGGCTACAACACGCCGCGGCTGAACCGCTCATTAAGCGTCTTGGCGACACACATCGCCCAGACGCTTCCCGCTCGCTATATGGGAGGGCGATGGACAGACCGCGGCGCTTCACCCTGCTCCGAGTCGGCGTGCCCGACGTGCGCGTGCGCACGCTGGTGCTGCTGCGCTGGATCGGCATCGCCAGCCAGCTCGCGACGCTGGGGGTCGTCGGCGGCCTGCTCGGCTTCCCGCTGCCGTGGGGCCCCACACTCGCCGCGATCGGGGCCTCGGCGATACTCAACATCGGGCTGGTGACGCTTTACCCGCGCCATGCCCGCCTCGCTGGCCGCGAAGCGCTGCTCCACCTGTCATTCGACCTCGTGCAGCTCGGCGTACTCGTGTTCCTGACCGGCGGGCTCGCCAACCCGTTCGCGACGCTGCTCCTCGTTCCCGTCACGGTGGCGGCGACACTGCTGTCGGCATGGGACACGGCCGCGATCGTGCTGCTGGCCGTCGCCATGCTGGTCGCACAATGGTACTGGGCGCTGCCGCTGCCGTGGGGCGGGCCCGATTTCCGGCTGCCCGAGACCTACCGCCTCGGCATCCTGACGGCCGAGGTGTTCGGCCTCGGCTTCCTGGCGGTCTACGCCTGGCGCATCTCGGCCGAGGGCCGCCGTCAGGCACAGGCGCTGGCCGCTACGCAGACCGCGCTTGAGCGTGAGGCGAAGATGTCGGCGCTCGGCAGCCTCGCCGCGGCGGCCGCGCACGAGCTCGGCGGCCCCTTGGGCACGATCACGCTCGTCGCGCGCGAGCTCGAGGACGCGCTCGGCAACGATCCCGACTTCGGCGATGATATCCGGCTGCTGAACCAGGAAGCCAAGCGCAGCCGCGACATCCTCGTCGGCCTCGCGCGTCGCGCCGAGGCCGAGGAGCCGTTCCCGCGCCTCGCGCTTGCCGCGCTGCTGCGCGAGGTGGCGCAGCCCTACGAAGGTGCGAAGACGATCGACGTCACGGCGTCGACATCAGCGGCACCGCTGATGGTGCGTCGCTCGCCCGAGTTGCTGCACGGACTCGCCAACCTCGTGTCGAATGCGGCGCGCCATGCGGCGTCGCGCGTCGAGCTGCGCGCGGACGCGACCCCGACGGACGTGGTGGTGACGGTGACTGACGACGGTGGTGGCTTCGACCCTGCCCTGCTGCCGCAGCTGGGCGAGCCGTTCCTGGGGCCGTCGCGTTCAGGATCGGGCGGCACCGGGCTCGGCATCTTCATCGCGACGACGCTGCTGGAACGGACCGGCGGCCGAATCGCTTTCGGCAATGCGGCGCACGGCGGCGCAAAGGTCGAAATTCATTGGCAACGTTCCCATATCGAACGGACGAAGACCGAGGACAGAGACGATGGCGACGGTACCGGCCGGCACGACACCCGTACAGACCCAGGCTCCCCTGCTGATCGTCGATGACGACCAGCCGTTCCGCCAGCGTCTGGCGACGACGCTCGAACGGCGCGGCTTCCAGGTCCTGACTGCCGGCGGCATCGCCGAGGCGCGACGTATGGCGGCGCAGGCACGGCCTGCTTTCGCGGTAGTCGACATGCGGCTCGAGGACGGCAACGGCCTCGATCTGGTGAGCGACCTGCGGGCGCTGCGGCCCGACGTGAAGATCGTCATCCTCACCGGTTACGGCAATCTCGCGACGGCAGTGGCGGCGGTGAAGACCGGCGCCGTCGACTATCTCGCCAAGCCCGCCGATCCGGACGACATCGTCAAGGCGCTGACCGCCTCGACGGGCGAGCGGCCCGAGCCGCCGGCCGAGCCAATGTCGGCCGATCGGGTCCGCTGGGAACATATCCAGCGCGTCTACGAGCTCTGCGACCGCAACGTGTCGGAGACCGCCCGGCGGCTGAAGATGCACCGGCGCACGCTGCAGCGCATCCTGGCGAAACGGTCGCCCCGGTAGAACCCGAGCGGCCAGCTCAGGCCGGCATGTGGAGCCACCAGCCGCGCTCGTTCACCGAGTAGACGGGCTGATAGTAGCCAACCTCCCCGTCGGACAGCACCTCGTCGACCTGGTTGTCGAGGATATAGGTGGTGCCGCCGACGTCGACGCCGAGCACGGCGTGCGAAGCATTGAGCGCCAGATCGTAGACGACTGCGATCCGCATCGCCTCAGGCGCCACGCCGGCCGCCTTCAGCAGCATATATTTGGCGATCGCATAATCCTCGCAGTCGCCACCCCGCGCCGCGAATTCGTCGAGCGTCGCCCAATAATCCTCGACGCCGTAGTTGGCCTTGTCGGCGACATAGGGCCGGCGGTTGGCCGCCGCGTTTATCAACCGTACGCGTTCGAGCATCGGAAGGGTGGCGGCGCGCCGTGCGACCGCCCGAAGCTCGCCGGCGGTATCGCCCGCGCGGCAGACGGGCGCAGCCGCATCGACGGCCAGCGCGGCTGCCGGTGCCTCAGCGGGGCGGGCTTCGGCCCGTGATGCCGTGATCACCGGCGGCGCGCAGGGATCGGCAACATGGCCGACGCGCCCCAGCATGTCCGACCAGCGGCCGGTGACCTCGGAGCCGGTGCGCACCTGCTCGGTGCTGCCCAGCAGCGCGGCCTGCGCGGACGCGCCCGGCAGCCAAGCTGCCCCGATGAGGAAAGCGACGAACAAGATGCAACGCACGTGGGATCCCCCCGACCCGTTCGCGCACGTTCCACGCCGCCGCCGTTACCTGCAAGCGGCCGGTAGCTGATTTGCGACGGACCGTTGAGCTGTCAGGAGCGAGTTGAGGCCGGTGGGCAGGTCCGCGTCCCGCATCGGCGCTGGCATGGCGAATTCCCGGCTGCTAGTTTTACGGCATGACCGGGGAATTGGATGCAGCCGGCGATGCGGTGACCGGCATCCTTATCGCACGCGCAGTCGAGCCGACGCATGGCCGACCTCAGGCCGAGGCACGGGAACCGAGCCACGCGGGCCACTGCCTCAATTGCCGTGCCGAGCTGACCGGCGCCTTTTGCGCCAGCTGCGGCCAGCCCGCCCACATCCACCGGACAGTCGGCGCCATCTGGCATGACCTGCTGCATGGCGTCCTCCATTTCGACGGCAAGTTCTGGCAGACGTTGCCGGAGCTGGCGCTGCGTCCCGGTGAGCTCACGCGACGTTACATCCATGGCGAGCGGGCGCGGTTCGTGTCGCCGCTCGCGCTATTCCTGTTCAGCGCATTCCTGATGTACGGCGTCTATTCGCTGACCGGTCATCACGACGATGCCAAGCGGGTCAGCGCCCAGGAGAGCGCGGCGGAGATCAAGGAGGAGACGCTCAAGGCCGATCGCAAGATCGCGGACATCAAGGCGTCGCTACGTGAGCAAGGGCTGACGGACAAGCGGCGCGCCAAACTGGAGCAGAGACTCGCCGAGGCCCGCGAGGACCGCCAGGCGCTCGCGGTCGCCGGCAGCATCGTCGACGGCATCAACAGCAAAGCCCCCGGTGCCGGTGCACGGACCGGGTCGATCGTCCGGCAGTTCAGGGAAGATCCCGAACTCGTCGCCTACCGGCTCAAGGCGAACGCCTATAAATTCTCCTGGCTACTGATCCTGATCAGCACGCCGATGGTGTGGCTGCTTTTCGCGGGCAAGCGGGGCTACGGCCTCTACGACCATGCGGTCTTCGTCACCTACTCGATCGCGTTCATGTCGCTGCTGTTCTCGTTCTGGATGATCGTGACGGCAGTCGGCTTCGCGACCGGGATCATCACGCTGGCGCTGATGATCTATGCGCTGTGGCATATGTATCGGCAGATGAAGGGCGCCTATCTCTTATCGCGAGCCGGCGCCCTCATCCGCCTCCCGTTCCTCTACAGCCTGGCGGCGGTCTCCGGAGGCATGTTCTACGCCCTGCTGACGGCGGTCAGCTGACCCGCCGTTGAGTCGGGTATGGGAGGCAGAAGTAGCCCTCCGCGCCTGCGCGGCCCTTCATCAGTGTCGATGACCGCGACGACCGGATAGCCGCTCAGGCCGAGCCGAGATTGGGGTCGGCGATCCACATCAGGCGTTGTGCGGCGCGGCGGGCGAAGCGCAGCGTCTCCGCCTTGCGGCGGGCGGCGTTGAGCGGAAAGATCGCCGCCTCGCGCA